>CAYNFH010000073.1:0-26227 GCA_964396385.1 uncultured Chthonomonadaceae bacterium | reverse complement strand
CGCCGCCGCCTCTGCCCCGATAGATACCAGCAGCGCCGCGCCGGCGGCTGACACCAGCTCCGGCTCCTTCTCCGGCACCGGCTCCGGCAGCTTCTGATGGAAGCGTGCACGCTATTGCGTAGGAATGGGCGACAATAATACGACTTCCCCGCGGTTAGTGTTAAACGCCAGCCCGTTCTGTCCCCACTTTACTAACCCGGGCATGTGATTTGGCTCGGGTGAGCCGGCCGTAATCGGTATGTCTGCTCGGGATACCTGCACGAACGACTTGGCGTTGAAAACCTCCAGCGTGGCGATTGAGCTCTGGAACTCGCTCGTCACAAAGTAAACAAGATTGAGCGCTGGGTCCGGGAAGAACGACACGCCAGAGAATCCAGCGCTGCCCAGCTCGTAGGTGCCGACTACGGTGCGGGCCTCCGGATCAATAACTCTGCCGTTGGACGAGTAGACCGATCCTCCGGCAAAGAGTATCTGAACGTTGAATCCCTGAAGGAGGTTCCCCGTGCTGTCCTGGGCTGTGACCCCATTGGCGTCCACATTCATCCGGGTGAACTCGTATCCCGTCGTCTCGTTGTTGTATCCATAGAGACGCGAAGCAGTCGCTCCAAACGCGATGGAATCGATCTCGGTTGGATAGGAGCCTACCACCGTCGGCCGCCGCACGCCGTCATCGTAAATCGCTACCCCTCCAAAGGCTGGACTGACGCCGAGCCTGCGAAGAGAGACCGCCACTGTGTGCGGGCTGCCGGGCATGACGGCGATATCTCCCGGATAGTAGGGGCCAAGGAACTGGTCGCTCCCGAGACTGAACTGTATGTCCGGCGACATGGTCGCCAGGTTCACGCGGCGAATGGCGGCGGCCCCGTTCAATCCCACGTAGAGGAACTGGTCGTCGTCAGAGATGGCAAGCTTGGCCGGCTCACTTCCGATAGGGATGGATGGCCCCACGGTTCCGTTTGCGGGATCGATCACCGTTATTGTGTTGCCCAGGGATCCGCCCATGTTGCTGGGCACGCTCGCGTATATCTTCTGCCTTGCGGCATCGTAGATGATATCGTTTGCCGAAAGCTGCAAAGTTTGTATATGGATGTCTGCGGAGACGAATACTGTTTGTGGCGGACTCGCCTTACCGTCCACCGTGGCGGTTACCATCGCCTGGCCGGACGCGAGCCCTTTCAACTGGCCGTTCACCACCTGGAGGTTGTCCGTTCCCGCGGTCACCTGGTAGAAGATGGATCCCGGTGTTATGGCCAGGACGTTGTTGGACGTATCCGTCGCGGTCACGTCTAGGTCGGCTGTCTGACCGGTTACGATACGCTGGAACGGTGCGATGAACACGGTCGCAGCGGTACCCACCGTATCTATGGACCCGAGCGCGCTTCCGTCCGGTTTTGCCAGAGTCCCATCCGGTCGGAGGAGTACCTGTGCGTCTGCCGTACCCACCACGGATCCACTGCTTCCCGGCTGCGTATAGAACCGCGCCTGGAGCTCCCACGTGCCGGTTCGGGCAGGACCCGGTGACACCTCCGTTCGCGTGTAGGCGGCAGGAGTCGTGTCGCGGTTCACAATGAACGCAAAGTCGCTCCCGTCCGGGTTGGCGCCCTTCAGGGTGACAGTGGCTGACAGGGCAGACGATACCGCGTTGACCTGCCGGCTTCGGGCGGGCCACTGGATGTCCACATGTACGGGAGTCGTCGTGGGGCCGCCACCACCGCCGCCGCAGCCGAACAACAGGATCGGCAGAGCAAGGAACAACGCTGCTGGGTACGCTGGCCGCTGCAAGTATCTGAATGGCATATCTACCTCTTGGTGGCTGCAGATGCGGAATCCGTTGGATACCGCTCCTCTTGATTGCTATTGGCTAAATTGCACAGGAATTCCCTCTAGAATCGTCCTCGCACTCTCTGCCGGAAGACAACTGCAAAGCAGGAGAGCGGCCCCCTGAGGGAGTACGGTAGACTCGTTGGCGCGGACGGCCGCGAGCTGAGCAGTGTACGCGGCCGCATCTCCCATGGGCAAGTAATTCGCATGATCCCTTCCTGTCGCATCCAGCTCCTTGGCGGCATGGTGGTCCATCTTGACCGCCAGGCCGTTGACCGCTTTCGCACGCGGAAGACCGCCTCCCTCCTCGCCCTCCTCGCGTACCATTGCGGACGCACATTTCCGCGTGACCTGCTGATAGAGCAGCTCTGGCCGGACGACGATCCGGAGGCCGCCCGCCACAGGCTGAACATCGCGCTCTCCTGGCTGCGCAAGAACGCCCTGCCTGCCGGCGCGCTGTATACAGATCGCGTCAGCGTGAGGCTGGATCCGGATCGCGTGCAAACGGACACGGCCGCGCTGGAGGCGGAGCTCCAGGCAGCGACGGGCGAAGGGGCGAACAGCATGGACGCTCTGGAGAGGGCTCTCGGCCTTTACTGCGGGGAGCTGCTGCCCGGCTTCTATGAAGACTGGATCGAGCCGGAGAGGCGGCGCCTGGCAGGCTGCATCTCCAGTGCAGCCTGCCGCCTGGTCGAATGGTATCGACGGAACGGCGACCTGTCCCGCGCCATTGACTACGCGCGTTGTGCCGTACGGCTGGACCCCTTGGCGGAGGATTCCCGCGCGGACCTGGTAAGCCTCTATGCGGCCGCCGGCCGCCGTGGAGCGGCACTGCGCGAGTTCAGCGACCTGAGGCGCCTGCTGGCGGAGGAGCTGGACGCCTGCCCCTCCGGACGTACGCGCTCCCTCCTGGAGTCGCTCGGCCTGCCGGGGCGGCCCGGCACCCACTTGGAGGCTGCCGGCCGGAGCGGCTCCGCCACACTCCACCTGGAGCCGGTGGGCGGCGCGGCGCCGCTCGATTCCCCATTCTATATTCCGCGCCCCGCCGACCAGGAATTGAAGACTGCCATTGATTGGGGAGACGGTCTGGTGCTGCTGAAGGGACCTGGCGGAGTGGGCAAGACTTCGCTCCTCGCCCGTGGTCTGCAGCACGCGCGCACGGGCGGCGCTTATGTGGCGTTGAGCAACCTACAGGCCTGCAACGCGGAGCAGCTTGCGTCCGCGGACTCGCTTCTGCGCGCGCTGGCCGTCGACCTCTCGGACCAGCTCGACCTGGACCCTCCGGACTCGCACTGGTCCGCCCATCGCGGCGCAAACGCCAACCTGAGCCGCTACCTGCGCCGACTGGTCCTGGCCGGCACCGCCGCGCGCCTTGTCTGGGCCATTGACGAGGTAGACCGGCTGGTGGGGTTGGACTTTGGCACGGAGGTCCTGGCCATGTTCAGGACGTGGCACAACGAGCGTGCCCTGGACCCAGGCGGTCCTTGGGAGCGGCTCACCCTGGTGCTGACGTATGCCACCGAGGCGCACCTCCTGATTGACGACCTGAACCTCTCGCCTTTCAACGTGGGCACGCGCATCGACCTGGGCGACTTCACCCGCGCGGAGGTGGAGGAGCTGAACCGCCGCAGCGGCTCACCCCTCCGGAATGAGCAGGAGATCTCGGGCTTTCTGTGCCTGGTCGGCGGCTGTCCCTACCTGGTCCGCCGGGGGCTGGCAGAAATGGTCAGGCACAGCCTGGACTTTGCCGCATTCCATGCGGCCACTCTCCAGCCGTGTGGCCCCTTCGCGGCTCACTTGCAGCGCGTCTTCACCCTGGTGACGTCAGATGCGGCTCTTCGGAGAGCGGTCCACTCACTGCTACAGCCTCAGAGCCCTCCGATCCCCACGTCCAGTTTCTATCGGCTCCGGACTGCCGGCATCATCACGGGCGCCACGGAGGGTGAAGCGCGCTTCCGCTCGGGCCTCTACGAGGCGCATTCCCTCAAGCTGTTCGCGGTGCCGGAGCCGGCGGGAGTGCCCGTAGGGTGAACGCCGCCGGCTGTTTTTACGTCACCAGCGGGACGCTCTGTCCGGACGCCCCCTCCTACGTCGAACGGCAAGCCGACAAGGACCTGATCGATGCCCTCGTCGCCGGGGAGTTCTGTTACATCCTCACATCGCGGCAGATGGGCAAGAGCTCGCTCATGGTCCGCACAGCCGCCCGGCTGCGGCAGGCCGGCATCCGCACCGCTCTCCTGGACCTTACGGCGATCGGTCGGAATCTGACCCCGGACCAGTGGTACCACGGCCAGCTCCTCCAGCTCGGCCTGCGGCTCGATCTGGAAGACGAGCTGGAAGAGTTCTGGCTTCGGCACACCGAGCTGGGTCCGCTCCAGCGGTTCATGTCCGCTATCGAGCAGGTCGCGCTACCGGGACGGGCCGCAAAGGAACGGCCACAGACCAAAGAGGCTTCAGAACTCCGTTGTCCGCTTGTCCTGTTCGTCGACGAGATTGATGCCGTCCGCAGCTTGCCGTTCTCCACGGATGAGCTGTTCGCCGCCATCCGGGCGCACTACAACCGCCGCTCCTCCGAGCCTCACCTGCGGCGGATCACCTTCTGTCTCCTGGGCGTGGCCCTCCCCACGGACCTCATCCGGGATCCGCGCACCACTCCCTTCAACATCGGCCGCCGCATCGAGCTCACCGACTTCACCCCCAGCGAGGCTGCCCCCCTGGCGGCAGGGCTTGGAGGGGGAGAGGGGGAGAACGGCAGAAGGTTAAGGGCTGACGCGGCGACGCGGCGAGGGGGCGACTCGGCGATCCCAGACTCTGGCTCGACTCTCGACTCTCGACTCTCGACTCAGTCCTCTCCCCTTCTTTCCCGCATCCTCCACTGGACCGGAGGCCATCCGTACCTCACCCAGCGCCTGTGCCAGGCTGTGGCTGCCAGACTGCACGAGGGACCCGCCTTTTGGAATCCCGTCAGGCTGGTGGACCAGGTCTGTGCGGCCGCATTCCTGAGCGGCGCGGGACCCTGGCGGGACGACAACCTACTCTTCGTGCGGGAGCGGCTGCTCCGCGTGCCGGAGGACCTCCCCGGCGGACCTGCCGCGCTCCTGGACCGCTACGGACGCGTGTGTGACGGGGCGCCATGGTCCCGTGGCGTGTTGGACCATGAGAACTACCCGGTGGCGGACCTTCTGCGCCTCTCCGGCGTAGTGCGCTCTATTCCCGCGGAGGGAGGCAGCCGCCGACTGGTGGTGGGCAACCGCATCTACGCCCGCGTCTTTGACCGGCGATGGGCCCGAGAGAACATGCCGGACGCGGAGCGGCGACGCCAGCAGGCCGCCTTCCGGCGCGGTCTGCTCCAGGCGGCCACCGTAGCTTCGGTGGTGCTGTGCGTTCTCGGCGCGCTCACGGCCATTGCAGTGACGAACGAGCGGCGGGCCTCCTTGCTGGCCCGCCGCCTCAGCGCCGCGGCGGGCGAACTGCGCGCCTCCCTGGCGCAGCGGGACGAGCAGGCAACGAGGGCCAGTGCCGCCGCCGCATCCGCCACCGCAAGCGCGCGCATCGCCCAAGCCAGAAAGGCGGAGGCAGACCGCAGCGCCCAGCAGGCGGCCCAGAACGCCCGCACCGCGCACGTCCGTGCGCTGGAGGCCAACGCCGCCAGGGCCTTGGCGGCCGCGAAGGCGGCCGAGAGCCAGACCAGGCTGTCCCGGCTGACGGTGGCGAACGCCGTGCGGGCAATGGACGAAGGAGACCTGTCCGCTGCGCTGCTCTGGTCCGTGGAGGCGCTCAAGCAGGATGCCGGCCAGCCCTGCCGCGCTGCGATGGACCGCGTACGGATCGCTTGCCTGCTCAGAGAAATCCCCACGCCGGAGCGGATCTGGTTCGGCGTCCGCGCGGCCGTGCTGAGCAGAGACGGTCTGTATGTGGCTGCGGCCCTCCGGGACGGCTCGGCGCGCCTCTACCGGACCTCGGACGGTGCGCCGATTACTCCGCCGATCCGGCAGGCGGGGCCGATCCGGGACGTCCGCCTGAGCGCGGACGGCAGCCGCCTCCTCGCGTTCGGCGGCCAGTGCGCGCGCGTCTGGAGTGCCACGACAGGGAGGCCTGTAGGGCCCCCGCTCCTGCAAGGAGGTGAGAAGTTCACCGACGCGCAGCTCAGCCGGGACGGCCGCCACGTTTTGACCGGGGGTGACCGCGGCGTCACCTTGGTGTGGGATGGCGATACCGGCGCCCACAGGCTGTACCCGGGCGGTTGGGGCAAAGTAACCCACGTGGAGTTCAGCCCGGACGAGCGATCCTTCCTCCGCACGCTCAGGACGATTCCGGCCGCCTGGGCATTTTACACTGTGCAGGTGGTGGATCTTGCCACGGGAAGTATCGCGCCCCAGGGCACCGGACAGGAGCCCCTTAACTGGGCAACTTTCTGCCCGGACGGCCGGACCGTGGTGACTGCGGGGGCGAACGGAGTTGCCCGATGCTGGACCGCCGCGAAAGGGCGGCCCACCACGCCCGACATGGTGCACGGAGGGCCAATCCTCAGGGTGAAGTACAGCCCGGATGGCCGCTTCTTGGCAACCGCTAACGTGGACGGGACCGCGAGCCTCTGGGACGCCGTTACCGGACAGAGAATCGGGCGGCCCATCCAACACGCTTCCCCGGTAAACCAGGTCTGCTTCTCGCCGGACGGAGGGCGGCTCGCGACGGCCAGCAACGACTCTACCGCACGGTTGTGGGACGGCAGGACCGGGCAGCCGTTGGGACTGCCGCTGATCCACAGCGGTCCGGTGGAATCCCTCGCCTTCTGCCCGGAGGGCAGGCGGCTCCTCACCGTGGATGCACTCGGCTGCGCCCGGCTGTGGGACCTGGCGCGTCATGGGGAGCCGGACCTGGCGCCAGGGGAGTACGCCAATGGGCACCTGGCCGCGTTCAGTGCCGATGGGAAGCGGCTGTCCACGGCGGACTTTGACTACGGCGCCCGTATCTGGGATGCCTTCACCGGGAAGCCGGTCACGCCGATGCTGCATCACGACGGCAGGGTGGAAGCTCTGGTGTTCAGCAGGAATGGCCGGTATGTCGCCACCGCTTCGCAGGACGGGCTGGCTCGCGTGTGGGACGCCCGTTCCGGCAGGCTGGTCTGCTCCATGCGGCATCCGACCTTCGTGAAGCGGGCCGCCTTCAGCTCGGATGGACGGCTCCTCGCCACGGTCACCGGCAACACGGGCTACATATGGAGCGCGGCCACGGGCCGAAGAGTGTGGATGCTGAAGGGCCACTCCGGCACGCTTACGGGCGTCGCGGCGCAACCGCGCGGCAGCATGCTGCTCACCTGCGGCCTGGACGGCACGGCCCGGCTTTGGGATCTCCGCACCGGCAAGACGGCGCGGGTCCTTCGTCACGGATCGCCGGTCGTATCCGCGCAGTTCAGCCCGGATGGGCGGTACGCCGCCACCGCGGGCGTGGACGGCACGGTACGGACCTGGAGCGTGCCATCGTGCGCAGCCGGTCCGCCGCTCTGCCAGAACGGCAGCCTGATGGGCGTCGAGTTCAGCCCGAACGGCCGGCGTCTGGTGACCTGGGGCGAGACCAACGGGAGCGGGGAGACCCGCATCTGGGACACGGCGACCGGCGCGCCCATCGGGTCTCCGCTGCGTCACCGGAGCCGGGTGGTCTCGGCCGCCATCAGCCCGGACGGCCGGCTGGCCCTGACGTGCAGCGTCCACCACACGGCTCGCCTTTGGGACGCCGCGACCGGAGAGCCGATATCGCCTCCCATAACGGGCGGCGACGAGATGCACTCCGCCTGTTTCAGCCCGGACGGCCGGCAGCTCGCAACTACCTGCGGCGACGGCTGCCTTGAGCTGCGCCGGCTGGCACCCGACACCCAGAGCGTGCCGGAGCTGGAGCGGGTGGCGGAGATGCTCGCTGCCCGGCGCATAGACGCTGGCGGCGGGCTGGAGCGGCTGACTCCGGCCGATCTCCAGGTCCTCTGGACTCGTGGCGGCATGCCGGAAGAGCCGGCCGCGCTGCGCCGCGAGGAACGGGCATGGTACGCGCGCGAGGCATACAGATGCATGGGGGCCGGCGCCTGGGCGGAGGCGTGCCGGCGGCTGAGCCGCGTGCTGGAGCTGGACCCCGGCTGCGCCCGGGGCCGCGTGGGACGGGCGGAAGCCAGATATGAGATGGGGGACTGGCGGGGCGTGCTGGCCGACTGCGCGGGCGCGCTCGGTCCGGGTCCAAAGATCCTGGTCCTGGAATCGCACTATCCCATCAGGAGTATCCATTCCGGCGGCGCGGCGCTGCGGATCGGCTTGCAGATGTTCCGGGACGGAGTCGCGGGTAGGTCCGGCTCGCGGCTGCTAGTCCTGCTGCCCGCGCCCGCCGCGCGCTTCGCCGCGGTTGTCGGGACTACCGCTCCATCATCCTGGCCCAACCGGCAGATGCGGCTGGCCTTTTCCGTGCAGGCGCCCGGCAAGGAGCGGTACCGCTCACCGTGGATAGGCCCCGGCAGCGGCCAGCGCGTCGACGTGGACCTCGGCGGCGCGAGGGCGTTTACCGTCCGGGTTGAGGAGTGGGGCGGAGATCCCTCGCTCCCCTCCGTCTGGGCCGACGCCCGCGTCCAACTCAATGACGGCCGCACCCTCCGCCTCTCAGACCTGCCCCTCCACATCCCCGGCGCACTTTAGTCAGTCCGTCTCACAACTCCGCCTCGGATGATACCTGTGCAGCCGCCTCGATGAGACGCGCATGATACCCGCTCGTGCTATCCTGCTCCTCGCACGGCCATGGAAACACCACGGGAGCAGCGCGTCATACTCACCGTCCGGGTGCGGCATCCCCTCACTCCACGGCACATAGAGCGGCTGCTGGAGCAGTCCGGCGCCAGCGTGGAGCAGTCCGCCGCCTACGAGGTCGCGTCGCTCTTAGACGCTCAGCTCACGGAAGCGGAGATCACCGTCCTGCGCGCCCTGGCGGCGTGCGAATCCAACCGGGAGATCGCGGAACAGCTCCACGTGAGTGTATTCACCGTAAAGGTCCACTTCAAGAGCCTCTTCAAGAAGCTGCGCGTCCGCTCGCGCACCGCCGCCGTCATCCAGGCCATCCGCCTCGGCCTGCTCCTGCCATAGAACCAGGAGTGTTGCAAATTACCTCTTTTGGGCTATTTACACGCACAGGTCTCCGCACTTACACTAGCCTCCGTTGAAGCCGGACCTATTCCGGCGTACGCGTAAGGACCCCGTACAATCCTCACTCAACACTCAGGGTGAATATCGAGGACGCTCCGCGATAGGCGGTGCGGCCACAAGGACCAGATCCAGCAGATCTCGCGGATTCCAGCGCTTACCTCCCCGTCCTACGCAAGAAAGGCTGCCTACTTTGAACTCTTCCCGTCTTTCATTCTGCGCCCTGGCGCTCGTCCTGGTCTGTGGCCCCGCGGTCTCCGCGGCGGCCCAGGGTTGGTCGCAGCCGGTGGCAAGCGGGGCGACCAGCCCCTCGGCACTCAAGACGCGCCGCGACGCCTATGCGACCGTGTCGCTCACGGATACGAGCGGCAACGCCAACGTGTACTATGCCGGAGGTCGCACGTTTACCAACGGCAGCTACACCACCAACTCCTCCACGGAGTACTACAACACCGGCTCCCACAGCTTTGCATCCGGCCCGAGCATGCGCTACAGCAGGAGCTACTTCCCGCTCATCCCGCTCGCCACCGGCAAGCTGCTGGCGGTGGGCGGCTTCAGCGCCTCCTACGGCACGTTTGGCACGTGCGAGCTGGGGGCGACCTCCGGCGGGAAGGTCTCAAGCTGGAGCAGCACAGGCAGCCTGCACGCGGCGCGCGAGCAGTTCCCCGGCTCGCTCATCCAGAACTCCCATACATCCCAAGATGGTATGGCGCTGGTCTCCGGCGGGTACAACGGGAACTACAACACCGTGCAGAACACGGCGGAGCTGTACAACCCCTCCACCGGCAAGTGGAGCTACACCGCCGGGAGCATGAGCCATGCGCGGTTCGGGCACTCCCAGACCACGCTGCCGGACGGCGAGGTGATGGTGACCGGCGGCCGCACGAGCACCTCCGGCAGCAATGCCAACTACTCGACGGCCTCCGTGGAGTACTACAGCCCGGCTAGCGGCACGTGGCGAACCGGCGCCCCGCTCCAGCACGCCCGGTTCCGGCACACGCTCACGGCGCTGAACTCCACCTACAACGGCTTCCCCGTGCTGCTGGTGACCGGCGGCTTCTGGACCTACCCGGATGGCCCCCCGCCAGCCGGCGTCACCGGCCCATGGCAGACGGACGACACCATCGAGATAGGCGTCTGGGACGGCGTCTCCCAGTACAACTGGAGCCTGCTCACCGATGCCTCCTCCAACCTCCTGCACATGAGCACGCCCGGCACGAATGACGGTTCCCGAATGGACCACGGAGCGGCGCAGGTCGCCGGCCGCGATGAGGTGCTGGTGGTGGGCGGCTGGGACTCCCTGATCCCGAGCCTGGACAACCCGGTGCAGTCCGGCCGGACCATTGTCTCTCCGGTCCTCATCAGCGTGCAGCTCAACCAAACTACCGGCGCTGCGAGCGGCAGCGTGACCCCAGAGCCGGTGACCTTCACCACCCGGCACGAGCTGATTAACGTGACGCTGCCCAACGGCACGGTGCTGGTGGTAGGCGGCCTCCAGTGGGACGCGCACAACATCGCCTCCGACCAGAACTCCCTGGGCGACGCCTGGATCTTCACGCCGTAGACACGCTGGCCTGAGTGGCCAGGGAGGAGTGACATGAAGCACCGAACGCCAATGGCTACTGCAGCGCTGGGGCTGCTGGCCCTCTTCGTACAGACCGCGTCCGCCGCGCCGTCGCAGCCCGGGCAGAAGGCCGTCCGGCAAGAGATCGAGCGCGTGTAGAAGGCCCGCGACGCCGCCTGGGTCCGCAGTAACTATGACGAGTATCTGAAGCTCCTCGCACCCGATTACACGGAATCCTTTGGAAGCGGCAAGGTCGAAGACCACGCCGCTTCGCTGACTCGCATTCGCGGCGTCTTTGCAAACCGCCAGCTTCGGTCTGCGACCTCTCGCTTCCAGAGGATCGATGTGCAGGGCGACACGGCGCAGGTGTACGTCCACTGGGTCGCCACGGGGAAGATTGTGGATCCCGATGCTTCCTCGCCAACTTACATGAAGCGCGTACCCTTCCGCTGGGACGGACCTGTACGACTGACGTACGTGCGGAGCGCAGACGGATGGAAGCTTCAGCACATGGCTATTCTGGCCGGTGCTTTCCACGCTATCAACGGCCGGCGCGAGATGATTACCGGGCCTCAGACCTCGCGATCGCGGCCCACGAGCTAGTCCCCGAAAGCGATTTCATCGGGATTACATCAACCGACGCCATCACGAATGTACAGTTCCAGGCGCCAGCCGGCGACTATCTGCTGCTGAAGGATGTCTCTATCGGCAGCTATGCGCCGCAAGCCGTTACACCAGAAGGCTCTTCGCTCGCCATGATGGGCATGGGTGGGCTGCCGGTCCTCCTGGGCCTGGGGACGCGTTTCCGGCGCGGGAGGCGTCAGCTTTTATGCGTTTGTCCGGCCGATATGACCGGCCGGACAAACGCCTATGGGCGACAGTGTTCCGCTGGCCAGGAGGCGGGAAGTTCGTCGTAACGGTACGTGCGCTCGGACTTAGGTCCGGCGCTGGGTGGCCGGCGGCCGAGTGTCCGCGTAGGCGGACACGGGGCGTAGCGCCGCCAGCTGATGAAGAGCATTCAACCGGAGGCACGGGCGTTCCGTTCATGCGATCCCGTGCGCAGAGCAATAGGCCGCGCACCCGGTCTGAAGGAGAAGCGACATTGATTGCACATATCGGACTGATCTTGCTCGCGCTTGGCGTGCAGGCTCCGGCGATTCAGCCAACGCCGGAGATGGCGCCGCTGGCGTTCATGGTTGGCCGCTTTGACGTGATCCGCCGCGACTATCGGCCGGCCGGCTCAAAGACGGAAGCACATGACCACGCCACCGGTTCGTGGATGCCGGGAGGCCGCCACCTCCGGCTGGTGTTTGAGGAGGACGGGAGGGAGTCCCAGTCCATCGTGTTCGGCTATGACCCGCTGGCCCACAACTACCACCTGTGGAGCTTCGTGGGAGCTCAGGATCTGCCCATCGAGATAACAGCCACGATTCAGGGCGGGGGGTGGTTGGTAAGTTCGTGACGGACCAGCTCGGCCGCGTCGGATTCTACGCCGCGACTGTTAAGGATGACCTGTTCGTGGTAGGGCAAGTCCAAGCGGGCAGTCCTGCCGACAGAGCGGGCGTGCGCACCGGTGATGTCATCACGCGGATAGAGGGGGCGCCGTATTCCGCCGGCAAGATGGGGCCAGACTTCTTCGGCAGCAGGCGCGGTCCGGTCGGTAGCACCTTTCGCATCACTGTACGCCGCAACGGTAAGGAACACGATATCGCTATGCGGCGGCAGCGGCTGCCGGATCCCGCCAGGGTCTCCTTTGCACCAGCAGCAGGAGGCGGATTCAGCTTAGTCGTTGAGGTTCCGACGCACGAAGGGTTCCGGCGGGCGCAGGAGTCGGTGTTTACCCCGGCACGATGACTCGAGCAAAGGTACCCATATGAGTTCATACTTGTTCGCCGTAACCCTGGCGGGCGCTCGTGTGCAGTTGCCAACCGCTCCTCTTGCTGGTTCAGTTCCCCGCGACGCCGGGGGTGCAGGGTGGGCTGACCGTTCTCCGCACCAGAGCCGATTCGTCCGGGTGAACGGAATCCGGCTCAACTACCTGGATTGGGGAGGCTACGGTGCGCCTCCCGGTGCTGGCTTTCTTCCCTCGCGCACTTCTGGTGAAGATGCTGCCGGATGGGGCGACGGCCGAAGCCAGAGTGAGAGCAGAAAAGGGCCAGGCGGCGCGCGACGAGGAGCGCCAGCAGAATATAGAGCGGGTCAGGGCAGCAGCCTCTGAACCGCGCATCATCGAGCTCCCAGACACGCACCACTGGTGCTTCGTGCAGCGACTGAAGGAAGTCGTACACGACATGCGTGGCTTTCTCGCAGCGCATCCGGTATCTTGCCGCCGCGGCAAGGTACGTGGCGTTGAATCCACGTGGCAGTAGGCGTATGGTTGCTGCTTTCCTCCGGATTCCGCCACAGCAGCGCAGAGCTGGTTGCTTCCCGCCGGGGCGGCCCGCATCAGGGCGCCAGGTCTGTCCAGAGCTGGGCCGGTACGTAGCGGGAGAGGTGGGCGGGATTGGTGGTCGCGACCACGTACTCTGACTCGTGTAGGCCCAGGCTGAGTGCCTGGGCCGCAACAATCGCGTCGACATCGAGGGCTTCCTCTCTCGCGGTAGGCGTGCCCGCCCGCCGCGCTTCGGCCCAGAGTCGCGCCGCCAGTTCAAGCTGCGGTGTAGTGAGTGGAATCAGCCGGTCGGTTGGCAGGGAGAACCGCTTTAGACGCGCAATCTGGGTCCTCGCGCTTCGGCGCTTGAGCTCCCGAAGCGTCTCGTAGTACGCTATGGCCGGCACGAGGAGCATGGTGCCGGCAGCTTCGCACTGCTCCACCCACGCCCGGCAGCGCTGCGATAGGCTGGGTGTCGCACCGCGCCTGGCGAGCGGCACAACCACATTGCTTAGAGGGCCGGTGTCCAGGACGATGACAGGTGGACTCAGAACAGGGTCCTCATGCCGGCCCGAATGCGCTCGGCGTCAACGGATTCCCGAAAACTTTCCCAGAGTGTCTCTGCCTCCGCGCTCTGCTCTTCTGTCAATGCCGCGTCCTCACGCTCCCACTCCCTGAACATCTCGGCGGCAGGCTCTCCGCTTCTTCCGCCAGCCCTGCCGAGCTTCGACGCGACTCCGTCCTGCGCGCGCCAGGAAGCGAGCAGCGTCAGGACACGCTGCTGCACCTCTCCTGCCGCGCCATGGTGGCGCAGCGATGGCAGGTGCTCGGCCAGAACGCGAGCTGCTAGCGCGTTTGGGGCAACGCCCTCCAGCCGGGCCGCCTCCACCAGCGCTTCCTCCTGATCCTGCGTTAGCTCAATCACAAGGGTCATCCGGCCACTCCTTCTTCGTCCCGAACACCGCCCGGCTCATTATACGGATTAGTCCCCACGCCCGGCAAGCTGAAAGCGCAACTTCCCGGTAGGTATAATCCGGGTGAGGGCCGGAGTCCCGGCCAAATCCCTGGATGGAAGGACGAATTCCAATGGCCAAGCTGCCCATAGCACTTCAGATGTACACCCTGCGCGATGACGCGCAGCGCGATTTTGCCGGCACGCTCCGGAAGGTGGCCGAGCTGGGCTTCCAGGGCGTGGAGCTGGCCGGTACGGGCGGAATGGGCGCGGGCGAGCTGCGCCACCTGCTACGCGAGCTGGGACTCGAGGTGGCCGGCAGCCACGTGGGCCTGGACCAGCTAGAGAACAACCTGGAGGCGGCCATCGAGTACAACCTGGAGATCCAGAACCGCTTCATCGTCTGTCCCTGGCTGCCGGAGAGTCGGCGCCAGAGCGCCGATGAGTACCGCCGTCTCGCCGAGTCTCTCAACGATATTGGCGCTCGATGCAAGGAGCGGGAGCTCCAGCTCTGCTACCACAACCACGCCTTCGAGTTCACCAGATTCGAGGGCAAGAACGCGCTGGACATCCTCGCGGAGGCCACCTTCCCGGATCTGGTGATGCTGGAGCTGGACACCTACTGGGTAGAGTACGGCGGCGAGAGCGCTGTAAAGTACATCGACCGCTACGCCGGCCGTGTACCGCTGGTCCACCTCAAGGACCTGGCGACGGACGAGAAGCGCTCCTTCGCGGAGCTGGGGCAGGGGAGCATGGACTGGGACGCCATCATCGCCGCGTGCGAGCGCGCCTCCGTGGAGTGGTACATCGTGGAGCAGGACACCTGCCAGCGCCCGCCACTGCAGAGCGTGGCCATGAGTCTGGACTACCTGCGCGCAAAAGGCTGGGCATAAAACAGACGCGGCGACGCGGCGCGGGAGCGAATCCGGAATCGCCGTGTCGCTCCATCGCCCAATCGCCCCGTCGGCACATAAACCTTTCGGCCGATTCTTTCGTCTAACAGGGTGAGCATTGCTCTCTTCGTTCGCGTTGATTCGTGGCGTCGCCCGCCGCGGAAGCTGGTGCGACGGGTGGCGCCTTCGGAAGGAGGAGCCGGCCCATATGTCTGTGGAAGACGCGCAGCACACCCGCATGATCCAGCACGAGCTCGTCCGCCGGAACGTGGACACCGCCGAGATGACGGTCCGCGTGACGCACGGTGTCTGCTACATGGGCGGCGTTATGCAGAAGCTCCGGTCCCATCCGGAAGTAGACCTCCACCAGGAGGCGGAGGTCATCCAGAAGGTCATCAAACAGAACCGCTTCATCCGCGACGTCGTCTGGGACGTCTACCTCAAAAAGTAGGTCGACACGATTCCCGCAAATCCGGAACGGCTATTGTTCCAAGGGCATCGGTACGCGCCGTGTCCGCGCAGGCGGACACTCGGCCGCAGGTCACCCAGCCGAGGACCTCAGTCCGACGGCTGTCGCGCCGCGTACGCCGCCCCAGGAAAACGCTCGGCCGGCCCGCTACATCCCGAACGTCCCCGCGTTCAAATCCCTTACGCGCGCTCCCGCCCGGAACAGCTCCTCCAGCTTGTCTGAGATGGGGTCCAGCTTCTTCTCCTCGTGGCTGATCGCCAGCCCCATCCGCATCACCCCCTCGCGATTCGGATAGAGCTCCACGAACTCGCCGCCCTCCAGGTCTCCCAGCACCACCGTCTCACTCTCCGTGCTGTTGGACGGATCGCCCCGCAGCACCATGTGTAGGTCCAGGAAGTCGGAGAAGAAGTAGGGCACCTGGTTGTACGGCTTGCGCTCGCCGGCCATGATGGCGCCCACCGCGCGGCCCTGCCATTTAGCGTTCAGATGGTGCTCCGCGTGCCACTGTCGCCCGCAGGCTAGGTCCTTGAAACAGGCGATGTCGCCGGCGGCCCAGATGTTCGGGTCCGAGGTCTGCAGGTACTCATCTACCAGCACGCCGCCGCGGTTGCCCATAGCCAGACCGGCATCCTTGGCGAGCTGCGTGCGCAGGCTCGCGCCGATGGAGATCACCACAAAGTCTGCCTCCACCTGCGCATTGCTGCCGGTCGTCACTGCCGCTACGTGCCCGCCGCCCATAATGGCCTTCACCGTCTCGTTGAACAGGAACTTCGCTCCACGCGCCTCGTACTGCTTGCGCAGGAAGCCGCCCAGCTTGGAACTCGCCAGCCGCGACCAGGGGCGATCCTCCTGCTCGATGATGGTGACGTCACATCCCCGCTGTAGACAGCCGGATGCCACCTCCATATTGAGGTAGCCCGCGCCTACGTGCACCGATCGCTTGCCCTTCTGTGCGGCGTTGTGGATAGCCAGCGCCTCGTCGATGGTCCGCAGATAGTACACCCCCGGCAGCTCCACCCCCGGCACGTCCAGCTCCCGCGGGTCCGCTCCGGGCGCCAGCAAGAGCTTCTCGTAAGAGATGGTGTCGCCATTTTCTACAGTGACGGTCCGCGACCCCGGGTCTACCTTCACAACCTTGGAGTTCTTGCGCAGGTCGATGCGGTTGTCCGGGTAGAAGTTGTCGAACTTACTATAGGCGTCATCCCGCGCCACGTCTTCCGCAATGTATTGCTTGGAGAGCGGCGGCTTGTCATAGGGCGGGTCGTTCTCCTGTGTAACAATGAGAATGCGGCCGTCCTGATCCCGCTCCCGTATGTTCTGCGCGGCCCATACCGCCGCGAGCCCGCCGCCGACGAGCAGGTACTTGGTCGATTCCGCCATGGGTAGCTCCTCCCTGGATCCGATGCGTAGTCGTGGGCCGGACGGCCCGGACCTCTATTCGCCGCCCCGCGCGAATCCCTCCTTTACAGATTCCACTATCCATCCCGCACCGGACTGTCTCTATCAATCGGGAGCGGACGGAACGGCACCGACCGTCCTTGCGGTGACTGAGGAGCCGAGCGTCGCGACTCACGACTCTCGACTCACGACTCTCGACTCACGAACGATGCGGTCGGCATACGCGCAAGTCGAAGACGAGACGCTGGCGCTCTGGGCGCTGGTGGGCAACCTGGAGGCATTCGACGAGCTGGTACGCCGGTTCCGGAGCGCAGTTACGCTGGTAGCGCTCCAGGAGCTTGGCTCCCGGGAGCTCGCGGAGGATGTGGCGCAGGACTCCTTCCTGCTGGCCTTCCGCGCGCTGCCGCAGCTCAAGGACCTCTCGCGGTTCCCGGCATGGCTGTGCGCCATCACGCGTCACCGGGCACGCCGAGTCCGCGTGGGGAACGGCCGCTGCAAGCCGATGGAGGACCGCGAGCTGGACCGCCTGGTGCTCTCGCACAGTCCCGCGCTGGCCGCCCATCCGGTGGACGAGCTGCTGCGCCGGTGCGACGATGTCACCATCGCGTCCGCGGTGGACTCGCTGCCGACGGACTTTCTGGCGGTGGTCCACCTCCGGTACTTCGAGGAGTGGCCGGTGGCGCGTATCGCCGACTTCCTATCGCTCCCGGTCACTACGGTTAAGTGGAGGCTGCACCAGGGTCGCAAGCTCCTGGAGCGCCGCCTGGCAAATCAGTTGAAGGTTGAAGGTTGAAAGTAGGCCGTACACGGCCGGGCTTCCTACCTCTCGAGCTTCTTCAGAGGCAGAACGTACCGCAGCGGCTCTGGCCTTCATCCTTCAACCTTCAACCTTCAACCAAAACGAGGAGACTAACCATGAGTAGAAACGCTGACACCCAGGCGGAAGTCGCCCAGCTTCGGCGGCTTCTGCACCGGATGGCCGACCTGGCGGAGCACGCCAGCCAGACCGGCAGCTTCAAGGGCGGCGCCCAGGGCTCGGTCCGCCGCTACAACGCCGTGGTCGAACGGCTGGAGGATCTGGAGGCTGTTCCGGAAGACGTATTCCAGAAGCTCGACGAAGACGATGCCAACTTCGATGAGCTGGGCGCCGAGGCGCGGCTCCTGGAGGAGTATCTGGAAGACGAGGAGCAGAGAACCGCCGATCCCGCGGCCGGACCCAAGAAGATGGACATGCAGATGATCGTCGGCCTGGCGCCGTTCATGGACAAGCAGGAGCTCGCCGCCCTGCTCCGCGCGGCTATGAGCCAGCAGAAGACCATGAACCCCGGCCTGCTCGTCGGCCTGGCGCCGTTCATCGACCGCCAGGATCTGGGCCGCATCGTGCGGGAGCGTATGCCGGAGTGGTTCGGCTCTTCGGCCGGCACGGAAGAGGCGAGTACCACCGCGGAGGAGGGGGCCGGCAAGGAGGGCGGTGATAAGGAGTGGCTCAGCGGCTGGCTGGAGAAGCAGCCGTGGGAGGAAAGTCGGGAGGCAGCGCGGGCAGAGCGGGAGACCGCCCGCGCCGAGCGGGATGTTGCTCGTGCTGAGCGGGATGCTGCTCGTGCAGAGCGGGAGGGCCGCTCCGCCCCCGAGCCGCCACCTCCGCCTGGCCCGCCGGCCCCACCTCCGCCGACTGGCAACGCTCCGGGCGCGGCGCAAATAGAAGCCCGCGTTGCCGAGATCAGCGCACGGATCCAGTCCATCGCGGCGCAGCTCGCCTGGCCGGAGCTAACGGATCAGGAGCGCAAGGAGCTGGCGGACGAGGTGGCTCGCCTGGGCCGCGAGCAGGCGGACCTCGCCGCTGATCGCGCTCGGAACCGCGGCCCCGCCGCCGCATCCTAGCCGGATACCGGAAACAGCCGCCCTAGTTCCTCCGGGCTGGGGCGGCGGCCGTATTCGCTGATCTGGCATCCCTCCGCGTACCGCGCGGAAGCGGGCAGCAGGCCGGCAAACTGGTCACGGCGGGAGGCGGCGCGATCCCGGTACCGGGGCGCAAGCCACTCCCGCCGCGCCGCGCGGCCCTCCGGCACCTGGTCCAGCCGCCCGGCATTGAAGGGCAGCCACTCGAAGAACTGCGACTCGTGGCAGCAGACCATGTCTATCTTCTGCTCCATGGTCTCGTCTATCGCCACGGCCACGTCCGCCCGGAACGCGCCGCCCTCCGTAAAGTCATCGGCCCAGTAGGCGAATACCGGCATCCGGTCCAGGTGGCGCGTGTCGGGGCACATCGGCGGCACCGTCAACATATACGTGGCATCCAGCACCAGCCAGGCGGTGTACCGGTGGTCCCGGTGGTAGTCGGTGGGGCGGTTCAGCAGTACCAGGTCCGGCCCCTGGCCCGGCGGTCCGAAGGAGCGGATGAGCCGGACCATCGCCTCCGTGCTGGCCGGGGTGACGTACACTTCGCCATCCGGGACGCCCATCGACTCGTACTCCGCTCCGATGACGGCCGCCGCCGCGGTGGCCTCCTGCTGCCGCCGTCGCGCCAGCGCCTCCGGATCCGCGATATATTCCGAGGCAAAATGGCCCTTGCTTCCGTCCGTCACGGAGACGAATTTCACCGAGTCACCACGCCGCCGGAAGAGTGCCGCGGTTCCCCCGATGCTGCCCTCGTTATCGTCCGGATGCGCCCCGATACATAGTATGTGCACGCGAATCTCCTGGCGTCGTGAGGAGTGGTGGAGTGATGGAGTAGTGGGGCCGGAATCCGGGACACCACTCCAGTATTCCACTGCTCCATCACTCCGGAATCATTCGTCTTACTATTGCACCGGCTAGAAACTATTCCTGCTGACGAAATGCTCGCTCGTTGCACGTATTAGGGGGTAAGCGGGCATATGGAGAGGTGAGATATGAATCGGCGGCGTTTGGGGCGAAGCGAGCTGGCCCGGGAGGCGCACTTCCGCAAGGCCGGCCCGACAGAGAAGACCGGGCACGAGCGCATCAAGGAGCGGCGCCAGGAGGACCGGCTGGAGGAGCGTGACGCCCTCCGGGAGCAGGGGGATCAGGATTCAGGGGGCCAGGGGCCGGGGCCAGGAGACGAGTAGGGGTATGCCGGGACTCCACTACGTCAGATTCGCGTGGCACCGCCCGTCCGGCAGGACGGTTCTACTTAGCCGGGTAATCCATTGCCCGGCGCGGGGTCGGAATGCCGATTCCATCGGTGCGGACCGGGATCAGCCCGGTGCGGACTGTAACCTGTAACCTATCACCCGTATTCCACTGTCATCTTGAGATTCGGCTTCCCACACTCCGGTGTGGCCGCCGAGAGATGTACGGGATCCCGGCCCCGCACCATCCCCCCACGGCCGCCGTGCCGAGCAGGAACGAGCCTTGAAAAGACCGGCAAAATGCTCGGTCGCTTCGGTGTTAACTATTCGCACTTATTGCCCGTATGGGTGTATAGAGGATGAGTGCCCGGCAACTACGCCGGTTCTTCGTGCCCATCGCGGGCACGCGCCGTTCCGCGTGGAACAACTTAGTCGGTGTTTCAGGCGGACGGACAGGCAGTAACGGGCGTGCTGGGGACGCCGTCTAATCAGGTTACGGGCGCGGCGCAACGGGGCGCCTGGCCCTGTCCCGGGCGGTTGCCGCCGGGGGAGCGAACTGACATGGCAAGAAAGAAGACGAAGCCGCTCGCGAGGAAAGTGGAGGAGCTAGAGGCCGGTGTAAGGCTTCCGGTTGAGCCTGCCTCCTATATGAGTCACCTGACCCGCCAGCGCCTGCTCACGCATGAGGAGGAGATCCGCCTGGCGGAGCGGGTGAAGGCCGGGGATCCGCGCGCCAAGCACCGGCTCGTCGAAGCGAATATGCGCCTGGTGATCAATATCGCCAAGCACTATCATAACGCCCTGGTGCCTTTTGAAGACCTGGTGCAGGAGGGCGCCATAGGGCTCATGACCGCCACCGAGCGGTACGACCCGACGCGCGGATACCGCTTCAGCACCTATGCCACGCACTGGATCAAGCAGGCCATCAGCCGGGCTATAGACAACAAGGCCCGCGCCATTCGCGTGCCCGCGCATGTCTCCGAGACGCTGCGCAAGATTGAGCGCACCCGGGCGGCTATGCTCCGCGAGGACGGCGAGGAGCCGACGCTGGAGCAGCTTGCCGAGCGCGTAGGGCTGACGCCCCGCAAGCTAGAGGCCTATCTGCAGGCTGGCCAGGACCCTGTCTCGCTGGACATGCTGGTGGGCGAGGACGAGAACACCTCGCTGGCCTCCCTGCTCAATGACAAGTCCGCGACGAACCCGGAGGAGGCCGTGCTCCAGCAGGAGGTGCAGGCGGAGCTCGACCTGATCATGTCCACCCTTACAGAACGTGAGCGGGTGGTCATGCGCCGCCGCCTGGGCTTCGAAGACAATCACGCCCAGGTGCTCCAGGAGATAGGGCAGGAGATGCACATCTCCCGCGAACGCGTGCGCCAGATAGAGGCGCAGGCCCTCAAGCGGCTCCGCGCCGCCGCCAGCCGCCGCCACCTGAGGGAATACCTCGCGGAGTAGGTATTCGGGTGTTCAGGTGTTCAGGTCCGTATCCGAAACACCTGAACACCTGAACACCTGAACACCCAGGACCCACACGCACAACACGGCTATCACCCCCAGGCACACCCGTCCCACCAACCACCCGAAGCGGACGTACGGCGTTGGCCCGTTTGTCCGGCCGATGTCGGCGTCCAGGTAGCCCGTGTCGGTCGTCCCGATGCGGGCAGTCTCCACCCCATTCGGAGCCGCAACGGAGGTTCCACCGGCCACGTCCGCGCGCGCAAGCCACCGGCCGCACTCCGCAGCCCGCATCCGGAACATCAGCCGGTGCTGCTCCCGCTGCACCGGCCCCCACTCCGGAGGGTCATCGTTCGGCACAAGGAACACCTCCGCGCCATCCTTCGCCAGCCTCCTTGCCACGTCCGGGTAGTCCATGTCGAAGCAGATGCCCACCCCCAGCCGCCCCAGCGTGGTTGGGATCGCCCGCGCCTCCCGTCCCGCGACGCCGTCCTGGATGAAGTGGACCGGATGGTTCTTTACGTGCCGTCCCGCCACGTGGCCGTCAGGGTCAAGGAGGAAAGCCGAGTTGCGGAACCCGTTCGGCCGCGAGGGATCGAACTGGTCCATCGCCCCAAAGAGGAGCCAGCACCGCTCTTCTCGGGGCAGCGCGGTAAGCTTCTCCCACTCGATGCGGTACCGCCTGGGGTCGTGGGCGATGCTGTACTCCGGCCATACCAACACGTCCGGATGCACCCGGGCGGGCGACCTGCTGATCCGGATAAGGTCCTCCTCGTCCTGCCCAAACCCCTGCACCAGCCGCACCCGCACCGGATGCTCCGGCGCCAGCCGCTCCGCCGGCACGAGCCACAGTGTGGCCCATACAGCGCAGGCTGCTGCCGCAACTAATGGACCCTTGCCTCCTGGAATCGTAGGGGCGGCCCGGTGTGGCCGCCCGCCTCTGTCTCCAAAGGCACACCCACTGAGTACCCCGCCTAACGCCACAGTACCAAACGTCAGCCCGTATGAGCCCACCCACGACGCAGCCCGTGCCAGCGGCGCGCACCCGATGACGCCATACCCCAGCCCCATCCAGCCGAAGTTGAGCACGAACGGCTCCGACCGGTAGTACTCCACCCCCGTCCACAGCGCGGGCGCCAGCAGCCACACAGGGATCCCGGGCAACCGGCCGCGCAGCCAGACGAAGAGCGCCGCGAAGAGCATCGGGAATGCCGCCGCGATGGCGACAAGGGAGATGGAGGCGGCGCCGAAGAGGTTGCCCAGCCAGAAGAGCGTCGCCCCGAAGTAGACCACGCCGCACGCGAATCCCGTGTACGCCCCGGAGCGCACCGATGCTCCGCGCAGCGCAGTCAGCAGTATGGCAATACCCAGCGGGAGCAGCACGGGAGCGTGGTAAGGAGGGAATCCGGCGGCCAGCACCGCCCCGGCCACCGCGCCCAACCCCGCCCGCCTTGCGACGACGCTGAAGGATTCGCTCGCCCGGGATGCAGGCCGCTCAAGATTGGATTCTCGCGGGGAGCTGGTAGACGGCGCAGCAGTGCTCACACCTCAGTATATCGGCGGGAAGCGGAGGCAACCAGAGGCAACTGTCGTCTGTGCGGTAGGGTGCAGCAGCGCCAAACCGATGCTGACACTCTCAGGACGTAGCGGTGGCGGCAGGCTGCCGAGCGTGCAGCGCCTCAAGACGGAGTAAGAGCCCCTCGAAGGCTTCCTCCTCGTCGGTCCCACAGGCAGTTTCAACCGGAAGAAGAGCGATTGGTACGTCCTGGCTGGTCCAAGCTTCGGGCAGGTCGGAGACTTGGGCCTGCTCCAGGACCGTCTCAACCGGCCAGGAGAAGTTCCCATCGTGAAAGTACGTCTGTCCGTCCACCTCGTCGAGCCAAGCTACAATCGTAGGTCGGTCCAGGTCCCCAAACACCACCGGCCGGAATTCCAGTGTCACCGCCATTCGATGATGCCCTTCCGGGTGAGTTGCATCCTCAGGTAAGAGTCTCTCGCCATACCAGATTGTACCGCGTCCGGCGGTTGAGGTACCACCGCTCAACTTCGAATTGGCGAGCCGCACGGGTGGGACTATTTGCGGCTTCCAAGTCGGCTGAAGGCGGAATGCAGCGCTTCGTGTAATCTACAAATGATCGGCCGGATGCGAGAGTAGCTCCGCCCATGGAGGAACCGGTATGACGACGCTAACCTACGAGCCCCAGCATCTTCCCGATTCGGCTCCCACACTCGCGGTTTACCTCGTAGGCGCAGTACTGGCGCTGCGCTACATTAGGCGGTATCCCAGACCGGCCGGTCTGACTCTGGCATCGTGCGCTATGCAGGTGGCCTCCTCGGTCGCGTTTCTGTTTATCCAGGGGTATATCATCTCGTCGACAGAGCAGCATGTGCCTCTTCCCGGAATTATGCACGTGACGGCCGCATCGATAGTCGCGAATGGAGTGCATGTGTTGGGTGTCGCTCTGCTCCTGGCCGCAGTCTTCGCGCGCCGAGCCGAACCGCAGGAACAAGTAGGCCCGAAGGAACTCGTCGATTCCGCGTTCGAGCCTCTTAGTCAGCGAGAGCCACACCGCGGTGTCTTAGTGCTCGTTCTCGGAATCCTAAGCCTATCGGTCTGCGCACCGCTTGGCATCGCTGCCTGGGTCATGGGGAAGAACGACCTCGCAGCCATGCGCGATGGTCTAATGGATCGGTCCGGCCAGCCAGAGACGAGTACCGGCTACGTCTTGGGCATCCTGGGGACAATCCTCTTCGGCCTCGGAATGATCGGCGCCGCATTCTGGTTCGCCGTAGAGTTCCTGGTTCGGGGGGCGTCGTAGAACTCAGATGGGCGGCCGAATGCACTGTGAGACGACGCCTGCTTCGATCCACAGTACGGTATCGAGATTGACCTCTGGCTTGAGAACTGTTCCAGGGCCGAGTTCACTCCAACAACACCCCTCATCGACTGGCTTTGCTGGCGGAATAGCCAGAGTAGTGCATCAGATTCCGAGGAAAGGCAGCAAGCCAGTACGCCCACATTTCCCCTCTCCTGTTCTTGACTCTGTTGGCAAATCCGCCGTGCAAGCGTGCGAAGCGCGCTCGGACCGGCCCGCCGCGGGTGCCGATTCCGAATTTGCCAACAGAGTCGTTCTTGGGAGAGGGGCGGTGCGTACCGCATGGCGGCGCGTACAAACCGGGGTGAGGGCCTGCGGCGCGTACAACGGAACTGCACTCAGACGGCCGAATCTGCCGGGATGAGGCCCCCGCTTGGACTACCCCGCGGCGACCGGCGCGCGCTTCCGCCGCCGGAGCAGCGCGAGCGCCTGGTGCAGCTCCTCTACGCGGAGCGCCACGGCGCAGCCCGCGTACACGGCCGCGCCCACGCCGAAGCCGAGGAAGGTGGTAAGAAGCGCGTGCAGCTTGACGGCCTTCACGTGCAGCCCGGGAGCAAGAGGATCCCCGAAAACGCGATCCAGTCCGTAGCGCACCGCCCAGCAGGCGAGCGAGGCAATGGCCGCGGCCAGCACGATCCGGGAGAGCGAGGCCAGCATCTTGCCGCCCTCTATTCCGCCCAGCCGCCTCCGCAGCACTATCATCATCACCACCATGTGCAGGATCGCCGCTACGGTAGTCGCCAGCGCCAGCCCGCGGAAGCCCATCCCCAGCGTATTCATGAACAGCAGGTTCATGGGGATGAACACCACCGTCACCCCCGTCCCCACCACCACTGGGGTCACCGTGTCGTGCATGGCGTAGAACGCGCGCCCCAGGATACTCTGCGCGGACCACGCGAAGATTCCGGCGCAGTAGAACTGGAGAGCCAGCGCCGTCATCGGCGTGTCGGCGGCCGTGAACTTGCCCTGCTGAAGGATCGCCTGGATGATGGGCACCGCCAGCACGATCATCAGGAGGGACGCCGGGATGGTGAGGAACAGGAGCGCCCGGATACCCTGCGACGTGGTGGAGCGCAGCTCATCGTACTGCTTCTTCGCCGCCAGCGCGGAGAGGGTGGGGAAGATGGCCACCGCCATGGCCTGTGCGAAGACGCCCAGGGGGACCTGCATCAGCATGTTGGCGCGGGTGAGGGCGGAGAGCGGCCCCTTGCCGAGCTGCGTCGCGAAGATCCGGTTGAACAGGATGCTCACCTGCGGCAGGGCGATGCCGAGGATGACCGGCAGCATCAGCTTCCAGACCCGCACCGCGTCCGGGTGGCGGAAGTTCAGGGACGGCCGGAAGCGCGCTCCGTCCTGCCGCAGCGCTACCGCCTGCATGGCGAAGTTGCCCACGATGGCACCGCCCAGCGCGCCCCAACAGAGGCCCGCCGGCCCCAGGAACGGCGCGAGCAGCACGCCGCCCAGGATAATGCCGATGTTGTAGACGATGGGGCCGAGACTCGGGATGAGGAATCGGTGCCGCGCCTGCTGCGCGCCCATCATCAGCCCGCCCAGGAAGAAACAGAGCTGCGCCGGCAGCACGATGCGCGTCAAGCCGACGGTGTCCTGCGCCTCTTTCGGACCGAAGCCCGTGAGGAGCCGCACCAGCCCGTGCGTGAAGATCTCGCCGAGGATTACAAAGCCCAGGATGACCACGAACATGCACGTGGCCACCGTGCTGAAGGTCTCCCACGCCTCCTTCTCCCGGCCGTGCGTCACGTGCTCTGTAAACACGGGGATGAAGGCGGAAGAGAGCGCGCCACCCGCGATCAGGAAAAAGAGCAGGTCCGGCAGGATGAAAGCGGCGTAGTAGATGTCGGACTCGTAGCTCTGTCCGAATCGGTAGGAGATGACCGCGTCGCGAACAAGGCCGAGGATACGGCTGCCGAAGATGGCCGCCATCATGATCCCCGTCGCGCCGGCAATTCTGCGGGAAGTAGCCATCTTTCCGGCGTGGGAATCGGCCATCTGGACTGTCGCCATGTTGGCGCCTATTGTACTGGCGGTCTGCCGGGAAAGTCAAACCCAGGAACGTCCAACCATTTCGCGTAGGGGCGGCCCGGGGGGGGCGCCCCCCCGGGCCCCGCCCGGGGGCCCCCCCGGGCCCCCCCCCCACCCCGGCGGGGGGGCC
>CAYNFH010000072.1:18427-26529 GCA_964396385.1 uncultured Chthonomonadaceae bacterium | reverse complement strand
TGGAGAACTACCAGAACGAGGACGGCTCCGTGACGGTCCCGCCGGTCCTCCGCCCGTACATGCACGGGTTGAGCACGATAACGAAGTGCTGACTCACCACAGAGGACACAGAGAACACAGAGATTCCGACGAGGCGATGAGGGGACAAGGAGATGAGGCGTGGCCGGAATCCCGAATCCCTTATCCTGCCTTCTCTGTGCTCTCCGCGTTCTCTGTGGTGAATGTCGTTTGTGACGTTGATCACACTTTCAAGGAAACGGCGGCGGGGGCGCGGAAACTGGAGGCAGCTTGAAGGAGTCGCGACGCAACGGGACAGGAGAGATGAGCGCTATCGAGAAGCCAGACGGCCTGCACTACGAGACCGATTTCGCGATCGCTCGGCAGATCGACCGCAACGCCGGCATCCCACTGGACATGGCGTGGCTGCGCGAGGGGCGCATCAACCGCAGCGCCGTTGAGCGGCGCGCCGCGACGATCCCCACCCGCCGCACCGTGAAGAAGCAGTGGCAGGCGGCCTGGCTGCTGCGGGCCGTGACGTGCATGGACCTGACCACGCTGGGCGGCGACGACACGCCCGGCAACGTGGCCCGGCTCTGCGCCAAGGCCCGGCAGCCGGTACGGCAGGACCTCCTGGACGACCTGGATGCGGGCCACCTCGCCATCAAGGTGGGGGCGGTCTGCGTCTACCACGAGATGATCGAGCCTGCCGCGCATGTCCTCCGCGGCTCCGGGATTCCGGTGGCGGCGGTCTCGGCCGGGTTTCCGGCGGGCCTCAATCCTCTGGACCTCCGGATACAGGAGATCCGCGCCTCCGTGGACGCGGGCGCGGACGAGATAGACATCGTCATCTCGCGACGCCACGTCCTGACCGGCAACTGGCAGGCGCTCTATGACGAGGTTCGCCGCTTCCGCGAAGCTTGCGGCGACGCCCACCTCAAGACCATTCTGGCAACGGGCGAGCTCGCGACGCTACGCAACGTGGCGCGCGCCAGCCTGGTGTGCATGATGGCCGGCGCGGACTTCATCAAGACCTCTACCGGCAAGGAGAGCGTCAACGCCACACTTCCGGTGGGGCTGGTCATGGTTCGCGCCATCCGCGACTACTATGAGCGGACCGGCTTCAAGGTGGGGTTCAAGCCCGCGGGCGGCCTACGCACGGCCAAACAGTCGGTGGAGTGGATGCTCCTGATGAAGGAGGAGCTGGGCAACGACTGGCTGCGGCCCCACCTGTTCCGTCTCGGCGCGAGCAGCCTGCTGGGCGACATCGAGCGGCAGCTCGAGCACTTCGTAACGGGCCGCTACTCCGCCTCTTACCGCCACCCCATGGCGTAATTCCTCGTGAAACGCACCAGAAAGGTCCCCATTGTCCAAGACCGTGGAAGGCATATATCGGAACGGTAGGGTAGAGCTTCTGGAACCACTGGATGTGGAAGAGGAAGCCCGAGTCTTTGTGATCGCGGCTCCAAACTCTGGCGCTGTGGATCTCGCCAGTCGCGGTATAGGACCGGAGGAAGCGGCGGCGCTCAGGCGGCGGTTAGCATCCTTCGCCGAGGACTGGGAGCGGGCGGAGATGGATGTGTACGATGCCGTTTAGGCGCGGCGACGTCCTGTTGGTCCTCTTCCCCAGCTCCGACCTCCGCACCGCGAAACGTCGCCCCGTTCTTGTAGTACAAGCCGGTCATCTCCGTACCGGCCTCGCTCAGTCTATCGCCGCGATGATAAGCAGCAACATGGCTCGTGCCGGGCATCCGAGCCGTGTTGTCACGGTGCCCTCTGATGAAGGATTTGACCAGACCGGTCTCAGGACCGAGTCGGTCGTAATGACAGACAACCTGGCAACAATACGGGATTCCGAAATAGATCGTGTGATTGGGAGCTGGCCCGATATGGAAGAAGTAGATGCGGCCCTCATTCACACTCTCGGTCTGGCTAATAGGGCAGGCCCTCCGCGCTGACGACCATTCTCACATCGCGAAGGCGGACATCATCATGCGATCCCCAGTTTGGCGCTCACTCGTGCTACCAGGTCTGGTACCCCTTCTCGTAGGCTGTGCCCGCTCCTCTGTGGTTACCGACATCAAACCGGATGGCACATGGTCGCGGTCCCTTAAGTTCGTGGGGACGCCGGACGAGGGCACCAAAGGCAAGATGAATATGGCCCCCAAGCTCCGCGAGGTATTCGACCTGCCGGAAGGCGATGGATGGAAGAACACCATCAAGAAGGGCGACGGAGAGGTCACATTCACGGCTGAGCGATCCTTCAGCAAGACTGATAGCTTCCAAAACGATGTTGTCGTCAAGTCTCTCAAGCCGGATTCGCCGCGCCTGCTCACCAACCAGGTCTCCGTTCATGAAGTCTCTCCCGGCCGCCTGGAATACCGCGAGGTCCTGCACTGGCGCGGAGACCGGCCAAAGGAGCTCGATGCTCTCCTCCCGGAGATCGCGGCAACCGTCAAGGCGGCGCTTCCACCGGACATCGCCACAGATGATGCCGCCCGCGACGTTGCCCTCAAAGGCGCCCACTCGTTCTGGCGCATCCTCTTGGGACCTGGCGACCCGCTGATCTCGGAAGGTTTCATGCACCCAGACCTGGCGGAACGGAAGATGCGCCGCCAGATGGGCATCGCGGCCACCAAGGCGCTCCTGGACCGCTTCGGCGACCGACTTTCGGCCGACGCCCGTTTGGCTGCAACGCGTAAGATCGTCTCCACGCTCACGGAAGAGGGATCCACGCTGCAGAAGACGGCCGCCAACACCGGCACGCCGAAGCAGGACAACGATGGTACAGCCCTCACGCCCCTCCTCTTTACGGTGCGGCTTCCGGGCCGCATCGTCTCCAGCAACGGGGAGGTCGACGAAACGGCCAATGAGGTCTATTGGGCGCTCTACGCGGGCGCCGCCGCGATGGAGGACGTAACGCTTACCGCGACGTGTGACGTGATGAAGCAAGCGGCGAGATAGGTGAGAGGTGATGGGTGATAGGTGATGGCCCCGAGCGGTTCTCACCTATCACCCATCACCTCTGACCTGCCCCCTATGGTAGACTAGTGTTGCGGCTCCTAAGCCGCAACCTACTCTAGAATGAGCCCTAAGAGCCTCCTCACTTCGGTCGCTATTCTGGCCATCCTGGCCACCATTCTGTACAGCGAGATCCTGGTCCGTCCGCAGGCGCCGGACAACAAGATACACGTCTCCTACTGGGAGAAGTGGACCGGCTTCGAAGGCGACGCCATGCAGGCCGTGGTGGACGCCTACAACAAGTCCCAGGACCGCATCCACGTCGACCTCCTCACCGTCAGCGGCATCGAAAACAAGGTACTCATGGCGGCGGCCGGGGGAACGCCTCCGGACGTGGCGGGGTTGTACGGACCGAACCTGGCGCAGTACGCCGACGACAACGCCATCATTCCGCTGGACAACTACTGCCGGAAGTACGGCATCTCCCGGGACCAGTACATCCCCGTCTACTTCGACATCGGCCTCTACCGCGGACACATCTACTCCCTGCCGACCACGCCCGCCTCCACCGCGCTGCACTACGACAAAATCATGTTCCGGAACGCGGGACTGGACCCCGATAAGCCGCCCAAGACCATTGAGGAGCTGGACGCGGACGCCGCACAGATCACGACGTTCGGGCCGATGGGCAAGATCGACAAGTCCGGCTTCCTGCCGAACGAGCCGGGCTGGTGGAACTGGGCCTGGGGGTACATGTTCGGGGGCAAGCTGTGGGACGAAGCGGACCACCTCACGGCCAATTCGCCGGAGAACGTGCGCGCGTTCAACTGGGTGCAGTCCTACTCCAAGCATTACGGCGCGGGGAACATCCAGACGTTCAAGAGCGGCCTGGGCAATTTCTCGTCCCCGCAGAACGGATTCCTGGCCGAAAAGGTGGCCATGGAGCTGCAGGGCGTCTGGATGGCCAACTTCATCGACAAGTACGCGCCGCAACTGGATAAGCCCAAGCTGGAGTGGGGCGCCGTAGCGTGGCCTTACCCCGCGGACCGGCCGGACCTGAAGGATAGCACCATTGCGGACGAGGACATCCTGGTGATCCCGCGCGGCGCGCGCCACCCGGACGCGGCGTTCGAGTTCATCAAGTACGTGGAGTCGCAGCCGGGGATGGAGCTGCTCTGCCTGGGCCAGCGGAAGCATTCGCCGCTCGCCAAGGTGAGCCCGGGCTTCTACGCGCACCACCCGAACCCGTTCATCAGGCTGTTTTACGACCTGCCCAAGGGGTCGAACGTTATCGTGGCGCCGAAGCTGGGCATCTGGCGCGAGTACAGTGACACGCTCAGCGTGGCGTTCGACGAGATTGCGCTGGAGAAGAAAACGGCGCAGCAGGCGCTGGACGACGTCCAGGCGCGCATGCAGCCCAAGCTGAAAGAGTATCTGGAGCGGCAGCGGCTCCGGCAGAGGGCGGGCCTGTGATCGCCGCCCGCCGCGGCTCCGCTGCCCGCAAGGAGGCGCGCACGGCCTATCTCTTCGCGCTGCCGTGGCTCATCGGCTTCTCCGTTTTTCTGCTCTATCCGCTGCTGGCCTCCGTCTACTTCAGCTTCTGTGACTACTCCGTGCTGCGCCCGCCGGTCTACATCGGAGCGGGTAACTACAAGGACCTGCTCCACGACGAGGTGTTCTGGATCTCTCTGCGCAACACGTTCGTCTATGCCCTGATGGCGCTGCCGGTAACCACCCTGGTGGCCATCGGACTGGCGATGCTGCTGAACACCAGACTGAAGGGAATGGCGGTCTACCGGGCCATCTTCTTTGTCCCCTCGCTCGTGCCGCTCGTGGCGCTGGCGGTCATCTGGCAGTTCGTGCTGAACGGGCAGCAGGGCGTGCTGAACGACATATTGGGGCACGTGCACATAAAGGGGCCGGACTGGCTCGGGGACCCGAACTGGGCCAAGCCGGCATTGGTGTTCATGGCGGCCTGGGGCGTCGGCAACGCCATGGTCATCTACCTGGCCGGGCTGCAGGACGTGCCGGCGCCGCTCTACGAGGCGGCGGACCTGGACGGGGCGGGCTGGTGGTCCAAGACGTGGAACGTCACGCTGCCCATGCTCTCGCCCGTTATCCTGTTCAACGTGGTGATGGGCATCGTCGGGACGCTCCAGGTGTTCACCGTGCCGTACGTCCTCTCGCCGACCGGCTCGCCGGCGCGGTCCATCTACTTCTACGCGATGTACCTGTTCGACAACGCGTTTATCTATCACAAGATGGGCTACGCGTGCGCCATGGGCTGGATCATGTTCGTGCTGATTGTGCTGCTCACGTTCGTCACCCTCAAGTTCTCCGAGCGACGGGTGTATTACGGAGGTACATAGGAAGGTGTTCAGGTGTTCAGGTGTTCAGGCTTCCGGACCTGAACACCTGAACACCTGAACACCGGGTCTTAGGTATGGCGACTTATCCATTACAGGCGGCGAGGACGGAGACTAGGGTGCGGCACCGGCCGGGCGTGCAGCGGCATGCCTGGGTGCTGCACGTGGTGCTGATCCTCTTCTCCATCGCGTTTCTGTTCCCGCTGTTCTGGATGATCGATACGGCGATAAAACCGCTCTCCGAGACCATGCGGAACCCGCCGGTCTACTTGCCGTCCCAGTTCCAGTGGGGCAACTTCGCGAAAGCGTTCACGTACGAGAGCGACAAGCTCGGGTACATCCCCTTCCTGGTGTATGGCCGCAATACGCTCCTCATCGCCATCCTGGCGGTGACCGGGACGGTCTGCTCCAATGCGCTGGTGGCGTACGCCTTCGCGCGGATGCGGTGGCCGGGGCGAGACGCGCTGTTCGCGGTGACGCTGGCGACCATGATGGTCCCCTTCCCCGTGCTGATGGTGCCCACCTTCGCGCTGTTTGAGAAGCTGGGATGGGTCGGCACGTTCCGGCCGCTGTGGATTCCGGCCTGGTTCGGGAGCGCCTTCAACATCTTCCTGCTGCGGCAGTTTTTCCGGACCATCCCGTTTGAGCTGAGCGAGGCGGCGAAGATCGACGGCTGTTCCGAGTGGGCCACGTTCAGCCAGGTGGTGCTGCCGCTCGCCAAGCCTGCGCTGGCCGTGGTGGCGCTCTTCACCTTCATGGGCACCTGGAACGACTTCCTCGGCCCGCTCATCTACCTCTCCGACCAGCGGCTGTTCACGCTGGGGCTGGGGCTACAGTCGTTCCAGTCGCAGCACGGCGGCACGGAGTGGAACCTGCTGATGGCGGCGGCGACCATCGTGGTCGCGCCGGTCCTCGTGCTGTTCTTCTTCACGCAGAAGCAGTTCATTCAGGGAATCGCGGTCACAGGACTGAAGGGGTGAAAGCAAAGGATGAAGGATGAGGGATGAATCCGGAATCCTCCCCAACACCGAAAGCCGTTTCCGTCCGTCATCCGTCATCCGTCTCCCCGGAGCTAAGCCACATGAAGTAGAGTGAGGGTTCTATGAGCGTTGCGGAGATATTCGAGACGATGGAGTACGGCCCGGCCCTGGAGAGCGCGGCCCCGGCGCTGGACTGGATCCGGGAGCACGGCGAAGAGTTTACGCTGTTCATCGACGGCGAGTGGCATGCTCCCGCGGAAGGGCGCTTCTTCGAGACGGCGAACCCGGCCACCTCCAAGCCGCTGGCGCGGATCGCGCAGGGATCCGCGGCGGACGTGGACGCCGGCGTGCAGGCGGCGCGGCGCGCCCAGCCCGGGTGGGGAGCCCTGGGCGGTCACGGCCGCGCCCGGTACCTGTACGCGTTCGCGCGGCAGGTGCAGAAGCACTCCCGGCTGCTCGCGGTCCTCGAATCGCTGGACAACGGCAAGCCGATCCGGGAGACGCGGGACATCGACATTCCGCTGGTCGCCCGCCACTTCTACCACCACGCCGGCTGGGCCCACCTCATGGAGGCGGAGATGCCGGACCAGGTGCCGGTGGGCGTGGTGGGGCAGATCATCCCCTGGAACTTCCCGCTCCTGATGCTGGCGTGGAAGATAGCGCCAGCGCTGGCCATGGGCAACACGGTGGTGCTCAAGCCGGCGGAGTTCACGCCGCTGACGGCGCTCTGCTTCGCGGAGATCTGCCAGGAGATAGGGCTTCCTCCGGGGGTGGTCAACATCGTGACCGGGGACGGGGCGACCGGCGAATTCGTGGTGCTCCACCCGGACGTGAACAAGATCGCCTTCACCGGCTCGACGGAGGTGGGTCGCATCATCCGGCGCGCCACGGCGGGCAGCGGCAAGCGGCTGTCGCTGGAGTTGGGCGGCAAGTCGCCCTTCCTGGTGTTCGACGACGCGGACCTGGAGAGCGTAGTGGAGGGTGTGGTGGACGCCATCTGGTTCAACCAGGGTCAGGTGTGCTGCGCGGGGTCGCGGCTGCTGGTGCAGGAGGGGATTGCGGGCCGGCTGGAGCAGAAGCTGCGCGCTCGGATGGAGACTCTGCGTGTGGGCGACCCGCTGGACAAGGCGGTGGACATCGGCGCCATCATCGCGCCGGTGCAGCTCGAGAAGATCCAGCGGCTGGTGCGGCAGGGCGAGCAGGACGGCGCGACGATGTGGCAGCCGTCGTGGTCGTGTCCCGAGGAGGGGTGTTTCTTCCCCCCCACCCTCTTCACGAACGTCTCGCCCGCCGCGGAGATAGCGCAGGTGGAGATTTTCGGGCCGGTGCTGGTCTCCATGACCTTCCGCACCCCGGCCGAGGCGGTGGCGCTGGCCAACAACACCCGGTACGGGCTCGCCGCCAGCGTCTGGACGGAGAGTATCAACCTGGCGCTGGACATCGCGCCCAGGCTCCAGGCGGGGACGGTCTGGATCAACAGCACCAACCTGTTCGACGCGGCGTCCGGCTTCGGCGGCTACCGGGAGAGCGGCTACGGCCGGGAGGGCGGCCGCGAGGGGCTGTGGGAGTACGTAAAGCCTGCGTGGGAGGACCAGCCGCACACGGCGCAGCACCACAAGGCGCGGGTGCGCGGGGAGATGCGGCCCTCCGCGGAGCTGCGGGCGCGCAAGAGGCTGCCCTCGCCGGAGGAGTGGCAGCCGCTGAAGGTCTCCAGCCTGTATCAGGCGGGCACGACGGCGGAGGGCATTGCCGAAGGGGCGGTGCCGGAGATAGACCGGACGCCCAAGCTGTACATCGG
>CAYNFH010000072.1:0-18417 GCA_964396385.1 uncultured Chthonomonadaceae bacterium | reverse complement strand
GGGAAGCAGGCGCGGCCGGACTCGGGCTACAGCCTGGTGGTGAAGGACGCGCAGGGCCGCACGCTGGGCGAGGTGGGCGAGGGCAACCGCAAGGACATCCGCAACGCGGTGGAGGCGGCCCACGCCGCGGTTGGATGGGGCCAGACGACGGCGCACAACCGGGCGCAGGTGCTGTACTACCTGGCGGAGAACCTGGCGGCCCGCGCGGGCGAGTTCGCGGCGCGAATCAGCGCAATGACGGGCAGGGAGGGCGGCGAGGAGGTGGAGCTCTCGCTGCGGCGCATCTACACCTATGCGGCGCTGGCGGACAAGTACGACGGCTCGATCCATGGTACTCCCTTCCGCAACGTGACGCTGGCGATGAACGAGCCCATTGGAGTGATCGGGATCGCCTGCCCCGACGGATGGCCGCTGCTGGGGTTCCTCTCGACGGTGCTGCCGGCCATGGCCATGGGCAATGCGGTGGTCGCCGTTCCCTCTGAGCCGCACCCGCTCTCCGCGACGGACCTGTACCAGGTGCTGGACACCTCCGACGTGCCGGCGGGCGTGTTGAACATCGTGACGGGTCGCAAGGAAGCGCTGGCGGAGGTGCTGGCGAGCCACGACGACGTGGACGCGATGTGGTACTTCGGCAGCCGCGAAGGGAGCGGCATGGTGGAGCGGGCCTCCGCGGGCAACATGAAGCGGACGTGGGTGGACTACGGGCGGCTGCGGGATTGGTCGGACCCGGCGCAGGGCGAATCGCGCGAGTTCCTGCGGGAGGCGACGCACGTGAAGAATATCTGGATACCCTTTTCAGATGGCATTCCTGGCGTGGACTGAAGGGGCTGGAGATAGACCTCGTAGCGGTCGGTTCCCGGCACAACCGAATCGAGGATCGGCCGCACGATCTCCCGCCTCTCTGCAACTGAGAGTTCCGGGGCTGACAGGGCTTCGTCCACGTCCCGCAGGACGCTCTTGTACTTCTCTGCGGCAGTGCGGACGGCTGCTGCCGACAACGGAGCTGGCCGGTTATCAATCGCCTCCAGGCGTGTCTCAAGCTCCTTCCGCCGGGCTGCCTGGTCCGCGAAGATAGCGGCATAGACAGCCGGGTTCGCCCCCTGCTTTATGCCTTCTATCTGTGCGGTCACCGTGGCGCGCTCTTCCTCCTGCAACTCCGCCAGTTTCCGCCGGACGACCTCCTGACCTTCCCCCGGAGCTGCCTGCCGTTGCTGATCCCGATCAAATGCGCCAACGGCCTGGTCGAACAGCTCTGGCCGATGGGCGGCTTCACTCATTCCCCGGAGCACAGCAGGGTCCGCCTGGTCAGCGCGATACTGCTTTGGGTGGCAGGCGTCCCCGTCCTTGCGCCCCGCCCAAGCCTTCTTGCAGCGGTAATAGACCACACCGCTCACATGGGTATTGGCCCGCATCCGGTTGCCGCACGTGGGGCAGAGCATGTATCCGCTGAGAAAGTGCTTGTGCTTCGGGTTCCCGGAAAAGACCTCCTGGTTATGCGCCAATCGGCTCTGGCAGGCTTCCCACAACTCCTCAGTCACGATGGCTGGACCGGATAGGCGGAGCCATTCCGCCTCCGGGCGGCGAACATAGTACGCCGGTAAATACCCCTTGTCCAGGCGGGACTCGTCAAGACGGCGTGCGAACCGTCCGAAGACCGGCTGCCCCTTGTAGGCGGGATTCTGGATGATGTTCTTCACTGTTGGCATGGACCAAGAGTTGCCGTTGCGCGGGGTTGGAACTCCCTGCTCGTAGAGCCAGCGCGTGATCTGGCGCAGGCTGCTCCCGCCAGCGTAACGCCGGAATATCTCCCCGGCCCACCTGGCTTCCTCCTCTACAATCTGGTACTTGCCCAGAAGCTCGGCCGAGAACTGGCCCGTGAGCACGTCCTTCTGGCTGACGATGTGGTAGCCGTAGGGGCTGAGCGCGCGGGCAGGCTGCTTCCCTGTCTCCGTGACGGTGCGGACTTTGCCCAGCATAGTCCGCTCGCGGGTCAAATCGACCTCGTACTCCGCATACCCGGCGAGGTGCGTGAACATCATCCGGCCTACGGCGGTCGGCTCGAAGTTCATCCCGTCCGCGAACAATAGGCGAGCACCAGCGGCTTCCACCCGACGCTTGATGGCTCGGAGCACTTCCACGTCCCGGCCCGCCCTGTCCAACTTGCTTGTGATCAGAAGGTTGGCTCTCCCCGCCTCAATATCAGCGAGGGCCATCTGTAGCCCCTTTCGCGAGCGGTAGAGCTTGCCGCTTACGCCCTCGTCCCGGTAGATGGCGCAGACGTGCGCGTTCTCCGCCTGAGCGACGCGGAGGCAGGCTTCCTGCTGCGAGTCCAAAGACGTGCCCTCAACCTGCTTCCCGCTACTCACGCGCGGCACGATGATGGCGATATTTGGCTGGTTCATCACTGATGCTCCTGCTTCTTCTCTCGGCGGGCCTGTGACCGATTAGCGCCGGTACGCTCCCACTGTGCCTTCTCACGGCACTTTGCGCTGCAATACACCCGTAGGTGGACACCCTCGAACCTCTTCCCACAGACAGGGCAAGTCTTCTCCTCAAGGGGTATCCGGCGGATGAACGACACCCGCACCTCTTTAGTCCTCATGCAGAACCTCCACGGGAACACAGGATATTATATCATCCTGTGGCGCCCATGGTCAAGGTTCGCGCGGTCCACCAGAAGCCGGAAACCAGCCCCGTCAGGAAATCAGGAGGAACTACGACTAAGCCGGCGAATGAGACGAATGGTGAGGAAAGCGAGATGAGTGAGCAGATACAGTGTCCTCTGTGTGGACGGCAGGCGCGACCTACGGATAATCTGGTTCCCCGGCCGCTTGTGGCGTTGGCTTCCGGTGTCTCCTGCGCTACATGTGGGGAATTCGTGCTAGACAACTATGCGCGCGGAGCCGATTTCGAGAAGCGGCGGGCTTCGGGCGACTATGCAAGCCTGCCGGCAATATCGGCGTACACTCGTCGCGCCCAGATCGTGCGTCTGACCTTCGGACACAAGTACGATTCTGTACCCGTGATACTCGCAAACAGTCCGCCCGACACAGGCGGCGCGCCAGGCACGGCATCCCTTCAGGACATCTGGGCTACCTGGCCCTCAACCATGTCTGAGCGGCTTGACCGTGCGCTCATCAACCTTGGGAGCATGTCCCGCCTACCTGGGACTAGGCTGAAGCTCCATGATTACGATTACCCTGTCTTCTACGCCGAGGACCCGAACGTGATGGGATACGTGGTGTGGCAGCTAGTCGAGAGCGGCTACATCCTCCGAGAGCCAGACCCCGCCACCTTGACGAACAGGCCCGGCCCGCTCACAGGTATGGCTCCTCTGAAGGAGATGGACATAGTAGTGACGGCTGAAGGGTGGAACCGCATCGCCGACCTGGAGCGGGCTACGGCGGGTCAGAAGCCGCTCCAAGCGTTCATTGCTATGTGGTTCAGCCCGGAGGTGCAGGACGCCCTGGAAAACGGCCTCCTGCCGGGCATCCAAGACGCTGGCTACCGAGGGTTCCGGGTGGATATGAAGGAGCACGCGAACAAGATTGACGACGAGATCATCGCGGAAATCCGTAAGTGCCGGTTCATGGTGGCGGACTTTACAGGCCACCGTGGAGGCGTCTACTACGAGGCTGGATTTGCGGCGGGACTCGGCATCCCGGTGATATTCACCTGCCGGAAGGACGCTCTGGAACACCTCCACTTTGACGTTCGGCAGTACAACACCATTGACTGGACAAGCCCGGAACAACTGCGCCAGCGCCTCCGGAACAGGATCGGGGCAGTGATCGGGCCGCCTCCGCCTGCCGGTCAAGGCACGTAAGCGGACCATCGGACTTGACCATCAGGCTTGACGGAGTTCGGATGTGAAAGTAGCGCGAGTCGCGCACCTCACGCCAGACGGGCATATCGTAGCCACGGCTCAAGGGCCGCAAGCTGGACAGATGGCGGCGATTCTCACGAATCTGGAAACCCAAGGGCTCAACTGCCAAATACTCCAACTTGACCTAGTGATAGGCAAGGGAGAGTCGCAGCGGCGCATGTCCGTTCCAGTCCCTATTCCGGCCAGAGTGCTCCGAGCACGGCACGAGGTGCCTGTAAACGTCGTCGCTCCCGGATGCTTCCCAGAAGGCAACGGCGAGTACCGAACGGTCTACTTTTTCCGTGATGACATCTACTTCGGGGGGACACCCTACATGGAGGCTACCAGCGAAGAGGAGGCCGTCCTTCAAGTGAAGAAGCTCGCCTACTCGGAGGAGCGGAGATTGGCGAACCTTCGCACGGAGGTAGCCACCATGGAGCGACTGCGGAGTGAGCAAGAGCCGGACGAGCACCGCTGATGTTGCCCGGCGCTTGCCCCGGCAACCCATTTCCACTGATTGGAGCAAACTGTGACACAGTGTGGCTCCTGCGGAGCCTCAAACCCACCTGGGCACACGGCGTGCGAAGTGTGCCAGGCTTCGCTGTACCTTGTACCCGCCCCGGCAGCCCCACCGGAGCCAATGGAAGCCGGAACGACACTGCTTGGCGCGGCACTCTGGGCAAGGACCCAGGGCGTAGAGCGCACGGAGGCGCTCCGCAGAGCAGTAATGGCGCTTCGGTCTCGCATTACGTCCACTCGCGTCGAGGCGATTATCCGACCCCTCGCTTTCGTGACGGCGTTCCTCCTGGGAGCAGTGGCCTGGGTGGTCTTTGTCGATATGCCCCGATCCCGTGCGGGAGCAGGTGCCCAGTTCCGGGCGGTTGCGGGCTATCGGGTCGGTGGGTGGCCGGAGACACTGGCAGCGGCTCCAGCCACACCCTCTCAGCCGGTCCAATCCCCACAGCCGGCGATGCCACCGGCTCCGCAACAGAGCTACACTCCACCGGAGAACTATGGTCAGCCGATGGCTCCTCAGCAACAACCGCTTCCCCGCATCGTTTATCAGCAGGCTCCACTCCAGGCGCAGCCCGCGCCACAGCCCGACCTTGGTGCCCAGGCTGACTCTCAGTTCAGAACGGAAGTGAGCCAGGCGGCATACCAGCACAGCGTAGCGGAGAACCAGTTGGTTCATGCTAGACAGTTCGGCGGTAGAGAGGAGAGGCATCGGGCAACCGTGGCCTTAGCCCGCTCCCTAGACTACGACATTGCCGCAGTGAATCATCGGCTCGTCGCCGGCACCATTGCTCCAGACCGGGCGAACCTGCTTAGGGCGGAGCTGCCCCGCCTTCAGGGTGAGCAAGCAAGACAGTTGCAGATGGCGGTTTTAGATGACGCGGATTACGCAATGGCAATAGCCGAATCGGAGTCCGCCATAGCTGATTATGGGGCTGGATTGAGGGGTGCCGGAGACGACGCGGGGGCAAGGTCCAGCGAGAACTTTCAAAAGATCAGCGCCCACAATGAGCAGGCACTCAACGGGATGCGGGAAGCAGAGGCGCAGCTCCGGGCTTTGGCTGGAAGCGGATGATGCGATGAGAGTGGGAATGGTTCGGCCGGCTACTTTGCCAACCGTGCACGTGGATAAGTCCGGCGATTTGGCGCGTTAGGGTTACCCGCCGAGCCTCCCACGGCACTCCGCCTCAAAACGCTTGATGAAATCCAGGAGGGGGACCCCAACAGCAGCGCAGACCTGGCATAGTTCCAGGAGGTCCAGGCGGCGTTCCCCTCGCTCGTAGTTGCTGATAGTGGCCTGGAGCGTACCGAGGCGGGAGGCCAGCGCAAGCTGAGTGAGACCCGCTTCCTCCCGGACCTGGCGCAGAAGTCTCTGAAGGCACTCCTGTTCGGGCGTTCCGACGCTCTTCTTCACGCCCCATTCTGCTATTGACTAATCTGATATTAGAAATTATGATGAAGCTGCAGGATCAGAGGTCTGCCCCGTCCGAGGAAGACTTAAGGGCACGTGCCGCTGAGACTCTAGGCCACCCTCATCAGTCCGGAGAATCGCATGAAGCGGTTAGTCGTCCTGCTGTTGCTCCTGGCATCCTTCGTCTCTCCTCAGCCCGGCTGGACCGCCGGACTGCCGGAGCCGGCGTCCAGACCACGGACGGTCGCCCTTTCCCTGGGCGTCCTGCCCAAGCGTCTCCTGCTCGTTTCCGGCACTATTCTGTGCGTTCTTGGTGATGACAGTGAACCGGACACGACGGATACCATCCTCCTTAAGCGGGGACAGCTCGTACTCGCAGAAGTAGCGCGACGGCCGAGCTGGACCCTCGCATGGGACACCCACCGGGCAACCTTAACCCCGCTGACACTGGCGCTCGCCATTCGCCACCTCAACGGCGAAGAAGAGGTACTCTCCAAGTTCACCCTGGACCTCAGCGATGCGGTCCCCTTCCGGATCTCTGCTCCGGCTGAGGCGGCATCCGTTCACAATGACGTTGCCGTCCGTCTGGCGGCGGCTCCAGACAGGCACGCTGAAGCGGTCGAATACACCATCAACGGCCATCCCTTTGATGGGAATGCTCAGCCGGACGGTTCGGCTTCCTGGAACACCGCTCCCCTGAACCCCGGCATGTACGAGATCGGCGGCATCGTACATGCGGCCGACGGTTCCATGTACCCTCTGGAGCCTGTCCATGTCCGAGTCATTTCAAGGGCGGAGCCAGGCCCACTGGACAACGGGAACACGCTCCTCCTGGCACCGGCAGTAACGCGGGTCTCCCTCCATGCGACCATCAATCCAGACGTGCATGTTCGACATGTCACTTATCTCATCGATGGGAAGATCGGAGTCCAGGCGGAATCGCCTCCGTTCGAGTCCGTGAAGTGGGACCCTTCGGAAGTTTCAGACGGCCCTCACCGCCTACAGATAGAGGTAACGGATTCCGCAGGCCATACCAGCATTTCGGCTCCCTACGTGTTTACGGTACGGCGTGTCATAGACCAGCCGCCCCCGCCACAAGCGTTGTCGCTGGGGCCACCACCCGGATTGTCTGGCACACGCTTGCCGGCCATCAATGTAGACCTTCTCCGGCGACAGGCTCGCGCGATGGCAAACTCTTCGCAGCCGCGTCGAGGAGGAGTTGTCGGAAGGGCCAACGGCCTCGCGGTCCTGGTCACCAGTGTCGGCGGTGTTCCCGTTGACGCCACAGGGACGGGAATCACAATCGAGGCGAGAGCCTTACCGGGAAGCGGACAAACCCAGTTCATCGCTTATGCGGACGCTGATGCACGAACGGCAGCAGAGCGGGCCGTGGCCTACTGCAAGGCGAAGGTAGGAGAATTGGGCTACATCACGGACTGGTCCGCCTGGGACCTCGTGGTGTCGTACCAAGAGAACGCGATCAAGAACGAGGGGGCCTCAGCCGGCATCACGGACGCCGTAGCCGTCATGTCCGCGCTCCTGAAAGAACCCGTCGATCAGACGGTAGCCATGACGGGCCAAATCCAGCTCAACGGGGAAGTGGATGCCGTAGCCGGGGTGGACTTCAAGGCAGAGTACGCGCTGAGCCGCCCCGATGTCCAGACCGTTATAATCCCCGCCAAATACACGTCGGTGGCTGAGCTTGCGGACCTCTACATCGTGCGTCCGGAGCTGTTCGCCGGCAAGCGGATCATCATTGCCGCGAACATGGACCAGGTGCTGCGGCAGGCCCTCATCGGCTACGACGAGAAGACCTATGAGGCAGCCCGCGCCCATGTTGTCTCCGCATTGAAGCTCTTCGGCGCAGGAAAGGATTCTATGGCGCTCAACGAACTGTCCGCTGCAACCCAGCTAACACCCGAAGACGCAACGATAGCCGTCAACTTCACCCTCATCCAGGAAGCGATGCGGGTCGGCACGCATTGACGCGCCAGAAAGGTGGTCAGGATGAATCTCCGCCTCGTCGTGTTGCTGGTCCTCGGTCTTTGCCCCGTCGCGGCTGCGGGCCAGGTCAAACCCCAGACCATACCGCTTTCAGCGGCTTCCCTGCCCACACGTCTGTTCGTACAAAAGGGGGCCGTGGTGGACATTCAGGGCGATCTACCCGATGCGACATTACCGAGCACGATCCAGATACGCTCCGGTATCCGGGTGCGGGCCACGGGCACGTTCCAGAAGCACTGGGAGCTTCAGTGGGACCCCTCCACCGAGGCGGGAGACTTCGTGGCCCTCAATGTCGTCTGGATTTCGCCCAACGGTAGCGAGCACAGGCTCGGCCACATCTCAGTAGAGATCATAAACAAGGTTCCATTCACCGTGGATGCGCCCGCAAACGGGGCTGCAGTGACTGGCCCCTTCAAGGTCCATATTGGCCCAACCGGGAACCTCCGGGCGGACAGCTACACCCTGTACGTGGATGGGGCACCGACCTCCTCCACCGCCGATGCCTCCGGAAACGGCACATTGGACCTTTCCTCCGTTCGACCAGGGGACCATACTGTGGGCGCGAGGGTGATGGTAACCGATGGCGGTGAGCTGGACGTATCGCCGATCCACGTGCAGACACCCGCCAAGGTGCGGCTAGCACCCCTAGAGGTCCACGGCCCGATTGACCTGCGGAACATTGCCCCTGTGCTCCCGCTCAAGGTGGACGCCGACGCAGGCATTTCGATCACGTCCATTGCGTTCTTCGTAGATGACAAGCCTTTGGTGACGCGCCAGGCTCCCGATTTTTATGCGGCATTGGACCCGTCCAACCTTGCAAGCGGGCAACACCGCTTGAGCGCCGATGTGATCGCAGCAGGCGGAAAGCAGTATCAGTCTCCGTATCTCGTCTTTTCGGTCATTGGTGATCCCCGAAAGGAGTTCACCCGCTGGAAGGAGAGGGTGGACGAACTGATAGCTGAGGCGACCAGCGCCAATCCAAACACCCAGACCGCCCAGGCAGGTTTGCCCGGCGGCCAACCCATGTCGCGGGGCGGCATTGGCACTGGTAGCGCGCTTGGCATTATCCCTCTTGAGAAATACTACAATGCCCTTCTCAAGGTGGCCGAGAACGTCGAGAAGATTCCCATACCTCCCTCTTTCAGTCCCGCAGACCGGGAAGACCTCAAGACGGCGTTGCAGCTCTACAGAGACGGTTATGGTGACCTGGCGAAGTCTACTATGATGTCGATTCAGAGCATCACAAAGAACGCAGGCATTCCCCAGGGGGCGGGAGTAGTCAACGATCAAACCTCTCTGGTAAACCTCGGCACGTTGGATTGTGATAGGGCAGGTGAGCTGATTTCCGGCGTTATGCACCGGCTGCGCCTGTAGTCCAGGAGCAGGCCCCGGTTGCGCCATCCTTCGGGTCGCATCTGACGCGACCCTGCGTGAAACGAGGCCGCGAGGCAGGGCGTAGTCTCTAGTCGAGGGCAGCTACTACAGCGTTCCGCGCCATTTGCCGTGACCGCGCGGTTCGCCTGACCGCTGGCTGCCACGACTCTTAAAATGGTTGAACCACAACCGGACTTTGCCGCCGTACTCGCCCAATACGGCACCGAGATACCACACTCGCTGCTGTCGGATATGACTGCCCATCCGCCGCCTGCGGTGGGAGAGGTCCAGCTCGCCCTGCTCCACGTGTGGGTGTGTCACAGGTGGACATACTGCGAGCCTAACCACAGTCGATTCATGGGCTTTACCGTCGGTGGAGCAGATGGGCTGCTCGCATGGCTTGTTTGCGGACGCGAGAGCGAGACGGTCAGATACCTTCGGGCGTCAAGCGAACCTCGCGCAAAGCAAGTCTTGGCGGCAATCGTTCGGGACGCCGAGGAGGAATTAGCAGACCTTCCCGACTTTCACGCGGACGCCGTGGCTCGGACGGTAAAAGAATCTCTCGTCCGTTGGAAGCTCGCCCTGATGGAGTCCGCCGGACCAGGGGGAGCAACTGAGGCACCGCCGAGCGAAGAAGCCACATGAGCAGATCGGCCACGGTCTTGGCCTTGCTTTGGCACCAATTTAGATACCAGCCTCCGCCTAACCGCCCAGAGACGCGCGGGTTCGTCCATGAAGTGAGCGGGCGGACGGCACTGTAGCAGCGTGTCTGCCGGGCTACAGGAGCCATTCCGCTCTTAGGGCCGACAACAGGAGTGCGGAAATGGGAACCCGGATGATTCGATGCGCGAGTTGTGACGCTCCAAACCCTGCCGGACGCACCACTTGTTACGCTTGCGGCGGGAGCATGTACCAGGTGCCGTCAGTGCCGCCCGTTCCTGCAAAGACCGGAAGCCGAAAGTTGGGTATTGCTGTCGTGCCCGCTCTTCTCACGGGTATCCTTCTCCTGAACGTGCTCGCGTGGTTCATCTTCGTTCAGAAGCACCACTTGCCTGGCTGGTTCAATCGGGGTGCGGGAACTAATCTCGCCCAGACCGTTGACCAGTACAACCTCTGCCTCAAACGGGCAGTTGAGGCGTCTGACGATGCCGAAAGTGCGTTAAGGGCAAGTGTGGCGTTCGACGACGAAATTCAAAGACTGACCTTCGAAGGACTGGCCTCACCCTCGCTGATCCATTCGACGCTCCAGGAATCAGAAAAGCAAGGGCACATCTCCTCGCAATACCGCCAAGCGTCGGAGAACTATCTCCGCAACGCTGCCTCCATCTGGGCGACGCTGAGCAGGCACCCGGAACTTTCCACGTACTATACGGAGGGAGAGCGTGTCCGACTGGGAGGGGAAGACATGCACTTCCTGGTCCGTCACCTGTAATCAAGGAGAGGTCTCAACTTTTGGATGGTAAAGACCTTCCGTGTCAGAAGATAAAGGGTCTCTGAAACCTGCGCTGATAGGCTTCCGTAGTAGAGACAGCATCCAGAGCGGACCCAAGAGGTCCCGGCAACCGAGCGGTGATGCGCCACGGTGCCAGGAGGGCGGACACCCTCGATGTGCGGGAGCATCAGTTCCCGAAACACCACATCAGGACATTCTCCTACCCAGCCACCAGCGGATGCTCGGTGGCTCTTCTTGTGCGTCCCTCTATGCCGTAGTCCGCGCGGACTACAACGAGTTGGGCACAAGGAGGAGCCACGGAATGGCAAAGGTGACTGATGAAGGGTGGGCGGAGCCGGACGATCCTATCTACCAGGAGGGGATCACTGGCTACGTGCCCGGCATGACGAAGCGGCTCCTGGCGGGGGAAGGAGAAGATGGCTGCACCCTGGAGACGTTGGCTCCCGCCAACAGCCTGGAGGCGGATGGATCGCGCACAGGGGCAGAGCAAGAAGGTGAAGCCGCCGCCATCGTTCCAAGGCTGAGCGGCAGCGTTAGCCTGTGGGGTTTGGTCTGGACCTTCGAGAGTCCCGATGCTCCTGCGGACTCCGATTATGGCAGGGCCATGCTCGACACTGCCGCTCCGCTCTGGCGTCCTCGCGAACCTGAGAGGATCGCCGATGGAATGGTTGCTGCGGGGCCGGTCTCGGCGGGCTTCTCCGGAACCGAGTGGGAGTATGCCGCCGCCGCCGCATTCGTGCACCTGCTGGTGGGGCAGTTCGGGCTGCCACAGGAAAACGTTCGGGAGGCCCTTGAGGCTGCACTCGATGATCTGGAAAGCCTCGCGGCTCCCAGGACGGACGGTGCGCCGAGGAGCGCGGACGTAGGGCATTCACCCGATACGCCAAGGGCGCAAACGATATGATGACGACAGACACCAACACGCAGGAGCAATGGAGGCTGGCCTTCCATGAGGCGGGGCACGCTGTTGCCAACGTTCTTATGGAGATGCCTTTCTCGTTCGTCACGGTGGAAGGACCGCAACCGTGTGTGAACGCAGTTAGTCCGATTCTCGGCTGGGAGCGGGGCGACGGGTCAAAGCGCGAGTTGGTCCGAAAGTACGCAGTATGCTGCTATGCGGGCGCGGCTGCCGAGGAACACTTCATTGGATGCTGTGCCGAGAGGTATACCGACTTCGACAATGCTTCCTACTGGCTCAGCCAGTACACACGCCCCAGAGGGGCGCAAGTCGTCGGGGACGAGGCGTTCGAACGACAAGAGGAGAGGCTGCGAAACCAGGCACGAGCACTCATCAGGGCACACGCCGGTGAGGTGCGCGTCGTATCTCAGGCATTGTTTGAGCGAGGGACGCTCACCTGTGAGGAGGTCACAACGCTCATGGGCGGCAAGGCTGCACGACGTTGTTCCATGGCGATAGAACGGCGCAACCCAGGAGTCCACCTGCGTCCATACCGCGAACAGTACAAGGGCGGCGTCCGGTAAGGGCAGCAGAATCAGAACCTTTTCTCCATGTGAGAAAAAGGAATCAACGACGCAGGTGGCCCGCCGTCCAATGTGGGGCGGGTCATTGTTGCCTCCCCTCTTGTTCGCAGATTGTCTCAGTATGTCCCACCGATAGAAACTGCCTTCCTGCAAGCAGATTCCGCTTGACCTTTATTGTGTACGGGATTACGAAATAGGAGTAGAACCACGCTCATTTAGTCGTTGACAGTTTCCCCAACAGAGGACTGTTCGGACGGCAGCCAATAGCACGCTTGATTAGTGGCCGGACGCGTCTGGCGGCGTGTTGGGTGCCGACGAAACCGCGAGGACCATCTCACCCCCTGAGTCGCTGTTTATGTCCAATTTGTCGAATATGTCATGTCTGGATGCACTTCGTATGAGGGACTCGGCGGACGGCCCGCCACGCTCCCCTCCGTCTCCTCTTGCTGACGTGGCCGTATCCAGCCTCGGTCTATCAGGACTTTCAGCGCCGGGTCTACTTCCTCTGCTTTCCTGAACACGGTCGGCATGTCACGCTGTACCTCACGCTTGGAGAACTCCTGCTTCCCCTTCCTGCTGATCCAGTCAAGAATCTTGTGAGCACGGACCAGCGCAGGATCGGCTCCCATCATCAGGTAGGCGATCTTTGCGTGCGCCGTCGCGTACCTCCCGATTCGGATAGCCGCCTCAATGGTGGAGCAATCGATGGAGCGCGCGTATGGTTCCGGCTCATCCACGTGCTTTGCCATGTGTAACAGCCCGGCGATTCGAGCTACAGCACCTGGAAGTTTGCCGCCCCAGTCCAGCATGTCTCCCAGCTCGTTCCCCGGTTGCATGGACGCCTCGACCTCTTTGCGGTACTCGCAAAAGACGGCCGCTGCTTGTGGGATTAGCTGCAGCAGCCCGGCTCCGCCTGTTCCGTATGGAACCGGCACTTCCATCTCAAGGAGCCGACCCAAGCGTTTGTTGTAGGCGTCCTTAACGTCCGCTGAAACGGGTTCGGTCTCGGTAGAGCGGAAGCCCACGTTGGATGAGGGCAACGAGTAGACAAAGCGGGCGAGAAGCCCACGGCCCCGGAACCCCGGCTTCTGCATGAGGCCATGTAACACATCCGGCTGAGGTGCCAGGCCCAAGGTTAGGGCAGGACGATGCACGTAGACTGGAGGGCTTCCCTTGCGATCCACCCGAAGATCGTCTCCGGCGTGCCCTTTGAGATACACACCGTTGATCCCGCCGTTGAGTTCTGCATACCGGCCAGCCATTAGGTCGAACGTGTCGCCTTCAGGAGAAAGGATGGCAATCCGCCCGCGCTGTTCTGCCATGATGGCGACGAGCTTTTCTGGCGTGCAGTCGTCTGCGATGAGACGAAGCTGAACCGGGACCTCCTTCTCTGCAAGCTCTTTTATGATCCGGTCTCGGTCGTCACCGTCGAACGGGTCTCCGGCCCGCTTGGCTGCTTCTTCCTTCTCCATCCTCTCCAATTGCTTCTCGATTACCCGGCGGTCCGACTCAGCCTGCTTGATAAGCGGCACGCGACGGTGATTCTCCTCCTTCTCGTGCTCCTCAATGGGACTTGTAATCGCACGGAAGACGGCACTCTTTCGGCTTCCAGATGGAAGGGCAACTACAACGAAGATGTTTACCGGCTCCCACCAATCCGATGTTATCTGGACCTCTACCTTCCTCGCCAGGCTCGTTGACAGCCCGGACAGCGCAAGCATCCCTGCCAGGTCGGTGGGGGTCTGCGTGGATGTAGCCACGGCGCAACAGTACGCGGAGAGCCATCCCGGAAGCGCGTCAATGGGGAACGCAGGAACGGTATAGACGCCGAACGGAACCGGCTGCTCCCATTCGACAGAATTGACAGAATCGGGGGATCGGCCGGCAAAAGTCTCTTGCGCGGGTTGCGGGTTCACCCGATTCTCGTGCCCAAAGTCCGTACCGTTGGCCCGCTCCCGGTTTGACGTGTTGCCATGAGCCGCCGGGAGGGACTCCAGGGTCACGAGGGATTCCGCCTTTGCCAGCCCAACGAGCTGCTCCACGGTCCCGCCGGCTGCGAGCCAGTCCAGCACGTCTCCCTTTGGCGGAAGGTCCGGCAGCCATACAACTTTGACGCGGGCGCGTGCTTTTAGCAGGATATGAGCGATTTCCTCCATGTGGCTGCGGCCCGGCTCGTCATTGTCAGGTAGTAGTACGACCTTGGCCCCTTGTAGCCATTCCGCGTACTCGTCGCGCCACTTTCCCGCGCCCAATGAGCTTGTGGTCGCGGAGAGTCCAAGCTCGCATAGCCGATCTACATGCTTCTCACCTTCAGGAAGCCAGATCGTTTTGCCTGTCTTCACCGCCTCGATGACTTCCGGCAGCCGGTACAAGACCGGACGAGTATCATCCAGATTCCAAATCCAGTCACCATTGCCGTCCGGGCGGCGGATTAAGAAGCGTTTGGGGACATACCGCACTACCTGATAGAGAAGCCCCCCGTGCTCGTCCACATAGTCGAAGGTGGCAACAATTCGTGGCCGGGAAGACGGTTCGACGCGATGTTCACTACAAAGGGGCTGGTGTGGATAGAGGTCGGCCATCTTCAGGCTCATGGCTCCGACGATCTCCGTCACCTGGCAGCCTGCGTGACAATAGACGAGGATGCGGTCGTCCTCACCGTCCTTGACGCTGAGACTCGCATGGCGGTCGTCATGAGCGGGACATCGAGCGACGTACCCTCTGCCTGATCGGCGGACCCCCTCCAGGCGCTCCAGGAACTCGGCGAGCTTCATGGAACAGCCTCCAGAGCCTCCGGCGACCAAATCCCTCCGCAAATGGGGCCGTCTAGGTCCACGTAAACGAGGTTGGCGCGCGGAAACTCGCCGGCAGGTTTGATGATTCGACCGTAGAATCCAGCGAATTCACCGCTCAGTATGCGGACTCGGCATCCGATGTGGAGGGCGGCGGTGGAATCGCCAGAGGTGCCCTGGTTGAGGATCAAGGTCCGTGGACCAGCAGGATTGGGCCGAGCGGAACGGGCCGGCATGGTTGACCGCAGGGGCCAGGATGTTGTAGACTTATTCATGACGTTTCCCATTGAAGGTCGCGGGCGATGATGGCAACATCCCCGTGACAGGATCAGTGCTGGCGGGCGGATGGCTTAACGGCTGTCCGCCCGTTTCTCATTGACTGAAACTCCCTCATCGGTATCTCAGGATCATCGGTGTCCGCTTGCGGAGGCGAGCTTGCGCCTCTTATACGCCGCTCGCGGACCAGCCTGGCGGCGTCAATACAGCGCAAGAAGAACTCACTCCACGGATCGGCCGACTCGTCCGTCACTGGGGTTCACCCACTGGCCTTTTCACCATGGGTCGGGCCGTCAGCATGCCCGGCCACACGCAGGTACTCTTCACAGGCACGCCGGACGATCTCGGAGCGGCTGTCGAGGTCCCGCCGGGTTGCCTCTAGGTCCAAGGCGGCAATTAGCGTGGATGGCAGGAGGATCGTTGTGGCCCGCACGCGCCTCCGGATGCCAGCTCGCCGCGCGTATCTTCCCTTCCTGGCTGGTGGTTCGTATATCTCCATCGTTTCGTCTCCCAATCTGACGGTTGCCCGCACCACGCCTGAAAACACAGGTAAGAAGAGGCCAGCCGGGCATCCTACAAGGTTGTTATAAACGTAATTATTCCTGTTGTCAAGCGATTGTAGCAATTAATACATAATACGTACGCTGACGAGACTACAACGGATATTTCTAAATTGCGTACGGCGTGCTGACGCGGCTGGGTGGTGCGGCGTGATTTGGCGCCCTTTGTGCGCTCTCGACCCGCCCGAACGGGTCAAAGGGAAGGCGACCTGGCAGCCATCCTCGGCGGGTCAACTCCCGACGTTGAAGCAAATCAGAGGCGAGATTGCCGAAGACGCCAGAGTTCGCGCTCGAACGTGTTGAGCAGTCCCGCCCTTACAGTCAGGCTCTTCGGTGGACACGTTCAATGAACTTCAGGGGAAGGAGTAGACGGGCGTACGGGCGAACATGGGATTGGAGAGCCGTAAGAATGGTAAGGATACCGTCGGACGAAGAAGGCGATTACAATAGGGGCGTCCGGGTGGAACGGGCTGCGGACGCCCCTATTATGCAGCGAGGCGGTACGAATCTGCCTCACGCAGGCTGACCGACACCTTGCCAGTGAGATCAACTGATAAGAGTATCTGGATGCCGTACGGGGAGTAGGGTGAGCGGCCGGCGCCAATACAGAACAGGGATGAAGCCTGTTGCGCGCATTGCTCGTAGTGGCGAGTGAATCGAGAGAGCTACGGCAAAGGAGGGGTGCGCGGTGGGGCTTCTGCTCTATCTGGTCTTCTATATCGTCGAGACGGTGCCGGTCTACGTGATCGCGAAGCGGTGCGGGCACGAGTATGCGTGGCTCGCGTTTGTGCCGCTGGCCAACCTGTGGCTGCTGTGCGACATGGCGGATCTGGAGATGTGGTTCCTGATTGTATGGCTGGTGCCGTACGTTAACATCCTGTTCCTGGCGTGGATCTGGTGGCGCATCGCGGAGAACACGAACAAGCCGGGCTACATAGGACTGCTGATGGTGGTGCCGCTGCTGAACCTGCTGGTGGGGTATTACATCGCGTTCGTCGACACCGGCCGGTTTATTGCGTGAAGGGGGGCGGGAGTACCGCCCCCGTTTTATTGGCTGGGAGAGCCCTGGGTCAGATCCACGCGGGCGTCCGAGCCGGCCTTGGTGTTGCCGGCGAGCGTCCGGAGGGTGAAGATCAGGTCCCTGGGCTTCGTACCTGAAGGAACGGCGAAGAGGACGGTGAAGTCCACGGCGCCGCCCGGGACGAGGGCTTTGCTGGAGAAGTTGGAGCCCGGCATGTCATACGCAACGGGCGGATAGGACGTGCCGCTTCCATCCGTGAGCGCCGTGCGGGTGTACGGGTTGTAGACATAGAGCTCGCGGGTCTCGTTCCGCACCCCATTCTTCACGCGGCAGTGGATTGATACGAGCTGCAGCCCCTCCTTCGCCTTGAACGTCACATCGTCCGGCCGATCCACGAGCGTGTGGTAGACCGAGTAGTCCGCGCTGATGTCCGACGCGCGGGACGCGGCGTAGCTCGGTACGACCTCCACGCCCAGCACCTGGAAGCGCCACTTGCCGTCGAACAGGACGTCCCCTATCTTCCCGGTGAGCCCCTGGATCTGGTTGGCGCCGCCGGCGGGCCGCAGCTCGAATCCGCCGGGCCGCTGCGCGACCACCATCTGGAAGGCGCGCGCAACGTCGCCGATGGGAACGTAGGCCTGGCCGTCGATGACGCGGACGCGGGTGGAGGCGATGCTACCGTTGATGACGAGCTGCGTTCCGGCGATTCGGGCGAAGGCGTATGTGCCGGAGCAGGCCGTGGCGGCGAGCAGCAGCCAGCGGAGGGTCCAGTTGGATCGAGTCTTCATTACGTTCTCCTTGATGCGGTTTGCGTGTTGTAACAGAGTAGCCCGGCGGGAGCCTCGCCGTCCTTGTATGCCCTTGCGCGGATTCCGAAGGCGCCGCCCTCAGGCTCCCGCTGGGGGCTTCATTAGCCCCCTCAGCCTTCCCGCCTCATAACCATCCGCTGCGCAGGCAGCGCGGGCCCTGCGCCGATTCCTTGGGGTGGGGTGAGGGCTCCAGGCAGCCGCGCGGCGCGGCTGCGTTCCGGGGAATGCCGGAGGGGAGTGGGGAGGGCCGGCAGGGTGAGGCGACGCCCGGCAGTCCCGCAACGCCCGGCAGTCCCGCAACGCACACTCGCACTGCTACAATCGGGCGGCGGTGGCTCGCCCGAGAGGCCCACCCCACACAAAGCCTCATAGAATCGACATCGCTGAAAAGACAGGAGCCAACGACATGCACACAAACGCAAACATGTCCCCGCAGTCCCACCGGAAGGATCTCGAGATCTCCACCGTCCTCCTGCTGTCGGCCCCGTCCTCCTGGACCAGTGGCACTATATAGAGGATTCCCATCACACCCTGCATCGGCCAGATCTGCATCCTTATTGCGCTTATTGCGCTTACTGCGCAAAACGAGAATCCTGCCCCGTCTGAGCTTGAAACGGCGGCTGCGCCCCCCTTATTGCGCTTTCTGCGCTTTCTGCGCAGCCTCTACCCATTACGGCGCACTCGCCAAAACCGCCAGCTGGTCCTTTTCGTCGGCGCCAGTATCCGTTCCGTTGCCGCGGCAGATTAAAATTTGAGACAATGTCTCACTCCTTCCGAGTCCCGGGTACCCCCAAAGCCGCCGCAACGGCCAAGGCCAAAAAACCCCCGAACAATGTGCGAGGGCGCGGACCGGCCCC
>CAYNFH010000071.1:25039-26584 GCA_964396385.1 uncultured Chthonomonadaceae bacterium | reverse complement strand
TGCCGATGGAGAGGTTGCTGATGTTCGGGTTCTTCTCCATGGCCATCATGTAATGGCCCACCTCCGCCAGGCTCGGCGCGTAGGCGGAGATTTGCACCTGCTGGCCGCCGGGAACCACGCTGCTGTAGAGGACGCGGGTGATGGTGAAATCGCGCACGTTGTCAAATAGCGGCGGGTAGGTCTTCTGGTTGTAATCCAGACCGTCGTGGACGAAGGTGACTTTGGCCTTGGTGCCGGCGTTCTTGGCGATCAGGTCCTGGGCCTTCTTTTCGGTCTGGTCCGCCTGGTCCGCCGTGGGCGAGAGCTGGGCAGTGTCGTCCGCGATCTTCTTCGCCTGGGCATCGAGCTGGACCTTGGCGTACACGAATCCGCCAATAACACACAGAAGCACCAGTGTCCAGAGGACGATCACGTTGCGCCGCTTAGCCCCCTCGTAGATATAGGGCGGCAGCAGGTTGATTCGAAGCATCGCCGATCTCCCTCCTTACTTCTTTCCGCGCTTGGCGCCCGCGGGCACCGGCACGGCGACCATGTCGCGCGCCGCGAGGCCGATGGCAACCGCGAAGGCCGGTCCCGCTTCGTGCAGGAACTCCGGCGTGAGATTACGGGCGCCGATGGTTGTGAACTGGAACGGGTCCGCTACGCGCGTGGGCACGCCCAGCTCGGTCGCCAGGAACTGGTCCAGGTTGCGCAGGCGAGACGTGCCTCCGCAGAGCAGAATCTCGTCGATGCGGCCATCGATGGAGCGGCCGCGATAGTACTCCAGCGAGCGGCGCAGCTCCGTGAGCATCTCCCCGAGCACCGGCGCCATGGCGGTGAAGACCTGCACCGCGGTGGGGTCGTGCTGCCCTACGGTGGCGGGCACGTTAGATACCGGCTGGGGGGCGGGCTCCTCCGCGTGCAACGCGGGCGGCGGGGCTTCTTCCTCCCCCATGTCGAACGCGGGCGCGGCGGCGGGCGGCTCATCGCCCGGAACGAAGCTTCCCTGATCCTGCTCAGCCGGCGCCATGGCGAAGGGCGGCTCATTGGGATCGGTAAAGTCAAACGGCATCGGGCGCCCCTCGGCCGGGGCCTCTTCCGCCGCCCCAAAGTCCAGGAACGCGTCCTGCGGAGGCTGTTGAGGCTGCGCCAACTGGTCCAGAAACACCTCGCCGTACTGAAGCTTAAGCTCCTCCGCCTGCTCCTCCGGCACGCCCATGTGCGTGGCAATGGCGCGGGTCAGCGTGTCGCCGGCCAGCGGGAGAGTTCGCGGGAAGGCCAGGATGCCATCCTTGAATATGCCGATATCGGTGTTGCTCGCGCCGATGTTAATCAGCGCAACGGTACGCTGGCCGTATGGATCGGGGCCAAGCTCGACGAGCGCCCGCGAGACAGCCAGCGGCTCCACGTCAATGGCCACGGGCCTGAGCCCGGCGGCCAGGAGCATCTCCACGTGCCGGTCCACCATGTCCTGCTGCGCAACGGCCAGGAGGACCTCCATGTTCTGCGAGTCGGGCGGCGTGTCCGCCCGCTCGATGGGCTGGAAGTCCATGATGACTTCGTTGG
>CAYNFH010000071.1:0-25029 GCA_964396385.1 uncultured Chthonomonadaceae bacterium | reverse complement strand
CTTCGTTGGCTGCGAAGGGAACGTGACGCTCCACCTCCCACTTCATGGTCTCGGCGAGCTCCGAGTCGGACATGCGCGGGACTTCGATTACGCGGACCACGAGGGCGGACTGGCCGGAGACGGAGCTGACGGAGCTCCTCGCGCCCACGCCGGCATCCTTGAGCAGCTTCTTCACCGCCTGCCCGAGGAGCTGCGCGTCGACGATGATGTTGTTCTCCATCGCGCCTGGCGGCGTAGGCGCCACGCCCACGGAGCGAACGGTCACATTGCCGCGACCGGGCACGAGCTCAGCAACCTTGATCGTGCTGGAGCCAACATCCAGTCCTACGGTGGGTCCGCCGGACTTAGCCATGCTGCGAATTCTCCTGAGAATTGGCCGTTAATGAACAGGAATGAACGGAAATGGGGACTCCCTCCAAATGGACGCTGAACCGTTCGATAGGTGCTTGCTCCCTGGAGTCCATATTCATGTTCATTCACGTATATTCACGGCTAATGGTCGTTCTGCGGGATGCGGGTGGGTGCGGTAGAGGTACGGCGGCCGGCGCCATTAGCTCGCTCGCACCGCCAGGCTTGATTGTAGCAATTTTGCCGGGCCGTGTCAAGCGTGGAGCCGGCGGCCGACCGAGCAATCCCCCGGTGCGATCCCGCACTCGAACGTGCACCTATTATACGACTTTGGCCGGGGGGCGGTTACAACTGAAGGATGAAGGATGAGGGATGAGGGATGAATCCGGAATCCGGTCCATCAACCCTCAACCATCAACCATCAACCTGTCCTTAAGGTGCTCCGGGCACCTGCTTATAGAAGCGCGGGTTGAGGGCCATGTAGAAGAGGCTCGTGGTCCCGTTGCGGGTGCTGGTCCAGAAGACCCAGACCTTGTCCTGCTGCGGGTCCTTGAACGCGCTCATACCGCCTTCGTTGACCGCCGCCTCGGTGGGAACCAGCGTCTCGCCGATGGGCTCGTCGGCGGTCCCGCTGGCAGCATTTGCCTCGTCCTCCCACCGCACACGGTAGTCGATGGGCCCGACGCTCTGCACGTTGCCGTTCTGGTCCCGGCCGTAGTCGAAGGTGACGGTGACCTTGTTGCCTTCGTCCGCCTCCGTAAAGTAGAGGCGGCCGCGCGCCCAGTCGATCTCCACCGGCCCCAGATTGCCCGATATCCGGACGTGCGGACGCGCGTCTGGCTTCACGCCTGGCGGCGTTGGCGCGTCGAGGACCACTCCGGGCGTCGGCGTGTTGTTGGGACCCTGCGGCATGGCGGGCAGCCTCGCGGTGAGCCGCATGGTCTTGTAGTAGAAGGCCGCCGGGGCGTTGGAGCCGGCGTTGGTCTTTCGATACAGGACCCACATGCGATCCACGAGCGGGGCAGGTCCCCCGTTGGGACCGGCGAGCATGACGGATGGGTATGGGTTCGTCGGATCGGCGTCGCGCGCCACCATCGGGTTGATGGACCGGTCGATGAAGCTGACCGGCTCCGTGTTGGCGCCGGGCGCGGCTACGGCAGGCTGCGGCGCAAAGCCGGGCAGGTTTACCAGCGCAGCCGGTATCGGGTTGGCGGTGGGGTAGTTCGGGTCCGCGGGCAGGCCGCTTGTATCGTCTCTGGTTGTGTTCAGGCGCATGGACTGCGGCGTGTAGTGCAGCGTCACGCGGTCCGTCACCGCGGGCGGCGTGCTGGGGAAGATGACCTGTCCATTCTGGCTGTCCACGACGAGCTGACCGCCGAGGGCGGAGTTGAAGTAGAGCCGTCCGGTGGCCGGATCGCGCGTGGGATTGCCCGTATTGATCGGGTTGCCCCCATTTGCCACAGTTCCATCCGCGTGGGTGACGGTGATCGCAAAGGTTGGCTTGCCGTTGGCGTCCAGATAGTTATTGGTTGCCGGATCCCGGGTGACCCAGGCAAGATCCCGGGATTGCCAGGTCTGGGAGGCGCCGACGCGGGCCAGCACTTCCTGGTCAACCAGCGGAAGCGGAGCGACGGTGCGGCTGGACTTGTCCCAGCCTACCAGGCTGCCCGCCGGGGCGTCTGCGGTGGCGTCCGCCGGCAACTGGATGAAGTAACGGGTCAGGATGGTCTCCGACTGCCCGTGGCCGGTCAGCGCGCCGGTGTAGACCAGGTCGATGGCATCGCGGATCTGCCCGTTGTACATCACCTGGCGGTGGACCGGCACCGGGTCTGAGCTCCACTCCAGGGTGCCGGGCACCGGCAGCGCCTGGTCCGGCGTCCAGAGGGTGGTATCGGTCAGGAACGCGGCGTTGGTGGCTTTGGAGGGCCACATGTTGTAATACAGGCGCGTGCGGCCCTCCGCCCCGCCGTACCAGAACAGGTAAGCCCGCGTGGTGCCGCCCCTATCGGTCAGGATTATCGGCTTCGGCGCGTACTTGGGCTGCTGCGGGTCGTTCAGGAACGAGTACGGCACGGCGGTGGGATTCGGGCCTCCGTCCGGCAGCGGCGCGTAGAAAGTCCGGCTATCCGTGCGGGACGCCTGTCCGCCCGCCGAGGTGGTCTTGTAGGCGGTGCCCTGCCAGAAGAGCCACGTGGGCCGGCTGGCCTTGGTGGGATCGTCGTCCTGGGCGATGCCGGGCGCGCCGTGGCGTATGGACGCCTGGTTGATGACGCCGGGCACCGTAGGCAGGTTCATGCCGTTGGGGACGTCCGCCGCGCTGGACGGGAACAGGTTGTTCGCGGGCACCTGCGACGGGTAAAGGCCCGGTCTGCTGGGCTGCGTCCACCAGCTTGCCAGATTGCCCGTTACGGGCTCGAATTGCCAGTCGAAGACCGGACCGAACACCGGGTTGTTGCCGAAGACGGAGTCGAGCTGGCTGAAGAGCAGGTACCAGGGCGTGTTGGGACTGCTCGGCGGCTGCCACGGTAGCGGCCCCCCCGGGTTGGACAGGCGGTTCGTCGCCCAGACCGCGTAGAGGTTGGGCGGCGACTGAGCGCTCGCCGTGCTGGCGTTCCGCCACGCAGCCACCTGGACGTTGGCGCCAAAGGCTGCCGCGCCCACAGGCCGAACGTCGACCTGCGGGTAGGAGCCATTCGACTGGACGTAGGTGTTGGTCCCGCCCACCGTGACCTGCTGAGCCGGCGCGTCGGTCATCTGAGCCTCGGTCACGGTGAACTTCAGGTTGAAGGTCGGGTTGGTGACGGACTCGATGGGCGCGAATTTGCCGGTGGTCGGGAAGACGCTCAGCAGGCCGTCGTCCGGGCCGTAGCCACCCTGGCCGTAGGATGCGAGCGGGTCCACATTGCCCGTCGTGTTGGCGTAGTAGCCGGACCACTGGCGCCACTGGAGCGGCATGTTGTCTTCGAACGTGTATACAGGCGCCGAGTAGGTGCCTACCGGCGTGCCGAGCGGAACCGCGACGCCGATCTCGGGCCTGGGCTCATGCGGAATGATGTTGAGCTGCTGGTTGCCTCCCGAAATGGACGCTACCAGGCCCTGCGGATCGCCGTGCTGCACGTCCGGAAGGGACATCGTGGTCGGCCCCGAGTCTCCCGGTAGCGCCTTATGGAGCGTGGGCGCCGGCTGCGCGTTGGCGCTCCAATTGAGCACATTGCCGGCCTGCACGTATGGGTTGAGCCGCGGCCAGAACGGATTGGTGGCGCTGATACCGTACACGTCCTGGTAGTCCACCTTGGTGTTGTCGACGTTCTTGTGGTCCAGCGTGCTGACGACGCCAATGTTGCCCGCGCCCGGCGCGCCCAGGAGGTTGAAGGACGGTCCCCAGACCACTCCGGCGCCGGTGCCGCTCTCCACCTGATCGCTCTTGAACCCCGTCCAGTTGTGGGAGTCCTGGAGCGCCTGCTGAAGCGGGACCGGCTGGTTGGTGGCGGGATTGACGGGCCACGAGATCTTGGCGGTGCGCAGGTTGACCAGGTTGACGTTGCCCGTGTTCTCTACCGTAAACGGCAGGAAGAAGCCAGGCGTGCGGATCTGGTCCCAGAGCGACTGGGTTCCCGCGTACGGTCCGTAGTCCGTGGGGGCGAAGTCGTGGATAGGGGTATATCCGGCGGACTGCGGCAGCTTGCCGAGGTCCAGCGTCTCCTCCTCGGTCCTCAGGCTGATGTCCGGCTGGACGGCGACGCCGACCTGGACGGCGCGGAAGACCTCGTCCCGGCCGCTCGCGATGACCTGTGCGCTGGCCGTGGGCGCGCTGATGCTCTCCAGGCGGCCATGGTTGGTCGTGTCGATAAACAGATAGTACTGGCCCACGTATCCTGCGCTGGGCGAGATCAGATTCCGGACGTTTCTGTTGCTCACGCCCGCGGTGACCGGATCCTTACCAGCAGCGGCCGGTTGTTTGTAGTCGTACGCCAGCATCGGCGCCAGAAGACCGGTGTTGCTCTGGTCACCGGGATGGAGCGCTCCGTTGATGTCGAAGTAGTCCCGGTTGATATTCGCGGGCTGATACTGGGGCACGTTCACCTGGAGATCGATGGGCACGGGATTGAGGACCTTGTGGCCCGCCACCGTTGTCGTGTCCGGGAAGGGCAGGACGACGGGCCGGGTGGACAGGTCGATCCCGTGGGCGCTCCAGACGGCGCGCGACCGATCCAGGTCCGGGTAGTCCGTGGAGACGTTCGGTGTCGTGTTCGGGAAGGACTCCCACGGCAGCGGGTTCATCACGTTGCCGGTAGCGGTCTGCAGGGCGCTGTAAGAGCTGTTGTTGGGGTTCCAGCCCCACTGCATGTCCGAACGCTCGACGCGCAGGTTGTTAAGCGGCTGCCGGATCTTGAACAGGTTGCTGCGATCCGAGACGTATAGCGCCTGGACCTTGTTACCCGTGTAGGGATCCACGCCGGTGTAGACGCCCGACTGACCGTGGCCGACCATGCCGACCGGCGCGACCAGGTCTTTCAGCATGGTGGGCGTAAAGGTCGTCTGGTCGACCAGACGGTTGCCGTTGGCCAATAGCTCCGACAGGTTATTGCCCGAGTTATCGATCAGCGTGTTATCCGTCCAGCCGATGACGTTTGGGGCTCCAATAAGAGGAGTGTGTCCCGTGTGGCGGGCCGACGGATCGGGCACATCGTACCCCGCGGTAGTAACGGCGAACGGATGGGCTACTGCCATGTCCCGCGGCGGCGTCGGCAGGGTGTCCTGCGGCGGCGGAATAGTATTCCCGGGCGTGCCGTATGGATGGTCGTTCTCCTGGCCGACGGACAGAATATTGGAGTAGACGGTCCCGCCGACGTTGGACGTGAGGCGGGCCTGCACGTCGATGCGGTACCTGCGGCCGGGAGACTGCGCGTCGATCTCGGATCCGCGGCCGAGCTGGAACTGGATCTTGGCCACCCAGGGGACGACGCGGCATCCACCGTCGCCGCCCGGACCAGGGTCCACGTACAGTGGAAGTGTCAGGACGGCATCCGGCTGCCAGGCCGTGTCGACGAAGCCGGTGACGGTCTGCTCCCTCTGCTGCGTCCCGGTGTAGAGCCGGAAGGTGACCTGCGGGAGGGCCACGTTACAGCTCTGGGGCTGGGTTGGATCGTAGACGAACGCGCCCCACGCGGCGACCTTGAGCGTGTCTCCCCACTCATAGACGAGGAGGTTGCCCTGCGTCGGCGGGCGCGCGTTGGCGCGCTGGTTCCAGGGCGACTGGGCGGGCGCCTTGGGGTCCGCTTGCGGGATGAACTGGTCGAACGGCCCGGGCGGGCTGTCGTTGGTGCCGTTCCAGATGTTGGCCAGCCGCACGTCGATGGCGAGAGCCTGTGGATTGATGTTGGGCTCGCCTTCGCCACCGTAGGCGCCCGCGCGGTTTTGATCGAGGCCGTACGCACGTAACTGACCGTTGACTTCGCCGGAAGCCTGGTTCCCCTCATCGCCTTCATATATCCATCCACCGGTCATCGGGTAGTCCAGCGGCCCGGGTCCGGGCGCCGGCGAGTTCGCCGTAACGGCGTCCGCACCACGCCAGACCTGCGAGGTGTTGAAAGTCGCGACCGGCGCCGGGTTCGGCGGTGGCGCCGGGAAGTTCGGATTGAAGCTCAGTGGCACGTAGCCGATGCCGCCGTCCGGGAACTCCCACAACTGGAGGCCGCTTATGGCGCTGAATCCGACAACGTCTCCCGTGCCATCGTTCGGCAGCAAGAGGGCCGGCGTGGCCCCGGTCCCGGGTGTAGTAATTGCGCCTCGGAACTGCCGGAAAGGCGTCATCCAGTGGATGAACGTGGCGCTGGCCCGCGTGGTGCCGAGACTGTCGCTGTCGTAGCGGAACTCGGTCGGCGGATTGGGCCGCCGGTCCTTCCAGACGGCGTTGGGCTTCTGCCCGCCGGTCTGGGTCGCGTCGAAGGCCAGCAGGCGGCCGTCCGTGTTGGCGACGTAGACGACCTCCGCAATGGTGCCGGCGTCCGTGGTGGCGTTCGGCACCCAGACGGGAGCGGTGAAGGGCGTTATCTCCGGCAGCTCGTCTGTCCCACCGCTGGATTTAGGATTGGGTGAAGCTCCGGGAGTAGTAGTAAAAGGATAGACCCACTGGAGGGTGGCGGTGTTGCCCTGGTCCGCGATGGCGTAGACGCGCCCGCCGCCGCCTTTGTGGTCCGGCGCGGTGAAGACGTACTTGCCGGTGTCGGTGAGGACGCCCGGCATGGTGATCTGCCCCAGCGATTCGGTCTTCCTCGGCCAGACCCACTTGGGCTGCCCGTAGCTCTGGGGGTTGACGAAGTTGGATATGCGATGGGCGGGGTCTAAGGTCGCCAGGTCCACGCTGTAGACGTGGCCGAAGTTGTCGGTAGTGCCTCCGGACAGCAGTGCGGATTCAGATGCGCCTACCACCAGGTGGTCCGGGTAGGGCCCGCCGGGCGCCCATTTCACGGAAACGGAGGCAGGAAAGGCACCCTTGCTCGCGTCGTCCGGGAAGAGCTGCTGGAAGCTGGGGCCCGAGGCCGTGGGCGGCGCGCCGGCCAGCAGCCACTTGTCCCGGCCCGTGGTGGGCCAGGTCATGATGCGACGCGTGGTGCCCGGGATACCGGGAACGTCCCCGCCGCCGGGGCCGTTGTTGCGGGCGAAGGTGGCCGGGAACGGCTCATTTATCGGCCCAATCTTTGGATCCTGGTTCGTGCGGCCGGCCGGATCGAAGGCGTAGATGCGGCCGTTATCCGCGCCGATCAGGATCATCGGCAGAAGCGCGGGCGGGTTGCCGCGCTGGATCTCCACGTAGGTGGGTGACGAACGGAAGCCTACGAGCGCGGGCGCCTCCGTGAACAGGTTGACGACTTTGTGCACCTTGCCCGGCTGGGTCTCCAGGTCCGCGTCAATCCCGTGAGTTCCTGTTGTGTAGATTCCGTCCGGCAGGTTGTTGGGGTCGTTTTCGGGATAGAAGTTGGGCAGGGCCGCCTGGTTGGCCGGGTCCGGATTGGCGATGGACGGATAGGTCCAGAAGACGGTGGTCTCGGAGCTGTTGTCCGTGTAGGCGCCGTTGACCTGCACGCCCAGCGCGTCCAGCGCCCAGAGCTGGCCGCCGGTCGTGGCGAAGTAAACGACTTTGCGTGCCGTACCGGAGGGCCAGGTTACGCTGGCGATGAGCGGCGCGGCGACCACGGAGTTGGCCATACGGGACTCCGGGACGATCTGGACCGCATCGGCAACCACGGTATACGGCATAGGCCCGCCGGCAGTGCCGGAGCCGATGTAATCGACCTGATTGGGGGAGTCGGTCTGGATGGCAATGGTGGGGTTCGCGCCTCCAAAACGAACGCCTGTGGCGAGCACGTGCCAGCCGCTGCTCACCCCTCTGCCGACACCATTGCTGCTGCTATTCGCCGCCGCGTCCTGGTCGAAGTAGTAGTCTACGTTGCCGTTAGGCGTGGCGATGATGTAGTGGGCGTGCTTTGCCCAGATGGTGTTGGGCGGCGGCGGCCCGGCCTGCGTGGTGGGCTCCTGCGGGATCCAGACCAGCACCGTGTAGGTCTCAAAGAAGCTGCTGTTCTGCAGGCCGAAGGTCCACACGCCCCGGGCGGTCGGAGCGCCGTCCGTGGATAGATGGTAGCTGTAGCCGGCGCCGTAAGAGCCCTGCGTACCCGAGGACTTCGTGAAGGTGCTAAAAACCCCTCCACCGTTGACCCAGGAGGGAGGAAGCTGGTCCGTGCTCCGGAAGTCCGTGACGCCCGGACTCATAGCGGCGTGCTTCCACCGCAGCTTGCCGAACGGGCCGTTGGGAAGCTGGTCCTGGATGCAGTAGAAGACCGGTGTCCGGATACTCTCCGAGATGTCGTAAACCAGCGGGTTGGCCGGGGACGGACCCCGCGTCGGGTCGAGCTGAATGGGCTGGAAGCCGGCCGGGTTCAGCGGGTTATAGGGCGTGGTGCCGTCCTTGGGCCCCGTGGTCTCGTCACGCGCGAAGTAGGTGTAGTTGCGGTTGGTGGTGGCGTCGTGGAAGCTCGCGACTGGATCGTGGATGTCGCCGCGGAGCGCTTCCGGGACGAGCCGAACCGCATCTGCCGGCACAATGGTGGGGACGCGACCCTCGTTGGTGCCGCTGAACGTAACGGTGTAGAGGGTGACGGTGATGGGATGCTGGCCGTCGTACGGGAAGTAACGGTCCTCCTTGGCGGCGCTGCGCACGCGCATCCAGTAACCGCCCGTGCCGCCAAAGTTCAGCATGAAGATCCGGCTGGTAGTGGGGTCGTTGATGTCGTCGCCCCAGCTCACTCGCACAAAGACCCAGTCAGTGTTCGGATTCAGAGTCGTACTCGGACTTGGCTGCCGGATGTAGACAGCGTACCGCTGTCCGGCGGCGAGCGGCGCGTTGTCGGGAAGTTGCTTGGAGCCCTGGAAGGTACCGGACGGATAGTGCGTGCCAAACGTCCACCGAGCGTAGACGGTGTTGGTTCGCAACGCATCGTCTACGGTCTTGTAGAGGTTGCGGCCGTTGAACGGGGCCTGCGGGATGGGCTCCTCAAAGGTGCCGCTGGCCCGTGGCAGCGCTTGGAGCGCCGCCATGCCTGCACCGTCGTTGGGGTTTATGGTGTAATTGGCAACGGCCTTCAGCACGTCGCTTGCGGCGGCGTCGGCGGGATATAGTGTTGGGTCGTCCGGGACATCTGCATACCAATAGTCGCCTAGTCTGTCCACGTCCTTATCGCTGGGGGGCCAGGCTCCGGAACCTCGATCCAGTGCGGTTTGGGATGTGTTGATCGGGTTCGTTGAACTGGGGTATTTCCAGGTGGTGCCCGTTGCCGGCACAAGCGCAAAATCCGGATTGACTGTTACGGGCCATCCGGCGATGTTGCTCCAGCGAGCCACCCCGCCTGCGGAGGGTGGGAACATGGTGCCTGTAGAAATCGACCCGGTCGACGGAACATTGTCCACCACGCTCTCGGCCGGCATATCGGCGCTGCGCGGGTAGCGGTAGACGCTGTACTTCGCGGGCGGGGCGGCCGTGTTCACCGGGTCCGTGGCGTTGTAGCCGAACCGCTGAGGCCCCGCCCGGTGGGTGAGCCAGTCCGTCGGAAGGAACTGCGCGCGCGAGGCCGGACCCGCCAGCGCGAGCGTGGCGAGAGCGGCGCAGAGTATGGAGACGGTCTTATACCGCATGAATCGTATCACCCTGAATTGAGGTGAGAGGTGAGAGGTGAGAGGTGAGAGATTTCATCCTTGAACCTGTTCCCCCTATTTAGAACGGACGATCCGCCGAGGCCGGCTGTTCCAGGACGGTCGTGGTGGTGCCCTGGTTTGAGCTGCCGATGGTACGGCGTACGGACCCTACCTCTCCCGCAAAAGGCCTGGAGGGGTTGGTTATGAAGTCCGGCGGCTGCGGAACCGTCTCGCGCGGCGCCCGGAATACGATGCTTGAAACGGGCGTCGTGACGGTCGTATTCCCGATGACATGGGTGGTCCCGTCGTTCGGCAACAGGAAGTTCCCTGCCACGGTGAAGTCCGGAACGTAGCCGTGTCCCCCCATCGAGGGATCATATTTGGACGGGTCGACCTCGAATACCTCGCCATGAAACGCGCCGGGGGCCGATATGTTCCCGTTGCCAGGATTGCCCGACGTGTTGTAGGTGATGCCGAAGGCGGACGGGTTATCGGCCCCATTGAACCGGTTTGTGATAAGCATATGGTGGAAGCCGTTCGGCGCCGCCGTGCTGAGCCTTCGGATGGACACGGCGTCCAGCCGCTTGCCGGTCATCGCGTAGTAGTCACCGGCGGTAAGCATCCACTCCACGTTGAGCACCGGCGCGCCGGAGATCGGGTCCACCGCAGGGCGGCCGGTGGTCTCATCCCATGGGCTGAGCTGGTACGCTCCGTTGGCATCCGTGAGCAGGTACTTGATTATGACCACCGGCTGGCCGTTGGCGCTCACCGCCTCCTGGAATGCTGAGAAGGAGGTGGGATTGACAATGGGCTGAGTAACGGCCGCATTACCCGCCGATACCCGCAGGTTGGCGATGATGCTCAGGATGTTGCCGGCCTCATTCAGGACTACCAGCGATCCGCCGCCGGACTCGGGCCGGAAGACCTGGCCACCGGCGTTGGGATCTGAAGGGTTCACCTCGACGAACGTGCCGGTGGATGGGTTGAAAGTACCGCTGAGCCGCACGTTGGAGATGGCCGACAGAGTGAGCTGCCGGATAGGCAGGGGCGGCTGGTTCGCGTCGAACGGGTTCTTCTGCCAGGCCGGAGGCAGGTCCGAATTGCGCATGGTGATGCGCTGCACGGTGCGGTACCGGTACTGGCGTCCCTGAACGCCGTAGCTGCTGCTGACGAAGTTCACCTGCCGCAGCATGGTGAACCCACCGGGAGTGTTGCTGTTGACGGCGCGCACGGGATTCCCGGCCTGGTCGTAAATATCGACCAGCTCCAGCACCCGGAAGTTTCCGGTGTCGGCGACCAGGTAGTGCACCACCGTCCCGGGTCCGTCCTGCGCCACGGCGGTGCCCGGGGGCGCCAGGTTGTTAACAAACCAGGCGTTGATGCTCGACGGATACTCCACCCAGTACTGCGCGTCCTCCGGCGCATTCAGGGAAAGCGGGTCGCCCTGACGCAACGCCTTCCGAAAATCGTCCGAGATGGTGTGGACCGTCCAGGCGACGTTGCCGCCGCGGTCTATCTGGACCACGCGATTGTTGCCCGTATCCACCACCAGCAGGTCGTTCGCTCCGACGTGGCGGACCACGCTCGGGTGCGCGTAGTTGGCGGTCGCCATGACGGGGACGCCGGTCGCGGCGGCCTGATTGGTGATGATCACGTTGCCGTTGGCGTCCTGCGCGTACTGGGGCAACTGGCCGCCTGCCACGGAGAAGGTGCGGGTGCTGTCTGAGACCCACGTGGCGTCCGAGCCGGAGTTCACCTCGATCAGCCTTCGGCTGTCGGCGATGACGGTGAGACTGTCTTCGTAGGCCCGCACGCCGGAGGGCGTGTTGACTGCCAGCACGTTGTTCACCGCCATGGGAGCGGCCAGCATCCCGTCTCCACTGGGGATTAACTGGGCCCAGCGCAGGTGTCCGATGGTCCTGTCCGTGCCGATGCCGTCGTGCAGCGATACCTGGCTCCCGGTGGTCTGGAACTGCGGGTCCCTTAGCGTGGGGTCCGAGTCGAACGTAGCTAGACCGTTCTTGAACCCGAGCCAGACCACGTTGCCCTGCACGACAGGCGACGCGGTGACCGCCCCCATGGAGGGAAGGCCCCTGGCGTCTCCCGCTGCCGGGATGACCGCATACCAGAGCAGGTTATCGACGCCCGGCGCGCCGATCATCCGCACGGTCCGGTTGCCGTTGGGGTCTACGTCGATCTGCTGGCCCGCGATAACCTGCTCCGGCGAGTTGCCGATGGTGACCAGGAATGGAACCGAGGTGCTGACAAAGTTGTTGATGGTGCCGGGCGGCGCCAGCGCGGTGAGGTGGATAGTGCCGCTGCTGTAGTCCACGCTGAACTGGGACGCGACCATCTCAACGAACTGCGGCTGCGTGGTGGTCCCGGTCAGGCTCGACAGGATGGGGTTCACCTGGCGGATACGAACGGGAGTGCCCGGATCTATCTTGGTGTTGAGGTGGAGGACGAGGTCCGGGTTCGCCTTGAACGCCAGCAGGAGCGATACGGGAGTGTTGCCCGTAAGCTGGCCGGTAGCCACGGCGTAGGCCACGCCGTTGTAGATGGCCGGCGTTCCCCCAAGCTGCACGTTGGTTATGTAGCTGCCATATCCGGGAAGGTAGCGGTCCAACTGCCTCAGCCTCGGGGGCACGGTTACGGTGGCGCTTCCGTTGACCGGCATGTCGAAGCCATTGTGCATGCTGAAGGCCCACTTGAGCGTGGACCGAAGATACTGCTCGGATAGCCCGAAGATGGCGCCGGCGCCGGGCGTTGTGGTCTGTTCCGCCGCCACGCCCGCCGTGGTGAAGTAGATGAAGTCGTCCGCGGAGAGAGCGGGCGGGCCGCCGATCTGCGCGCCCACGTGCTGCGGGTCCGGCGCATTGAAGACGTCGCGAGCGGTGACAGGGGGCGGCACGGGATTGATCGCGGAAGGCCGCGGTCCCCAGTCCAGCGTGTAGTCCGCGTAGTAAGTGTCCGCGGGATCGCTCGACTGCAGAGGATTGCCGCCGTTATAGCTCGGGTCGGGATTGGTCTGCGTCGGCGCGAGATAGACCGCAGTGCGGTTGTTCTTCCAGTCCACGGCGAACTGGCCGGGCTGGAGTGTAGCGGCCTGGCTCGCCCCGCCGGCCACGTACTGGAACTCCTCCGAGAGGTAGACGCCGTTGGGGCTGCGGAACGTGCGGTAGACGCGCGGACGCAGCAGCGGGTTCGTATGCGTGCCCTGCGGATCCAGAACGGGATCGTTATAGACGTACCAGAAGCGATCCGCGCGCGAGGCCCATTGCGTGCCGCTCGCACCAAACTGCGTGAGCGGCTCTCCCTTTGTGCTGAACCAGTAGGCGCGGACGGAGTCTCCGAATTCGTTGGACTGTCCGAGGTTGCCGGAGTTGGTGTTGCCCTGGGAGTGGATGTAGACGATTCTATCTACGGCGCCGCTGGCGGCGTCCTCCACGTATCCCACGGTAGGAGTGCCGAGGACGGGCGGCGGCGTCGCGCCCCCCGCCGCGTCCGGAACGGAGGAGTAGCTCGGATCGGCGGCCGGCTGGTATCCCGTGAGGTCGGTCTGCATGGCACCCGTTCCGTTGCGCGGATCCAGCGCGACGACCCGACCGCCGCCGATGGTCGTATTCACGGCGACGAACACCACGCCTTCCGAGAATACGGGTGAAGGCACCGGGAGCAGGGCATTGCCGGAAGAAGAGGTCGGGTAGTTCGGGTAGTCCGTGACATTTCCAAAGTTAGGGTTGCCGAGAGCGCCGTTGGGGAACTTCCATTCCAGGACGGTCTCCATGGCCAGGGGCAGTCCTGGCGTGGCCTGTCGCGGGAAGGCGCGGACGGCGAGGGTAGTCCCGTCCGAGAGCGCGACGAGGATCAGCTCCCTCTCGTTATAGTTGGCGAGCGTGATGGACTGGCCCGTAGGATTCTGACCGAGCGTGTTTGTAGTCTGGCCTTTCGCGGCAATGTAGCTCGGGTCGTAGAACTCGATGGCCGTGGGCGTGGAGGCGCTGGTGGGCGAGCCTACCGCGAACTGCTTCAGGTTGAGACGCCATATCTCATCATAGGGCGCGCCCGCGATGAGGTCCGGAAGGCCCTCGTCCGGGTTGCCGTCACCGTCGAGGTCTTCGTTCGGCTTGGCGTCGTAGCAGTGGAGCACCAGGTTGCCGTCGACCGAGAAGATGCAGCTCTTGAAGTAGATGGCGCCGCCGACACGGTTGTTAGCCGGAGCCGTGCTCGATAGAGCGGACCACTTCTCCAGGAGGACCGCGCCGATCCGCTCACTGGTGCTGTCCGTGTGGCGGACATCCCCGAGGGCGGTAGAGCTTGCGTTGGTCCAGGAGACCAGGTTGTAGAGGAACTTGAGGTCCTGCGGCGGCGCGGATAGGAGGTTCTCTCCGCTGACCGCGCCGCTGTTGCCGCCGTACCCCGCGTTCGCGGAGCCTGCGTAGTTATTGATGGCGTTGCCGCTGCCCTGAGACGTAAAGATGAGCCGTCCCGCGCCGATCTGGCCCGCCAGGATGTAGGGCCGCCATCCGGGATTCGGGGTGACCAGGCCGCCCGGCGGCAGGCCCAGGCTGTTCCAAACGACAGGCGCGAGGACGGTAGCGCCGGGCGGATTGCTTGCGTTATTGCCGGGGGCGCCGATACGGGCGGGCGGATTCTTCCCGGTCGGGTCGAAGACGAACGGATTATACAGGTAGTAGGCGCCCGGCGGATGGTCTCCCAACCGCTGCACTTCCGGGGGACTGAGGATGTAAGGCACGGTCAGGAGGGGATGGTTGGGCGCGGCAACCACGGCGCCGGCGCCTGCCGAACCGCCCCCGGAGAACATCTGGACGTCCTCCAGGAAGTTGGTCTGAGCGCCGTCGACGTTTGTCTCGCCGCCCTCCCCTATGGAGAAGCTGCCCAGGTTTTCCACCCAGAGCGTTCCTCCTCCGTCCACAAACCGTCTCAGCTTCTCCCTAACCTCCGGGCTGAAGGTAGCTTCGTGCTTGTGCGAGGCCAGATAGAGAACGTCGAACTGGCTCAGATCGCGCGGGGAGATACTGTCGATGTTTACCTCCCAGTAGGCGCCCATGTTCTTGGTGACGTGCGCGCCGACCGAGAAGGCAAGAGTCTGCGGAGTGCCGCTGGTGAAGGCCGGATCCGTGAAGCCCGGCCGCACGCGGTTCTGCCACCGCTGGTAGATGTCCGTGGTGACAACGGAGGGGGCCAGGGGATTCACGAACTCGTAGCCGAGCGGCTTCAGGTCTGAGCGAGAGTCCGCGATGTAGAAGACATAAGGGTCCGCGTTCTCGGATTCCAGGATCGGCTTCCCCGTCGCGGGGTCCGGCTTGCCGGGCACGTCCAGGGCGTGAGAGACGACGATACCCACCCTTATCTGGCGGCGCACGGTGGAGTAGGTGAACGTGTCCGCTCGCACGACACCTGCGGCCAGGAGGAGGATCAGGACCACGGACGGAAGGCCCACCCGCCCGGCGATGTACGCACAGATGCGCCCTACCCCCTCCCTGGCAGGGAGGGGTCTGGCTGTGTGAAAGCCATGGTATGTGAAGTTGCGGAATGAAGCCATTCTCGTGGCTACCTTACCTCCCCGTAGAAAACAAATCCGGGGCAGACAGGAAGGGCCGGGATCGGCGGGAGCGTGCGCCCATAGTCGTCCTGGCGCGCTGCGCCCGCCTCAAAGTGCTTCCAGTTGTTGCTCCCCGCGCTCAGGAGTGTACCGGCGGGGCCCGGCGTGTAACCCGCGTAAGGAGTATACAGGAACGGGTCGTAAATGAAGCGCAGCCCGCGCGTGATCGGGAAGCTGGCCGTACGGTTCTGCGCGTACGTCACCTGGATTCCCTGCTTCTCCCCGGGCGTCCGGATGTCGGGCGGCAGCGGGTCGCCAACGTCGGAGATGAGCACGTGCTGGTCCGGAATGGGCACGACATCTTGCCCGTTGGACCCGGGGGCGAACCCCGTAGAGCCCTGTATGACCGGGATGTAGCCCCAGTGAGCCATCCACGCCGCCTGATCCGCCTCGGAAGCCGTCCTGTTCTCTGATACAGCGCCCACTACGGTGATCCGGCAGTCGTATGGCTCCCCATAGAACGGAAACCAGTCATAAGTGTTCGCCGGCCGAACCATAGCGCCGGGGTTACCCGTAGTCAGTCCGGCGCGCAATGCCGCGTCCCGCGTATCTGCCGGGTCCGTGTTGAGGCTGTAACCCGGAATCACGAAGAAGGAGCCGTTCTGCGCATAAATAACGGCCTCAATTCGCACATCCATCGGCGCCACGGCCAGCCTGGACAGCAGGTAGTCCTGCACGGGCACCGTCCCAGTATACTGCGGATACTCCGTCATGCTGTCGGCAGCCGGACTAATGACGTTCGGCATTCCCGGCGCCGTGAAGAAGGCGTAGGTTGAGCTGAACGTTCGCGGCATGAGCGGGAACGGGCGCTTCTCGAAACGCGGGCCGGCCTTTCCGCCGGAAATGGGCGTGCCGGGCATCGCATACGTCTGTGGAGGAGGCGCTACATCCGTCCAGGGCGGCGCGTTCTGCGAGAAGTAGTAGCTGGGGTCTCCGCCGGCCGGCCGGTTTACGAACAGATTGAGGAACGCGGTATCCGTGGGCGTGCCGTGGTACAGGAGCAGGTTCAGCGAGTCCTTGGTAGTCCCGGTAGGGTTCCCGTGAGGGGTGAGCGTGTACGTATACAGTCCCGGATCGTCCCCGAAGTTGACCTCGAACAGGTTCAGGGCAGCTCCAGGCTTCATGTCGGCATAGAAGGAAGGCTGTCCCGAGCTGGCCGAGTACACCGGCGGCGCGGCGCCAGGCGCCGGGCCTGCGAACATGGTGGTGTTCACCGTTACGTAGTTCTCCGCCAGCAGGGCGATGGACTGGAGGGCGACGGGCCGGCCGCCGGCAGGCTGGTCGGGAGCCTCCCTGACCAGACTGCCCTCGACGTATATGCTGGCATTCGATACCATCGTGAGCGCCGGCGGGTTGACCGTTTCGTAGATGTCGTTGTCGCTCACGTTGTCGTTATCTGCCCCCGGTCCGCGCCGAATCTGCATCAGCGGCTGACCGTTTACCAGCTTGTAAACCGCTGGGAGCAGACCGCGTGTACGGATGTTCCCTTCCGCGAAGATCACGCCATTGAAGGCCGGAAGGGAGGCGTCGACTGCCTGATCCGACATCGCCAGGCCGCCATTTGCCGTAGGAGCGGTCAAAAAGGCCCGGTACTGCTGGTTGTCGAGCTTAATCACCGGCCGCTGGTTGGCAGCTTTATAGATGAAGAAAGTGAAGTCCAACTCCTTAAAAGTGGTCATGGTGATGCCGGTAGGGGTTGGAACGGGAATGGAGAAGCCCGCATCATTGCGGATGACCCGGAGTCCGGGCCGCACGGCCGGCTGGGTACCCTCCTGTACCAGGATATATCCAGGCTCAACGAAAACCCCAGGCGGCACGTAGAAGGGTCCACTCCAGTAGTGGGATCCCGGGGTCGTCCACAGAGACCGAAGGGACTGGCCACCTGCCTGGATCGTCGTCTCCTGTTCTGCGTCGCCGAGATTATTCAAGTAGACGCCCGCGCCGAAGCCCAACGATCCGGTGTTGATCGCGCTGGCGCCGGTACCCAGCCACCTGCCGGAATCGCGGGTTAGCTGACGGTATCGGGTGACGCCGGTCGCCGGATCCGGCACGGCGTCGATCCGCGGCGGCTCCAGCCGGGAGATCCCTCGGGCATATCCCTGCGGGTCCGGATTAGGGCCGGCATCGCGGATGAGGCCGCGATAGGTGCTGAATTTGGAATCGTCGCTGGAGTAGATCTGGCCCATCTTGTTGCCCGTGCTGCCGTCAATCAGGACCGGCGCATTGGCATCTGCCGGAGCATACACTTTTCCGGCGACAAGAATCTGGTCTCCCAGATTCTTGTTGTCCGGGCTCAGGGCAAGGTTATCGGAGAACTGGACGGACTCGTTCGCACGAATGGGGGCGCCGGGCCATCGCGTTTGCGACAGCGTCTGGTTATAGAAGGCGCGAACATCCAGCTTGCCGAGCTGCATGGCGAGCGGCGCGCTTATGGACGGCACCCCCAGGAAGGCGAGAGCCTTGCTATCGTTGCTGATGTTGGTGATGAAGCGCAGGTAGTCCGTGATGCCGATGGCCTTGTAGGCCAGCAGCTCCCGCCGCAAGCGCGGGGCGGGCGTGTTCAAGAAGGTGGTGGGATCGTTCGGATTGAGCAACCCTACCCGGCCGATGGAATCGAGGATCAGGTATTTGCTGTTCGGGTCGCCGAGCTGCGGCGAGTAGGATATTTTGACGAGGGCGCGCCCGCGCGGGAAGTCAATCCGGCTGTAGCCGAGGTCGAGCCAGGTCTTGTCCGGGTCGCGCGGGTCCGTAGCCGGCGTGGGGGCAGGCCGCCAGTCCGCGCCATCTGCGCTGAACTGGAGGTAGTAGTCGGCGTACCTGATCCCTGCCTGGGCAAGCTGGAGGGCGCTCACGGTCTCCGTGGAGCGGCCGGCGTTCAGCAGGTTGCGGGCCACCAGCGCCACGAAGATCCCGCCCACGAAGAGCAGGATGAACATGACGATGATGGCAAGGACGAGGGACTGTCCTCGCTGTCCTCGCGAGTATATGACCGGTTGTCCGATAACTAATCTCATATCTCACGCCACCAGGCACTGAAGTGCCTGGCTAAGGTCAGGCGTCCTCCGGACGCGTGATACACCCGCGGCCGTCCGAAGGACGGTTCTCTCTAGCCGGGTAGTTCACTGCCCGGCGAGGTTGCGTATACTGTGGCTCACCGCTGAAGGTTCCGTACTCTGACCTGCTGGGTCAGAGTGACCTCCTGCGGCTGGCCGGAGTTGAAGTCGTATAGGCGTGCGCCGAGGACGAAGGTGATGAGCTGGCGGGTGAGGTAGTCCGCCTTCACCACGTCCGTGGGCTGGTTGTTCTGGATCTGATAGGTCACGGACACAGTCAACCGAGTGCTTTGCTGTATGAGGGAGCCAATCGGCCCATATACCAAGGTTGGCAGCGAGTGCTGGCCCTGGAATCCGCCACCACCATCAGGTTGGCTATCGAAGATGATGGTCCCCGCCTTTTGCAGATCAGTGGGCCCGCCGGAGGCTACGTTGGGATCGTCAGTGTAATTGATCATGTACTGGTTCGGACCGATGGCACCCTTCGGATCGTTGGCGCGGGGAACTCGCGTGTACGCGATTGGCTGGCCATAATGTGGTCCGGGAAGCTGGTCCGGCCCTTCTACAATCTCTGACCCCGGAACGATCCGCACGTTGGGGATATAAGTTTTCCCGTCCGACTGGACCTCAAGGGGCGGGCGCATACCGCTCAAGAGCGGCGGGTTCAGCGGCGGATTTAGGTACGCCCCGGGATCCATCTTTCCCAGATTTATATACCGGTATCCGGTGGTGGCGAACTGGGTGTTCGGCTGCGTGGGATCCGCGGCTCCTGCCGGATTGCCCGTGATGAACTCTGAGTCGTAGTGGTCCCCGTTTGAATCGTGCATGACCAGCCACTCCGGGAATGCGAAGCCAGAGACGCCCTTCCGGTTATCTACCGTTAACAGGATCTCCGGGCGGAAACCGCTCAGCAGCTCCAGCTCGCCCGATCTCAAGTAGCGTGTCTTGTCCACCACGAAGTTGACTGGCGCATCCAAGGTCTGGGTATTGGAGGAAGTGTCAAACTGGCGGTGCCGGATGTTTAGACGCAAGCCTCCGCTCGGGTCCGGCAGCACGCTGCCGTCATAGAAGTAGTAGTCCAGCACCGCGGCGTTTAGCGGGCTGCGGTAGGCGTAGAGCCGGTACGGGAGCGTCCAGGCGCCGTGGCTCTCCACGTAGCTGCTAGGAGTGACCGTAGGCGACTCATTGCCGGTATCCGATGCACTGGTGGGCGTGCCCGCGTCGTTGCCCACATAGGTGGGCTGGAAGCGCACCTGCGGCGTGAGGCGCGGCAGACCGTTGGCGTCAAAGTAGAGGTTGCCTCGGTCGTCGCGGTCCGCCACCACCTCATCGGCGCGGTCGACCGGCACCATGGTACGGGCCAGCGCGTGCCAGTTCTCGCAGATGTTAACTTTGCCGTCCCCGTTCTCATCCACCCACCCGTCCACCTTGTTGGTCACGGTACCATCTGGCAGGGTGACGTTCTGGGCCTCCGTGAGGTCGTTGAAGAAGTACTGCTGCGCGTACTGGTCCGGGGGCAGGCTGCGATCCGGCGAAAGGATCGGGTTGCCGTTCGCGTCCACCCGGAAGAGCCGCTGGTCGACCTGCGCTTTGCCATTCACGGGGGTCGGCAGGTATGGCGAGAAGATAGCGCGGTAGAGAATTACCGGATTGTGCCTGTTTGGCCCGTTTACGTACGGATCGCGCGGGTTGTCGTAGAAGTTGCCGTACGGCAGGTACGGCTTGACGCCAGCCACCTGAGAATCGAATATCGAGCGCGGGCCCAGCCACCAACGGACCATGACCCGTCCCGGCGCGAGCGGCAGCGAGATGGGGCCGCGGTCGATGGCGAGGCCGGTGGTCGGGTCAATCTGGCTCGCGTTGACATTAATGTTCTGGTCGTTCACGCGGGCGGGCGGCACAAAGTCTATCATGCCGTAGGGCAGCTCCGCCCAGGTGGCGTTGCCGTTCTTGTCGCGGATGCTCAGCACGACCGGGTTGGAGGCGTTATCGAACACGAACACGCCGTTCGCGATGTCGCGCTGGAAGATCTCCATGGCAGCGCGCGCAGTGTCCTGCGCCAGCACCTGCACCCGCGCCCGGTTTGTGAGGTTGAAGCCCTGGATCATCGGGCCAAAGATAAGCCCGAGCAGGATGGCCGTGATGGCGAGCACCACGAGGAGCTCGACGAGGGTGAACCCCCGGAGGGTCGATTCTCGATTTTGGATTTTCGGTTCTCGATTTGAACGAGCCCGTTCGAAAATCGAAAATCGAAAATTGAAAATTATGTTAAACACCGCCGGACCTCGTTAGGAAGGTGTCCAGGTCAACTCTGCGCCAGCGGGTCTGAAGCACGTTGCCGTTGGATGTCTGGACCACCGTACCGCCGTTGTTCCAGATGACGCGCGCCCGGAAGGAGGTGCCCTGCACCCCACCGGCCGTCGTGCCGGAAGGCGCCGGGTCCCACGCAACAGCCGCCCTGGGTCCCTGGCTGTACTGGGACTTGTCCTTCAGGTCGATGAAGGTGAGCGTCTGCCCCGCGAGGTTCTGGAACTTCGTTCGGTCGTCGTTGATGCGGAAAGTTTCGTTTGTAATCTTGTGATCTACACCGCCAGCGTCGGCGTACCACATCTCCCGGATGGTGATGGACTTGCCCGCATCCATCAGCGGGAAGTACATGCGGGTACGGTTGGCCGCGCTGGCGTTGTAGACCGCGTCGCCGGCCACGGGCGTGTAGAACTGGGCGTAGCCGACGTTGGGGCTCAGGACACGGCTGTAGCTCTGCGCGGCCTTCTGTATCTGGAGCGCCCAGTCACCGCGCGCCTTGTAGAAGAACCGGAAGTTGCCGGAGGCGAACTGGCTGCCGAAGGCGTCCGTGAAGGTCACGATACCGTCGTGGTAGTTCACGGAGTAGTTCGCCGGGGCGACCCTCTGGCCGGTGCTCAGGTCGTATATGAGGACGTCGATGCCCTGCCCCTGTGGTATGGACGCGTCCTTGAAGATGCCGCTATAGATGGTCTGGTCCGCCTCAGGGTCGCCCGAGCGCTTGATGTTCTTGAGCGCCAGCGGCATGCGATAGGGCGAAGTGGCGGGCATGGGCCGGTCCTCACGGATGATGTGCCAGTCCAGCACGTCGTAGTCGATCCGGGCGGTGAGCGGGACGGGGCCGTTGGCCGTGTACTCCGTGTAGTCGTGCCCCAGCGGGTTAAATAGCAGTACTCCGACATTCGCGAAGGAGCCGTCGTTCGGAGAGAGCACCTTGAACTCGAACGGATCGGAGCTCCACGCGTCGGTCAGGTTCTTCTGCGCGAACTGGCGACCGATGACGTCGCTGTCCGGTACCAGAGGCCTCCCGCCATTTCCGGTGAGCGAGAACCATTGGGCGGGTCCAGGTGTGGTCGCTGAAGCCGGGACGTTGATGACTTCGTCCACCACGGTCTGCGCCAGGTTGTTGGCGTCGTAGTAGCTATACGTCGCCAGGAAGGTGCGGTTGTAGGTGGTCGGATAGAAGCCAACCTTCGCGTCGCCGTAATCGACGGCGTACTGAGATGCGTCATTGAGCTGAGCGGGATTCGTGTCCGTGCCCACCTGCACGTTCAGCGAGGTAACCACCACGCGGGCGAGCGGCGCCCCGCTCACATAGATGCTGAAATTCTGCGTGCCCTGCTGGAACGGCAGGTTATAGATGGGTCCCGAGCTGAGCACGTAGAGGGAGCCTTGGCCGGCCGTGGTGGGCGACGGGATGGGGATGCGCACCGTCTCGCCGATGACGCGGCGGATGCGGTTGGCGTCCGAGTAGTAGTAGGGATCGACCCCCGGGATGTTGACCACCCCGGCGGACAGGTCATCCGGAGTGGTGTTCAGGTCCACCTGGAAGCTGTAGCCGAGCGGCCCGGCGCTGGGAACCGGCTTCACAGGCACCACGGCGTCCATGAGATTGGCCGCGTTTACCGAGAAGCGGTCCACCTCCTGGTTGGCGAGCCGGGTCGCCTCGGTAGACTCCTCGGTCCAGCGGTTGACCAGAAATCCCCCCGGAAACAGCCGGATGACCGAAAAGATCCCGATGAGCAGAAGAACCAGCACTACCAGGATTTCGATGAGCGATATGGCGCGCTGGCGCTGATTTTCAATTTTCGCTTTTCGATTTTCGATTATCAATTGCGTCTCGCAGGCCCACCCGATAGCGGGGAGGCGGGATGCGATTCCGGACGGCCCGGCGGAGTCTCAATTGGGCCGACATCTGTCGGACGAGCGGCATACGCCCCGTGTTCCGGGGCGGACAAACCGGCAGTAAACGGGTAAATGAGTAAATGGGTGTACCTGGCGCATCCCGGCGTACACCCGTTTACCCGTTTACCCATTTATCTTCTGCTCAACGGTTGTACAGGTTTGGGCCGAACTTGTTGAACAGGTCGCGATCCAGCTTTTTCGCCTGTCCGCTCTCCGTGATGGACGTGTAGGTTGGCGCGTGCGCCGTGGCCGTGTGCCAGGAGCAGTAGGTAAGCAGGGTCTTATCCGGGGGCGGATTGGCGTACTTGAGCTGGTCCGGCAGATCGGTCGCGCCGGTTACTCCGGTCCAGTCCAGGCTGTAGTGCACGTCGAATACGGGCCTACCGGTGCTGGGATCGACGATGGTTTCTCCGATTGCGTCCACGCGCGGCCCGATGTCGTAGGAGTCCCAGGCATAGTACCACTTGGCCCGGCCCTTGTTGGCGCCCGTGAGCCAGCAGTCCTGGTAGCCGAAGTTGTCCTGCTTGCAGGTCTGGGCTACGGGCGTGCCGTTGTCCGTGATGTAGGACCTGTTCGCCGGCCAGTTTGCGGGGCGCGGGGCCCAGTGCGCGATGGTCACCACCTGGGGCCAGTCCAGCGGCGGCGGGCTGCACTGGGCGTCCGCGCTGACACGCCGCTTGGAACCGCGGTCGTCAGAACAGAGGAATAGGTTCGAGTCCTTGATCTGCTCCGGGAATAGCGCGCCGGAGAGTATCTGGTCTCCGCCGGTGATGGGCTGGCTGGTCGGGTCGAGCAGTGGTGCGCCGCTGGACATCCCGGTGTTGCAGTTCCAGGCCTCCGCATAGCCGTACAGCACGGGTGGAAAGGCGCCTTCGTCCTGCTTGTAGACGTTGGCGGACACCCAGATCTGGTGGAGCTGGCTCATACAGTTTCCCGCCCGGGCCGATTCCTGCACCTGCGCCAGCACCGGGAAGAGCAGCGCCGCCAGAATAGCAATAATGGCTATGACGACGAGGAGCTCGATGATGGTGAACGCCCGCCGTCCGGGCCGCGCGCGCTTAGCGATTGTAGTTGTTGGGGCCATAGGTCAGGATGTCGTTATAGTTCACCTTCTTGGCGTGGCCCGCCAGGGTGATGGCGATGAAAGTGTCCACGTGGGACGTAGCCGTGTGCCACGTACAATAGGTGAGGAGCGTCTTGTCGCTCGGCGGGTTGGCGTACTTTAGCTGGTTGGCCAAGTCCGGCAGGCCGGGGAGACATCCGGGGTTGCTGGTGTCGCTGGGGTCCGGGCACGGCCCCTGCACCGGGCCGAATCGATGATCGATTCCGGTCCAGTTCAGGCTGTAGTGGAGGTCGTAAACCTTGGAGCCGTCCGCCATTACCGGAATGCTGCCATCACGGTTGATCCGCGGGCCGATGTCGTAGGAGTCCCATACGTAGTAGTACCGGGGATCGCCCTGCTTATGCGTACCATCCGGCGCGTTGTCGAGCCAACAGTCGATGAGGCCGAAAGCATCGGACGGGCAGACCTGGGCCGGCTCAGGGTTTTTGGCAAACTGCGCGTTCGCCTGTGTAACATAGGGTGCCGGCCGTCCGATGAGCGTCGCGGGCTGTGTACCCGGTGGGTACACCCAGCCGGGCGCGCCAGTCGGCTGCGTCGGGATCGGAGGGAAGTGCGCGATGGTAACGGCCAGCCGGTTGGGCGGGACGTCGTCCGGACAGTGGAAGCCATTGATATCGCGGACCTGGGCGCCGTAAAGCAGGCCCTGAATGGCCTTGTCCGCGCTGCACACCTGCTGGCCCGCCTTATTCAAGTACTGGCCGATGGGGGCGCCGGTGGCGGGATCGCAGGCTTCCGCGTAGCCGAACAGGGCAGCCGGGTAGGCCCCGTCGTCCGCTTTGTACACGCTCGCGGCAACCCACAGCTGGTGCAGGTTCGACATGCAGCTCGTTGCGCGCGCCTGCTCGCGGGCGGTCGCCATGACCGGGAAGAGCAGCGCTGCCAGGATGGCGATGATGGCGATGACGGTGAGGAGCTCGATAAGCGTGAACCCCCGGCGGCGGTCCGTAGTCGGAAGTCCGAAGTCCGGGTTATGTTGGTTCAGGGTTTGGAGAGTCATGGCCGAGCACGATCCTTCAGGCCGGCGGTCGGCCCGTTCGTCTGTCTGACGACCCGCTCCATACGCATGTTCCAAATGCGGAAGTCCCCGTACGGTTACTGGATTCGACACAGGTCGCCCGTTCGCCTGCTTGGTTGCCGAGCACTTCTGTTCAGGTGTACGGGCGGCTACGCAGGGCCGCCCCTACAGGTGCGACCAGGCCTTGTACCAGTTGAGCAGGCGGTCGCCGACGAACACGGCGAGGAGTGCACCGACCACCATGTAGGGGCCGAAGGGGATGTGGGTAGGGCCCGGCACCCAGTCATCCTCTTCTTCTATCTCCTCCACCGGATCCACGGCGTTGGCCAGGCGCTCCGCGGGGGGTATGCGCAAGAACCGCCCAAGCTGGAGCAGCAGGTCAAAGCACGTCACGTAGATGATTCCGCGGAGCAGCAGTTCCCCCCAGGTAGAGACTTCCGGCTCCGGCTCCTCACCCCCGTCC
>CAYNFH010000070.1:25594-26808 GCA_964396385.1 uncultured Chthonomonadaceae bacterium | reverse complement strand
GCGGGAAGGTGGACACACCGTAGGCGCAGGGGTTGTCTCTAAGGTCATAGAGTAGAGCCATGGCTGCCAAAGAGAACCGCATCATCATCACGATGGCGTGCACGGAGTGCCGGTCGCGGACGTACACCACGTCCAAGAACAGGGTTAAGCATCCGGACAGGCTGGAGCTGCGCAAGTACTGCCCGGCCCCTTCCTGCCGGAAGCACACGCTCCATCGGGAAGCAAAGTAGGCAGCACATGCACGCAGAGCGGGAGGCGGGACCGAAACCTGCCTCCTGCTTCAAGCGTCCTGGTTACTGATACAGGGGTGTAGCACAGTTGGTCAGTGCGCCCGCCTCCAAAGTGGGAGGTCGCGGGTTCGAATCCTGCCACCCCTGCCATTCTGATGCACGACGGGTGACGGATGACCGACGGACTCCGGATCGGTCCTCCGTCCTCCGTCTTCATCTTATGCCGGGCAGCCCGTATGCGGGCTCTGTCCGCAGAGAGTGCTTGAGGTACCGTTAGATGGCTGTCGGGCCGCAAACCAAAGTGAGGAAACCAATGGCAGCAGCACCGAGCGACAGCACGCCCCCCACTCTGTCTCGAAGCCGGGGGTTCATGCGCGAAGTGTGGGTAGAGCTGCAGAAGACTACTTGGCCTACGCCGCAGGAGGCCTGGCGGCTCACAATGGTGGTCCTCGCCGTTATCATCGCCGTAGCGGTATACATCGGCGTTATTGACTATCTATTGACCTGGCTGACGACCAAGTTCCAGCTTCTCAAGTAAAGATAGCTGGCGCCGGGAGCGAGCTGCCCGGCGCTGTTTCGCCGGTCCTACCCCTCCAGCGCTCGCTCGCACACGAATCCAAGAAGATGCAGAAACACTGGTACGCAGTCCACACCTACTCCGGCCACGAGAACAAGGTGATGACGAATATCCTTCGTCGCGCCGAGTCCATGAACTTGCGCGACAAGATATTCGACATCAAGGTGCCTACCGAGACCGAAGTGCGGACGCGGGCGGGTAAGCGGCAGGAGGTCAAGAAAAAGGTCTTCCCGGGCTATGTCCTTATTGAAATGGTCCTGGACGATACCACCTGGTACCTCGTCAAGTCGACTACCGGCGTCACGGGCTTTGTCAGCTCCGGAAATAAGCCCGTCCCCCTTCAGGATAGAGAGGTCCAGGCCATCCTCCAGTCGGAAGAGGGCGTGGCTCAGCGTCCAAAGGTCCAG
>CAYNFH010000070.1:0-25584 GCA_964396385.1 uncultured Chthonomonadaceae bacterium | reverse complement strand
GGAGCAAAGGGGACCTTATCCGCGTAGTCTCCGGGCCGTTCTCCGGGCTGGAAGGGAAGATCGAGGACGTAAACGCGGACAAAGAGAAGCTCCGCGTCCTCATCTCCATCTTCGGCCGCGAGACCCCCGTGGAGCTCGACTTTACGCAGGTGGAGAAAGCAACCTAGTGTGGGAGTATGGGCGTATGGGTGTGTGGGGGCAACCTCTCCCACACTCCCACACTCCCACACACCCATACTCCCATTCAGGAGTATTCCGTGGCAAAGAAAGTAACGGCCGTGGTCAAGCTGCAGATTCCGGCCGGCAAAGCGACTCCCGCTCCGCCGGTCGGCTCCACGCTTGGTCCCTACGGCATCAACATGATGGAGTTCATCAAGGGCTACAACGAGCGGACGGCCTCTCAGGTCGGAAGCATTGTGCCCGTCGAGATCACCATCTTCGAAGACCGCTCATTCACGTTTGTCACCAAGACCCCGCCCGCGGCCGATCTCATCAAGAAGGCTGCCGGTACGGACAAGGGATCGGGCACGCCTAACCGGACCAAGGTTGGCAAGCTGACCCGCGCCCAGGTAAAAACTATCGCCGAGACCAAGATGCCGGACCTGAATGCGAACGACATCGAAGCTGCGATGAAGGTCATCGAAGGAACCGCCCGCTCAATGGGCGTTACGATAGAAGGATAGAGAGAATGCCAGCAAAGCTATCCACACATGAGCGGCGCAAGTCGCGCAGCGGCCGCGCCAAGCACAGCCAGCGCTACAACGCGCTGGCCAGGCAGGTGAACCCCAACGAGGTCCTCGAGTTCGATCAGGCGCTGACCAGGGTCAAGGAGCTCGCCACAGCCAAGTTCGACGAGACCATCGAGGTAGCGGTCAACCTGGGCGTAGACCCCCGCCACGGGGACCAGATGGTCCGTGGCACGGTCAACCTCCCGTTCGGAACGGGCAAGAGCCGGAAGGTGGCAGTCTTTGCCCGCGGCGACAAGGCGGAAGAGGCACGGGCAGCGGGCGCCGACGAAGTGGGCGCAGAAGACCTGATCGATCGCATCCAGAAGGGCTGGGACGGGTGGACGCAGTTCGACCTGCTCGTCGCCACGCCGGACATGATGCCGCTGGTGGGCCGCCTGGGAAGCATCCTGAAGCAGAAGATGCCGAACCCCAAGGCAGGCACCGTCTCGCCCAACATCGGGCAGGTGGTGCGCGACATCAAGGGCGCTACCCGCGCGGAATACCGCGTGGAGAAGGCGGGAATTATCCACGCGCCTATCGGGAAGGCCAGCTTCCCCGTGGAGAACCTGCGCACCAACTATCTCACCATCTTGAACGCGCTCATCAAGGCCAAGCCCCAGGCGGCGCGCGGCCGGTACCTGAAGAAGATCAGCCTCGCGTCCAGCATGGGGCCCAGCGTGTCGGTGGACACGGTCACCACCCAGAAGGCGGCGGAGCGCCTCCACTAGCCATCGGGCAGCCGAGGACCTTGGTCCGTGCGCACGTGCCGTTGCTCCGTTTCACGGATCAGTAGCTCATCAGGTCGTAGCTCTCGATGGTCATGGCGTAGAGAGGCGGCTGCCCGTTGAGTACTCGCTCCAGGTCCGCCAGGGCCGTACGTGGAAGCTCTGGAAGCTCGTCCGACGTGGGGCCCGCAATGTGAGGCGTGAAGAGGACGTTGGGCATGGAGCGAAGCGGGTGATCCTCCGGGAGCGGCTCCGGCTCTGTGACGTCGATGGCCGCGTAAAAGCGGCCGGTGCGGAGTGCCTCAGTAAGGGCATCTGTATCCACCAGCCTGCCGCGCGCGGAGTTCAGGAACACCGCGCCCTCCTGAAGCAGCGAGAGCTCGCGGGCGCCGATCATGCCCCGAGTTTCCGGGATGTCGGGGGCATGGAGCGATACAATGCGCGACTCGTTCAGCAGCCGGTGGAGGTCTACGTGCTCCACGTCCTCCCCTACCACGCTGTCCACCGTCAGGTGGGGGTCGTATATGAGCACACGGCAGCCGAATGGGGCCAGCAGCCGCCGAAAGATGCGCGCGATTGTCCCGTAGCCCACCAGCCCCACGGTCTGGCCGTACAAAGTCTCCGAGGCGGGCGCGGCGCCCTTGGGCGAATAGAAGCTCTGCACCGAGCCGTCCGAGGAGGTGTAGTAGCGGTAGCGGCGCAGCAAGAACATGGCGTTCAGCAGGCAGAACTCCGCCACGGTTCGCGCGATGGCGGGCCTCGCCGTGGTCACGATAATGCCGAGCTCCAGCGCCCTCCGTGGGATCATCCGGACCGACCCCGCCGTGTGACAGATGATCTTGAGGTCCCTCGCGCGCTCCAGAGTCTCGACCGTCGGAGGGCGCACGCCCCATCCCGTCAAGACGGCGTCCGTCTGCTCCCAGAGGGCGGAGTAGGCGTCTTCCGTCAGCGAGCGCGGTTCCTTGCAGAACGTCACGTCGCCCAGGCTCCGCAGCCACCCCTCCAGATCCGGGGACATGATCCGCCGGTACGTCATCTCCGGTATCGCGCAGAGTATTCTAGGTCTCATCGCGCCGCGAATGGTCCTCTCCGTCCCGTGCCGCCTTACCCAACGAGTTCCGAATGTGTTAGTAACGCAGGATTCGGGGTGCGAAGGCCGCTTCCCTGCGTACTGAGCCACAAAGCAGAACACCCGGTCCCTTCGAGAGGGACCGGGTGTCCGGATAAGTATGGATTATGTCAACCCACGTTTGGCATCGGGCTACCGATGGTTTTCGTTTACCGGCTCGTAGCGGCGAAGCTCGGGCTTCTCCTCGCGTGGGACATACGCCTCTACGCCCGGGTTCTCGGTAGACTGCGCCAGGCCACGGGGTACATTTACCCATAACTGCTGCCCGCTGCGCGGGAACACCAGGCTCAGTCGAATGGACTGCTCCACGGGACCACCTCCTCCTACACATACATAGACGACTCCGAGGCGTCGCGGTTCATCGTCTTGGATAATATAATCAACTCGGGTCGGACGCCGGTTACATCTTCCAGGAGGGGCAGCCCAGTGACGCACCTCAACGAGAACGCATATCCGGACACGCTGCCTAAGATCCATACGGCCCGCAGCCTGCCGGACCGGCCACTGGAGGACCGGCTCGTCCCCTATAGCAACATTGGGGACCTGCTCACCCAGCACGCCTCAGCCACCCCGGACAAGCCTTGGCTCATCTTCTACACGGACGAAGGCAAGACCGCCAGCTACACCTACGCGGAGTTCCTGGACCACGCCCGCCGCGTCGCGGCGGTACTCGCGGAGAGACTTGGGCTCGGGCCTGGAGACCGCGTCGCAACCCTCATGGCCAACGACGCGCGGACGGTGATGATCTACTTCGGCGCGTGGCTGGCCGGATGCACCGTGGTGCCGGTGAACTGCGGGGAGGATGACGAGAGGGTCGCCTTCATTCTCCAGAACTCCCACGCCAGAGCGCTCTTTGCCCACGCGGATCAGCTCCGCCGCTGCGCGCACCTGCGCTCCGCCGCTCCGGACCTGGCTCACTACTTCCAGGTGGGCGGCGAGGCGCGCCCCGGTTTCCAGGATTTCGAAGCGGCGCTGCAGGCAACTGAGCCGCTGGAGCGGCTGCCGGACCTGCCCGTGGACTCAGAGTGCCTCATCGTCTACACGTCCGGCACCACCGGCGCGCCAAAGGGCGTTGTCCTGGAGCAGTACAACCTCCTCGTAGACGCGCACAGCATCGCGGAGTGGCACCGCTTCGGTCCAGAGGATCGGGCCATGAATGTGCTGCCCATACATCACGTAAATGGGACCGTGGTGACGCTGATGACGCCGCTCTACTCGGGCGGCAGCGTGGTCTTGAACGCGCGGTTCAGCGCTGCGCGGTTCTGGGCCACGCTCGCCGAAGAGGGCTGTACATGGGTCAGCGTCGTTCCTACCGTGCTCGCCTTTCTCTGCGAGCGGCATGACGACCTGAGTCCGTACGATCTGTCCCGTTTCCGGCACATCATCTGCGGTGCGGGACCGCTCACCGTGGAGCTCGCTCGGAAATTCGACGAGGCTTTCGGAGTCCGGGTGGTCCACGGCTACGGCCTGTCGGAGACGACGTGCTACTCCTGCTTCCTCCCGATCGACCTGGATAAGCGGGCCCAGCGCCACTGGATGCAGGAGTGCGGCTTCCCCTCCATCGGCTGCCCGTTACCCGTCAACCTCATGGCCATCCACGACGCGGAGGGACGTCCCCTCCCCCCCGATGCGCGCGGCGAGATCGTGGTACGCGGCCACAACGTGATGCGGTACTACTACCAGCGGCCGGACGCCAACCGGGACACCTTCGCGCACGGCTGGTTCCGTACCGGCGACGAGGGGTTCTATCGCATGGGCGACGATGGACTGCCCTACTTCTTCATCACCGGACGGCTGAAGGAGCTCATCATTCGGGGAGGGGTGAACTACTCACCCTTCGACATCGACGAGGTGCTGAATGCCATCCCGGGCGTGAAGGCCGCGATGGCGGTGGGCTTCGAAAACGACTTCTACGGCGAGGAGATAGGGGCGTACGTCCAGAAGGAGCCGGGTGCCGCGGTCACGGAGGAGGAAATCCTCCGAGTCTGTCGGGCGGAGCTGCCGTTCTCCAAGAGCCCGAAGGTAGTGGTCTTCGGGGAAGAGTTCCCGGTCACTTCCACAGGCAAGTATCAACGCAATCGGCTCAAACCCCTCTTCCAGGCCTGGAAACAGACTCAGTTCCGGGAAGTGCGGTGATCTCCACGGACCAGGAGACAGGCGCGGGATTGTCATTCCGAGTAAAATGTGCTTCCGTATGGGCACTGGCGAGACGGCACTTAGCCTGATCGGTCGACAATCAGGTTCCTCACCACCTCCTTCGTCTCCCCTACCCGCTCCGGAGGCACGATGAGTCCGGCGGCCCCCAGCCGCAGCGCCGTCTCTATCCACTCAGGTGACCACTCCGGCAGCGCTACCTCTACGGGCACCTGCCACGCCATCGCCACCACCGCCACGTCCTCGATGAGCTGAACTTCCGGGTCGCGCAGCCCCACTCCGCCCAGGTCCAGCACCACGCGGGAAACGGACAGGCCGTCCAGCGAGAGCGGCGGCTCGTCGTCGGCCCGGATTAGTAAGGCCATGCCCGGCCTGGCGGATGCTTCGTCCCGCGCCAGCAGCTCCTCGGCCACCTCACTCAGGTACTCCTCTACCTGCCTCACGCCCTCCGTCCCCAGCGCTTGCGGGACCGCCCAGGTCAGCTCCATCACGGCCGCGGCGCGCAGCAGCGCCTCCGCGGAGACCTCCTCCGGGGTCGCGCTCATGGTCGCCGGCTTCCCCTGTGCGGCGGTGGCGAGCTCCTGCAGCGTGTCGAGCTGCGCCTCGTCGTCCGTATCCGCGTCAACCAGCACGCTGGCCGGCACGAAGAGAGCGTCCGCCCCCTCCTCTACCGCCTGATGCGCATCAGCCAACCCGCCGATAATGGAGATGGTGCGGATGAGCCGGCCGTCGAGCGTACGGGCCGGCTGGTGTCCGAAGCCCAGGTGCAGCCTGCGGCGCGGCGCGAGCCGCTCGCGCTCCGCCTGGAAGGCCGAGACCGCCTCCGGATCCGGGTCCACCACCACCAGCCCGCGGTCTCCGTCTACCAGCACCAGCAGGTCGTTTGCGATGACGCTGAAGATGCCCTCCACGCCCGCCACCACCGGCACACCCGGCGGCACCGCAAGCATCGAAGCTCCCCCAGTATTGGGGACGGGGGGGCCGAAAGCTCCCGCGGAGACGATGGCCAGCGCGCGGATGCCCTGGACCGATAGCGAAAGCGCCGCCTCAACCGACTCGGCCACAACGACGACCTCCAGGTCCTCGCCGGAGCGGCGGGACGGAGGCTTGGCCATCTCCGCCACGATGCGCGGTGGCAGCGTCGGCAGCACGCCGAAAGGCGGAATGACGAACGCTCCGCCGAGAGCGGCGCCCGGGCGTAACGGGGATCCGCGTAGTCGCTTCACGGTTTGTGCCCGGGGCTCACCCGGCACCGGTACCGGAAGCCGTCTGCCGGCCCGGAATCCGGTATTTTCGCGGATAGTAGCGTTGCCTGCTTCATACCGTTAATTCCTAATGTATCGAACCGCGCAATAGGTTAGAAAGGAGACGCCTTGTGTGTATTACCGAAGCCAAAAAGCTGGTCGGTAGACTCTGTGCTATAGAGTGGCTCGCCCGCAACGGGGAAGGGATGAGCGCCGTCTCCAGGATTCATGATGTTACTTACGTACCCCTCTACGGCGGGTATCTCATCACCGATACGGAAGACGTGCGGCTGGACCGGGTGATCTCCGTCCACCTGGTCGCGGAAGACGGGACGCGGATCCCCATCCATTACCAGCCCATCGCGGAGCTGCCCCTGGCCGCGTAGCGTATTAGCCCTCCATGCACTTGAATGGACGTCAATGGGACCACTTTCGGGGATGTCCAGTCCTTGAAGGAGGCACGGCCCCATGGACGAATCCATTCACGTGCATTCCCGTTCATTCACGGCAAATTATGTGGCGGAGGTCCGCCGCGGGGAGATTCTGGAAGCCGTCCACCACTGCGCCTACGCGGAGGTGGATTCGGCCGGCGCCCTGATCTCCGCCGCCGGCGACCCTGATCTCGTTACCACTCTTCGCTCCGCCGCGAAGCCCCTCCAGGCGATCCCGCTGGTCACACTGCCTCAGGCGCAAGCACTCAGCCTCACGGATGAGGAGCTGGCCATCTGCTGCGCCTCCCATCCCGGCCTGCCGCGCCACGCCGCGCTCGCCGCCTCCGTGCTGGCACTGAGCGGATTCCTTCCGGATGACCTCGTGTGCGGCCCTGGTCTAACCGCGTCGCCCCTCACCCACGGCTGTTCCGGCAACCACGCGGGGATGCTGCTCACTGCCCATCTGCTGGACGCGGCGCTGGAGGATTACTACCTGCCGGATCATCCCGCGCAGCAGCTCATCCTGTCCTGGATTTGTAAGCTCTCTGGAGTGGAGGAGGCGCGGGTTGCCACGGACGGCTGCGGAGTTCCTACCTTCGGCCTGCGGCTGCGGGAGATGGCGGCCGAGTTCGCCCGCCTGGTGGGGCCCGGCGCGGAGTGGAGCCGCATTCCGCAGGTGATGCGGGCCCACCCCGAGCTCATCGGTGAGCCGGACTGGATCGACGTGCGCCTCATGCAGGCCACGTGCGGCCGTATCGTCGCCAAGACCGGAGCGGAGGGTCTCCTCTGCCTCGGCATTTCTCTGGCTCCCCCAGTATTGGGGGCGGGGGGGGCGTCGCTCCAGCAGGCGGGTTCGGCTGTAGGGGCCGGGCGCCGTCCCGGCCCGCATCCGCGTTATGCTGCACCGGAGTCAGAGGATGCCGCTCGCGGCCTGGCTATCAAGATACTGGACGGCTCTACCCGCGCGCTCCCGGCGCTCACCCTCGCCATCCTGGACCGATGCGGCTGGCTCACGCCGGAAGAGGCGGAGAGCCTGCTGCTTGCCGGCTTCCGCCTCCCCGTGTATTGCGATTCTCTCGGCCGTCCTGCCGCCGAGGTGCGGGTGATGTCCTAACGCACGTACGGCGGAGCGCCCGGCACGTACTGGCTCAGCAGCGACGCCGCGCGCAAGAGCGCCATAGAGTGCGGGCGCTTGGCTAGAGCGCGACGCACGTCCTGCAGGGCCAGGGTTGGCTCGCCCGGCTTCCGGCTGGTCAGCGCGGCTCGATACCACTGATGCGCGCCGTTCCAGTCTCCCGCCACCGCGTAGTACAGCCCCTGGTTGAACAGGATGAGGCTCTCCGGTGAGATCCGGATGGCGCTCGCGTTGGCCGCGATGGCGGCTCTGACATCCCCGCTAAGGTAGAGCGTGCCCGCGTAGAGGCTCCAGAGCCCGGCGTCGCGCTGCTCGTGCCGGGCCAGCAGCCCGTAGTCCACCGCCGCGAGCCGGTACTCCTTGAGCAGCAGATGCGCCCTCCCGCGGAGCTCCATCGCCTGGTAGCGGCGCGGGTCTCGGGCAATGGCGCGGCTCAGGTCCGCGATTGCCTCACGGTACTGCTTCCGTGCGAGCTGAACCGTTCCGCGACCTTCATACGCGTCCGTGTTCGGCCCGCCGAGGGCGAGCGACCGGCTGTAATCCTGGACGGCGTGGACGTAGTCGTGCAGGCCCTGATAGCACAGGGCCCGGTTATAGCACGCCAGCGCGAGGATTGCCGGATCGTGGTAGAGCGATATGGCCTTCGTGAAGTCCTCCGCGGCCCGGTCGTATACCTTCATCCCATATTCCGCGCTGCCCCGGCGGACATAGTTGTCCGGATCCCCGGGGTCCTGCTTCACCAGTGCCTCGAAGTCCGCGTATGCCGCCTCCCATTCGCCGCTCGCGAGGTGAGCATCCCCCACTGACCGGTGCCGCTCAACCTCGTTCTGTGCGGCAGAATCCTGCTCCTGAGCCCGAACCCATCCCGGGCAGGCGAGCGCCGAGCAAGCCAGTGCGCCCGCGAAGAATCGCCAGACCATGAGTAGTTGCCCCCCTTCCATATCGCACCGCCTGGCGCGTTGCCGAAAGACTCGGCCGCGGCGGACTTAAGCCAGGAGGTTATTCCATATCCAGGCGGCGGGCGCCATAGCCGATGGAGCCCGTGAAGGGAAGGCGCCGCGCGGTTCCGCAATGCGGGCCTGCTGGCGGAGGAGATTACGGTGTGGTCAGCAGGCCCGATGTATTCGGAGCCCCCGGGGCGGGGGCCAGCGAGATGAGGGTGGCGGAGTAGGGAGGGAAGTCGTAGGAGAAAGCTACGTCCGCGCCCTGGAACGTGGTCTGCGCGACATCTTGCGATCCGGTCCCGGTCCGCGCGGCCTCGTCCTGCGGAATGCCGTAGAAGTAGACGACGGCGTTGGGCGCCGGCGTGAATCCCGCCACCGTAATGCTGCCGTGCAGGGTGGCGGCGGGAGTCTTGTTTATCACCAGCAGCGACAGGCTGCCGTCTCCCCTGAGCACCGAGTAGGCTGACAGGAGTGAGTAGGAGCTGCTGGAAGAGACAACTGTGTCCCCGCCCCTGCCGAAGTGCGACAGCAGTTTGGTCATGTAGTAGGTGGGATAGCCCTGGTTACCGTTGAGGAATCCATAGTCCCCGTACTGGCGCCAGCCGTAAAGGAGGGGGCTGTTGTTGTGGTTCGGCTCCTGGCCGTTGCGGAGGTCCCACCACACCAGCGCGTTGAACTCCGTCTGAAGCAGGCTGCCCAGGCTGTCCGCCAGATAGAGGCCATTCACCAGACTCGTGGTCTGCTTCCCGGGATTGTAGGATACCGAGTTGTTCTCCGTGCAGACCAGCTCGACGCCGGCGCCGGCAGCCCCCAGGTAGTCGCTGAGCTGCTGGCGAAGGTCCGCCGCATCGTTCGGCCACGTCTTGGCTGCCTGCAGCAGGTACGCGTCGCTTTCGCCGCCGGGATTCTGCTCATAGCGGTGGTGTACGAGGAAGTCAGGCGTCACTCCCAGCGATGCGAGCGTCGCGAGCATTACGGGGGTCCATCCGTTGTGGACCTGACCCGTCCGTGGGTTGGTCACCGGATGGTTGGTGTTGTTGACGAACGAGTCCTCACCCGGTACGGCCACCACGCCGACGGAGATGGTAGGGTCTGCCGCCTTCATCAGGGCGATGTATTGTGCAGCGAGGTTGGCGTAGGTGTACGGATCGTGCTTGCCCGCGTGGGTATCGTTCTCCCATCCCCCATAGCACTCGTTGCCGATCTCCCAGTAGTGGAAGCCGTAGCCATGCGTCGCGTTGGAGTAGGTCACCCAGTCCGCAGCCTCCTGCGGGGTGCCGGAGCCGTAGTTCACCGTGACAAAGGCGTCGGCGGCGATAGCCGTCGCCACGTTCGCGAAGGCGTCGAAGCCGGTCGCCCATTGCCAGGTGTTGCCATCCGAAGTGTTGGTCAGCCAGTGGTAAGTGTCCGAAAGGGATCCGCCCGGGAAGCGCAGTATCCGGGTGTTGTTGTTTGCCAGGAGCGAAGTTGTGGCCGCCGTATTGAAGGCGCCGTCCCACACCGCCGCGTTGACACCGAATACCCGGTCATCCACGGTCCGCACGGCGTGTGTGGAGTCTACATGGATGTTGACCACGGCCGGAGGCGGGGCGGCCGTGATTCCGATGTCGTCTACGTAGTAAGCCGGTTGAGCGCCGCCGCTTGAGTCCTGCAGCCAGAAGCCGGTCATGTTCGGCTTGTGGTCCACTCCCAGAGCGGCCAACGGGATAGTCACTTGCCGCCAGGCGCCCGCCGCAATAGACCCGCCCGTGACGTATGCATCGAGCGATACGGACGGCTGGGCCACGTCGTTCAACAGGGCGGCTATAGTGACGTGCTGTCTGCCCGCCGCCCCGCCATTGACCCAGAAAGTGATGCTGCTGTATAGGCTTGTGTCGAAGGCGGTGTGGTGGAGATAGAAGGCCTGCCAGGCGCCCGTGTAGGTGATCTTCGCGCTGCGGGCGCCGGTGTGGACGAAATCAGCGGACGCCAGGTCCACGCTGCACCAGGACCAGTTCTGCCAGCCGTTCTCGAGCGCGTCGTCGTAAACAACCTGATCGCTTTGAGCGAGCGCCCCCAATGCCGGGAAGCAGGCGCCCAGCGCGCACAGGACCACCAGAGTTACCGGAAGACGTCTGCGTCTACGCATAAAGCTGCTCCTTGTAACCCTTTGGACGGGCCAGCCACCGCTCGCGCTAGTCGGCGGCTCTATTGGTGCGTCAAGTGCATTTTGATGCCCGCGATTCTCCGAGTAGCCCCGGGCCTCCGTGCCCGGGCGCGGGCAGGGACGCCCGCCGCTACTCGATGTTTACCCATCGCTTAACTGCTGACAGACCGCGGGGGCGCGTCCGCGAACTATGTCTATCCTAGTTTCGCAAGCGGTCCCTCAACTCCTGCCGGGCCGGCTTGGTTGCACGAGATATGGTCGGTCCTGCGAGCAGGAACACCGGTTCTGCGCGTCGAACAGTTTGCAATTCCGCAGCATCGGTCTGCCCGTGTGAGCATGCAGCGCGGGAGCAACTCAACGCAGACCGCGGACCCTCCTCATCCGCGCTGAACGTCGGCGTCTCGAAATCCCTTTACTCAGTGTAGGTCGGCGAAAGGAGACTATGGTGGAACGCAGACGAAGAGGTAGGACACGAGCGTTATGGGTCCTCATTGCGCTGGCAGCTCTCACAGCCACGGCGAGTCCCTCAGTTGCTGACTTGCTGGTCTCAAGCAACGGCACCCATGCCATCAAGCGGTTTGACGACGCTACGGGAGCTCCTCTCGGCACGGACCTAGGCGCCCTCCGGCAGCCACAAGGAATGGCCTTCGGGCCGGATGGCAATCTCTACGTTGCCAGTCCACCGGCGACTGTCAAGCGGTACGACGGGGTATCCGGCAGCTACATCGATGACTTCGTCCCGTTCCTGAGCGGCGGCCTGTTGGGACCTCGCGGTCTTGCTTTTGGACCCGACGGTAACCTTTACGTGGGATGTACCGCCGACGATACTGTCAAACGATACGACGGTACCACGGGCGCGCCGCTGCCGGCATCCGGGCAGACGGGCGCCACCTTCATCCCACATCAAAGCGGGGGACTCCGCCTCCCGTCCGAGATCCTGTTCGGACGGATCTTTGGCCGCGCCGACTATGATCTCTACGTGGCGAGCGACTATGTGGAGAACGGCTTCTCATACGTATTCCGCTACGATGCCCAGACGGGCGCGCCGCGGCCACGAACCGGCCAGAGCGGCGCCCGGTTCGCGGTGGGAGTCTTTGACGGATGGCAGTTACAGACCTTTCGCGGCCTGGCCTTGGGGGCCGGCCTTGGCAGAGTTGTCCTGTACGTGAGCTGCTGGAGTCCTTCGTCTGTGGCGATGTTCGATGCGGATACCGGGCTTGGCCTCGGCTGGGCCGTCCCGCCGAATGCTCCGGGCGTAGCAGGGCCTTATGGGCTTGCGGTCGTGGACTCGCCAGGATGGGCCGACCTCTACGTCGCCAGCCAGTTCAATAACGTCCGGCACTGGCGAATCGATTGGTCCGCGGGCTCCAGCGATATGGGTGACCACGTCGTGCCGGACGCTGGCTACCTGGAAGGGCCCACAGAGCTTGCATTCGGTCCCGACGCCAACTTGTACGTCGGCAGCTTATATACGAATCAGGTGAAGCGCTACGACGGAAGCTCGGGGTTTTACATCGACGACTTCGCGACGAATGGCGATTTCACGGGCATACGCGAGCCCTATGGGCTGGCCCTCGACGCCGGTGGAAACGTCTTCGCCTGCAGCAACAGCCCGTTCACGACACCCGTCAAACGATTTGACGGCGGTGGTGCGCCGCTCCCCGCGCCGGGCAGGACCGGAGCGACCTTCGTTCCAAACGTGCAGAGCTCCCGCCCCTACATTCCGCGCGCGGCATTAATTGGTCCGGGCCGCATTGGCAGCGGACACCAGGACCTGTACGTCAGTGGCTACGACGACAACAATGCCGGCTATGACACCGTGCAGCGCTATGACGGGACTACCGGGGATTGGGTCAGCCTCATCGCGGCCGGAGGAGTGACGGGGCTCCGGGGACCGGAAGGTCTTCTCTTCCGCCGCGAGGGAACGTATGACGTGCTCTATGTGGCCAGCCGGCTTACGGACAACGTCAAGCGATGGGGGCTGGACATCATTACTCAGGCGGTGACGTACCTGGGGGACTTCGTTACGGCCGGCAGCGGCGGACTATCCCGGCCGACCGGACTGGCTTTCGACGGCGACGGGAATCTCTATGTTTCTAGCTCTGGTGACAACAGTGTCAAGCGATATAATGTGACCGGTCATCCGTTTCCCGCCGACGGCCAGACAGGCGCGAATTTCGTGGCGCCGGGTGCAGGCGGCATCAGCACGCCATGGGGGCTGACCTTTGGTCCGGACGGAAACCTGTACGTGTGCAGCAAAGGCGACAACAGCGTGAAGCGGTACGACGCTTCGACTGGAGCGTTTATGGATAACTTTGTAGCGCCTGGGAGCGCGGAGCTTTCAGGACCATTCTATCTGTTGTTTGTGCCTTGAATCGTTCGGCTTGGCGCGCTTAGAGCCTCTAGTAGAACCCCTCTCCAACCCTCCCCTTTAAGGGGAGGGAGTTCCCCCTCCTTCGGAAGGAGGGGGATAGGGGAAGGTTTTGATAGGCGCCCTCAACGGCGCGCGTAGCGCTGAAGCAGGCGCAGGCGCTGCTTCAGCGCCGGAGATCCTGGCTTTCTCTTTACCAGTTGAATGGGACGAGGTCTGGACCAACGATGTGAGGCGTACTCCCTCCGTGGAGCTCGTCGTGGAGGAAGTGGGCCCCGTACCAGACAACCACGTCCTGGTTCTCTACCAGCTCGCCGTTCTTGAAGTTGTCGATGTGCGCCATGGCCAGGCTCGGCGTCGTCGTAAAGTGCTGGCCGTCGTCCTCCTCGCCAGTGGGAGGGGGCGTGGAGCCGTGGTACCGCAGCACCCAGAGGTCCCCCACTCCGAATGCGTCGGCCGTCCCATCGTTGGCACCCGGGATGATCTCATATCCGGCGCCCGTGTTGGTGTTGGAGACCCGCCACTTGCGATGCCGGGTGGGGTCCTTCGGCCGGCGGATCTCGTACACCTTCTTGTGCCAGTTATGAGGCGGGAAGAGCGGCGGATTGTTGAACTCTTCCACCAGGTTAGGTGTCGGCGACTGGATGTCGAAGTCCAGGCGCCAGTAGCAGTGGTGATGGTGTGGGTGGCACGTACAGGGATTGTTCACGGCGGCGAACCCGAACCGGGGACGCAAGGTGCCATTCGCGTCGAAACGCCACATGCTCATATAGCGGTACCACCCCGCGGACATCTCGCTGACGACCACTACTTCGCTGCCATGAACGTAGACGGCCACGCCGCGGAAGTTGCCTGCGTCCGATCCGGTGTCGAGAATGGTCTGCGCCGGTGCATTGCAGAGCCGGAATCCGGGTACGGGATCTGTGCCGTTCGCCTGGAAGCAATTCTCCTGGTTCTCCCAGTCCCGATAGGCCGGTCCGCATCCCGCCCCCTGCCCGTCCGAGTCGTACAGGACGTTCAGTATCGGCACGTTTGCGCGGTAGAGAACGGACTTGCCACGGTAGTTCACGTAACGCAGCTCTACGCCCGATCCGTTGGTCCCGGTGGAGGCCGATGGTCTTAGGACCTGGAAGGTCCACAGGACAGTTGTGCCCTGCCGGATGGTCACACGCGCCATCTGTCCGGCGCTGTTCGCGTCGCAGCTGTTCTGGGCAGGCGGCCCGCAGGTCAGGTCTCCGCCCTGGGGGACACCGTCGGGCTGCGGCAGTACCTGACCACGCCCGAGGTCCACCCCTACTATGCGATGACCGCTCTTGCCCTCGCTGCGGTGCAATCCAACCGTGACGATCCGCTGTACCCGACCGTCAGGCTGCTCGATGCCCACGTAGGGCGGCATTGCCGGATATGCCACGACCTTTCCGGACCGGAGTTCTGCGCCCAAGCGTTCGTCGCGCTGGACTAATGCCACCGCAGCGTCGAATTCATCCCAGTTGGTAAGCGGTTGGGACGCCGACTCAATAATGGTTGCTGCTTCCGGATTGTCCGCCGGTCCTTCTACGGTCAGTGTACGTTGGCGGGTGTAGTCGTACAGAATGGCGCGGTACGCCGTTGGCGCGCGCGCGGGACGCTTGGCTCGAGCCTCCGTCTCAAGCGGGGTAAGAGCCAGGAGCTGATACTTGGCATTCCTGAGTTCGTCCCGAAGCGCGGGAATCCGCGGAATGCCGCGTGCCCACTGGGCCGACCGTGGCGGGGCCGGCTCCAATGGGGCAATCTCGACCTTCAACTCTGCACCACGCATAGTCTGTCCTCCAGTTCTCCGTGTTGCGATCGGGACATGCGGGCCGGTTCCCAACTCTCCCGACCGCCCACTTGTGGTTGAGGGCCGATCATATCAGGAATCCTCACGCGTGTCTGTGATTCCGATCACAGTTGGCCAAATGGATTCCGTCCGGCGGCAATAGATCTTTGAGGAGGCGGAGCGGGCCTATGCGGCCCTTCAGGAAGACCCCGGAGCTTGGGATGAGGAGTTGGCAGAGCAAGCAATCTGGGACAAGACGCTAATGGATGGCCTAGACCGAAATGAGGTGTGGCATGACGATGGTTCGGTGACGTACCGAGCGGCCGCGCCCGACCCGCATGGTTAGAGCTGTAGAGCGGCCCACCATGGACGCGGTCACCGTTCGCTTGCGGATCCTTCTTCGGATATAGGGGGCCTATGGCCGGAGACACGGGCCGGTTCGGGTAGAACTATGGGAGGCGCGTCGGCGCGTCAATCCCGCCGCATGGGGGCAAGCAGGCTATGGTCGAGCACGTGGTGCTGTTCAAGTGGAAGGAAGGCGCGGACCCCACCGCCATTGCCGCCGCCATCGGCGCCCTCCAGAGACTCAAGCAGCAGATCCCCGGAATCGTGGACCTTACCTGCGGGGAGAACTTCTCTACCCGGGCGCAGGGATTCCAGTGCGGGCTGGTGGTGCGGTTCACGGATCGCGCAGCTCTGGAGGCGTACGGCCCCCACCCCGCCCACCAGGACGTCGTACTGAATTTCCTCACTCCTATCCGTGAGGACGTCATCGCGATAGATTACGAGATAGGCCGCTGGCCGGAAGAGTGACGGAGGACCGCGGACGGGTGACGGTTCCGGATCAGTCCGTCATCCGTCTTCCGTCATCCGTCCAGAGGAGACCTCCATTGCCCAAGATAACGATGATCGGCGCCGGAAGCACGGTGTTCGCCAAGAACCTGCTCGGCGACATCCTCAGCTTCCCGGAGCTGGCCGAGTCCCACGTTGCCCTGACGGACATCGACGCCGAGCGGCTCAAGACCTCGGAGCTCGTGGCCCACAAGGTGGCGCGCGCCGTGGACGCCCGGCCCCGGATCACGGCGCACACGGACCGCCGCGCCGCCCTGGACGGCGCGGACTACGTCATCAACATGATCCAGGTAGGCGGCTACAAGCCGGGCACGGAGATCGACTTCGAGGTCCCCAAGAAGTACGGCCTGCGGCAGACCATCGCGGATACGCTGGGCATAGGCGGCATCATGCGCGCTCTCCGCACCATCCCCGTGATGCTGGATATGTGCCGGGACATGGAGGAGCTGTGCCCCAACGTGCAGTTCCTCAACTACACGAACCCCATGGCCATGCTCTGCTGGGCCGTCAACAGCGCCACGCGCATCCGCACGGTGGGGCTGTGTCACAGCGTGCAGGGCACGGCGCATCAGCTTGCGCACGACATTGGGATCCCGCCGGAGGAGATCAACTACCTCTGCGCGGGCATCAACCACATGGCCTTCTACCTCCGCTTCGAGCGCAACGGCCAGGACCTCTATCCGCTCATCCGCAAGGTGGTGGAGGATGGGCGCGTGCCGGACTGGAACCGCGTCCGGTATGAGATGCTTCTGCGGCTGGGTTACTTCGTCACAGAGTCCAGCGAGCACTTCGCGGAGTACTGTCCCCACTTCATCCGGCGGGACCGGCCGGAGCTCATCGAGCGGTTCAACGTGCCGCTGGACGAGTACATAAGCCGCTGTATCCATCAGATTGAGGGCTGGCACGCCATGAAGGCCCGGTTCGAGAGTGACGAGCCGGTGGAGGTGCACCGCAGCCACGAGTACGGCTCGCTCATCATCCACTCCATGGAGACGGACGTGCCGCGCGTGATCTACGGCAATGTCCGCAACAATGACCTCATCACGAACCTGCCGGAGGACTGCTGCGTGGAGGTGCCCTGCCTGGTGGACAAGAACGGCGTGCAGCCGACTGCCATCGGCGCGGTGCCCAAGCAGCTTGCGGCCATCATCATGACCAACGTGAACGTGCAGTCGCTGGCGGTGGAGGCAGCGCTAACCGGGAAGAAGCAGTACGTCTACCAGGCGGCGATGATGGACCCTCACACGGCCGCCGAGCTCACGCTGGACGAGATCTGGTCCCTGGTGGACGATCTCCTCGCCGCCCACGGGGACTACATTCCACCGCTGCAATAGGTGAGAGGTGAGAGGTGAGAGGTTCCAGGGAAGAACGGGTGCGTAGGGCCTACCGCAAAGTCGTACTCACCGCTCCTGTAACCTATCACCTAACTCTCATGGCCGTTTGGCGCACGAGCTCGGGCGACCCTGCATACTCCAGCGCCTCGGCGGCCACTGCGGCAGCCTCCTCCGGATCCAGTTCAGCAAGCTCCATCAGCAGCACGGCCCGAAGCGCTGCGGTCTCTTCCCCTCCATCGTCCTGGAGATTGCGGAAGGTCGATGCCAGCGTGCCCGTCAGCCACTCCGCCCCGGATGCCAGGAGCGATGCCAGCGCAATCGCGGCGACGCGCGGGCTCCGGTCGTACAGAAGCTGCGCCAGCGTGGACCGGGCGGGGCCACCGGCGGCGCCACCGAGGCGGTAGGCGGCCAACCGCCGGAACGGCTCCTGGCCGCAGCGCGCCAGGTAGAGCGTTTCCCGCAGCGCCGTTGCCTCCAGCGCCGCATCCGGCGGCTCCAGCAGCGCTTCCCGCAGCGTGGCCGCCACTCCCGCGCCGCGCAGCGCCGCCTCCGCCACAAACTCGACAGCGGCGCGGCCCAGCCACTCGGCGTGGCGGAGCAGCTCCACTGCCTCCGCGGCATCTCCCGGCCGCGCCCGCTTCGCCACGAAAAGCCGCTCCAGCGGAAGCAGCCCCTCGTCCAGCTCAGCCCGCAGGAGCTCCGATGCGCGGCGTAGCCGAACGGAGTAGGGCGTGCGCTGGGCCCCGGCGAGCTCCTGGATGTATTCCATGCCCGCCCGCCTCGCCGCTATCCAGCCCCGGATACGCGTGTGCGCCGCCTCCCGTGCCTTCGCGCCGCGCAGCGGACCCGATTCCAGGACGGCAGCAAATAGACCGTAAGAACAGAGGCCCCGCCCTATTCGGATCGGCGGTCGCGCTCGCGCGCAATACGCAACCGACGGCGGCGCCAGAGCGTCGGCCGCCCAGTTCGCGAGCGCCGCCACGTCCCGGGCCTTCCGCCCTCCCACCGGTCCGGCAATCCGCCGCACCGCGTACTCCGCCGCGCCAATAGCCGGGCGCAGCCGGAGCGGCGTCAGGTCCAGCTCTCTCGCGGCCCGCTCCTCCGCGCAGAGGCAGCCCGAGGAACAGAAGGGCGTGAGCGCAACGGCGCCCGTGGTCCCTGCAAACCGCGCAAAGGTCAGGCCGGGCCGCACCGCGCGGACCGCCGGCCACCAAGCCTCCCACCGATTTTCAATTTTCAATTTTCAATTTCTGATCTCGTGTGCGGTCGGTATGGGTCCTGTTGAACTTTACCGCCTTCGCCACGTCAACAAGTTCGGAACATGTTGGCAGGTAAGCTGGAGCGCCCACCGAAACGATGCCGGCGCTCCTCAACCTTCAACCTTCAACCTTCAACCCGGAGGACCAAATGACCGCATTCCGCACTATACGCATCTTTGCCGCGGCCCTGCTGGCCGTGGCCGTGTGCGGCGCCGCCCAGGCGCAGAAGCCCGGCAAGGCCGAGCGCCGCGCAGCCCGGCAAGCCGGCCACCTCAATCTTGCTGCCCTGCCCGTGGACATCATCGACAGCGTCGTCTCGCTCAACGCGGACCAGAAGAAGCAGATCACGGCCATCCACGGCAAGTACGTGGCCGATGCCCGCGCCCTCCGGCCGGCCTCCGGCCAGACACCGGATCCCGCCAACCGGCAGAAACTCCGCGAGCTGACCCAAACCGCCAGCGCCGAGATCGAAGCGGTACTGAACGCCGACCAAAAGGCGAAGCTGCAGGTCGCCGCGTCGGAGATCCGGGCGGTTGCCGGCACGGGCATCCCGCCAGCCGTCGCCGTTCAGCTCAAGCTGACCGACGACCAGAAGAGCAAGATTGCGTCCATCGTGCGCAGCACACGCGACAAGATCAAGGGCGGCGCGGACCCGAAGGCTACCCGAAAGGACGCCCGCGCGCAGGTCGAGGCGCTCCTGACGCCGGAGCAGAAGTCGATCGTGCAGTCCTACCTCGCCTCCCACCGCCGCCACGGCGCCCGGAAGGCCTAAGGACGGTGTGGGAGTATGGGAGTGTGGGCGTGTGGGAGTGATTGCCCCCATACACCCATACACCCAAACCCCCACACTCCCACACTCCCTCACGCGCCTCCCTCGCCGGGTATCATATATACTCCAGAGAATCGCGGGGGAGCGTGCGTTATGACGAGAGAGTATCACGTTGCGATTGTAGGCGCCACGGGCGCCGTGGGGACTGAGTTCCTGCGGCTGCTGGAGGATCGGGAGTTCCCGCTGGCATCGCTGAGGCTCCTGGCCTCCGAGCGCTCCGCCGGCCGCAAGATCACCTTCCGCGGCCGGGACCATGATGTGGCGCTGCTCACGGAGGACTCCTTCGACGGCTGCGACATCGCCTTCTTCTCCGCCGGCGCCTCGCGGGGCCGCCAGTTCGCCCCGGCGGCGGTCGAAGCAGGCGCGGTAGTCATCGATAACTCCTCCGCCTTCCGTATGGACCCGGCCGTTCCGCTGGTGATCCCCGAGATCAACCCGGAGGACATCGGCTGGAACCACGGCATCATCGCTAATCCCAACTGCTCCACCATCATCCTGCTCATGGCGGTCGCGCCGCTGCGCAAGCTCGGCCGCATCCACCGCATCGTCGTCTCCACCTACCAGGCGGCGAGCGGCGCGGGCGCCAAGGCGATGGACGAGCTGCTGGAGCAGACCAAGCGCGTGCTCCGGAACGAGCCCTTCTCGCCGCAGGTGTTCCCCCACCCCATCGCGTTCAACCTGTTCTCCCACAACACGCGCATCGACGAGGACGGTTACAACGAGGAAGAGCGCAAGATGGTCAACGAGTCGCGCAAGATCCTGCACGAGGACAACCTGCGCGTGACCGCGACCTGTATCCGGGTGCCGGTGCTGCGGGCCCACTCCGAGAGCATCAACGTGGAGTTTGCGGATACGCGGCCGCCCATCCCGGCGGTGCTGGACGCGCTGCGCAGCTTCCCCGGCGTGCGGCTGGTGGACGACGCCGTCAACAACCACTTCCCCATGCCCATCGAGGCCACCAGTCAGGATGACGTGCTGGTGGGCCGGGTGCGGGCGGACATCTCGAACGAGAACGCGATCGACATGTTCGTGTCCGGCGACCAGATCCTCAAGGGCGCGGCCCTGAACGGCTTCCAGATAGCCAACGAGTGGATGCGGCAGCGGCAGGCCGCGGCGGTTTAAGGCGTTCAGGTGGGCCGAGAAGCTACGCAATTGAAAATTGAAAATGGAAAATTGAAAATCCAAAATGCCCGCGTCTTCACCGCCATTGTCACCCCCTTCGATTCCGGCGGCGCCGTAGATGAGGCGGCATTCCGCCGTGTAATCCGCCACCTGTTCGCCAACGGTACGGAGGGGCTGGTGGTCTGCGGCACCACGGGCGAGTCCCCCACCCTCAGCCATGAAGAGAAGCTCACGCTTTTCCGCATCGCCGTAGAGGAGTGTGCCGGCCGCGGGCCGGTCATCGCCGGCACGGGCACGAACAATACGGCCGATTCCGTAACACTCTCCGTGGAGGCCGCCGCCCTCGGCGTAGACGGGTTGCTGCTCGTGGCCCCGTATTACAACAAGCCCTCCCAGGAGGGGCTGTACCGGCACTTCCGCCTGATTGCCGAATCCGTAAACGTGCCCGTAATGCTGTACAACGTACCGCCCCGCACCAGCTCCAACATCGAGGCTGCCACAGTCCTGCGCCTGGCCGGGGATGTGCCCAACATCATAGCCGTCAAAGAAGCCAGCGGCAACCTCACCCAGATCACCGAGATCCGCGCGGGAGCGCCGGACGGGTTCCTGGTCTATAGCGGCGAGGACGCGGTCACGCTGCCTATGCTCGGAGTCGGCTGTGACGGCGTGGTCAGCGTCACCTCCCACGTGGTGGGGCGCGATGTAAACGCCATGCACCGCCTGTTCTTCGCCGGAGACCACGCAGGCGCCGCCCGGCTTCACGCCAAAATGCTGCCAGTGGTCCGCGCCTGCTTCCAGCCCACCACGCCCAGCCCCGCGCCCGTCAAAGCCGCCCTCAACATGCTCGGCATCCCCGTGGGCGGGCTCCGCCTCCCCCTGGTGGAGGCCAACGAGGAGGAGCAGGAGATCGTCCGCAAGGCCCTCAAAGAGTACGGGCTTCTGCAGTGACGAAGCTGGAGATCATCCCGCTGGGGGGCGCGGGAGACATCGGCAAGAACATGCTGGCGATGCGCTACGGTGACGACATGATCGTCATCGACGCGGGCGTCCAGTTCCCCACCGAAGAGCACCCCGGCGTAGACCTCATCATTCCGGACATCACCTTTCTCAAGGAGCACGAGTGGCAGGTCCGCGCCATCGTGCTCACGCACGGCCACGAAGACCATATTGGCGCGCTCCCCTACGTGCTGAAGGAGCTGAACGTCCCCGTCTACGGCACGCCGCTGACGCTGGGACTCGTCCGGTGCAAGCTGGAGGAGCACCGGCTGCTGGACCAGGTGTCGCTCAACACCATGGTCCCGCGCGACGTACTGGAGTTTGGAGCCATCACGGTCGAGCCCATCCGCGTCACCCACTCCATCCCGGACACGGTGAGCCTGGCCATCCACACGCCCGCCGGCGTGGTGGTACACACGGGCGACTTCAAGATCGACCAGACGCCCATCGACGGCAAGCTGTTCGACGCGAGCCGCTTCGCGCAGCTCGGCGATGAGGGCGTGCTGCTGCTCATCTCGGATAGCGTGAACGCGGAAAAGAAGGGCTGGGTCCCCAGCGAGCGGGTGGTCGGCGGCGTGTTCGAACAGGAGTTCCGCGAGGCGCCCGGCCGGGTGATCGTCACCACGTTCGCCTCCAACCTCCACCGCGTGCAGCAGGTGTTCGACATCGCCGCCGAGTACGGGCGGAAGGTGGCGGTCGCCGGCCGCTCCATGGCCCGCAACATCGAGGTGGCCCGGGAAATCGGATACCTCCGGTATCGGGACACGGACCGCATCCGCGTGGAGGAGGTGGACGAGTACGACACCACGGAGGTGGTGATCCTCACCACCGGCAGTCAGGGCGAATCGCTCTCCGCGCTCTCCCGCATGGCATGCGATGACCACAAGATCCAGATCGTGCCGGGCGACACGGTCGTTCTCTCCTCCCACCCTATTCCGGGCAATGAGGACGCCGTATGGCGGACGGTGAACCGCCTCTTCCGGCGCGGCGCCCGCGTGATCTACGACATGATCACCCCGGTCCACGTCTCCGGCCACGGCAACCAGGAGGAGCTGAAGCTGATGTTCAACCTGGTACGGCCCCGCTACGTGGCGCCGTACCACGGCGAGCCGCGGATGATGTACGCCTACACAGAGATGGTGGTTCAGGCCGGTTTTCCCCGCGAGAACGTGATCTGGCTGGAGGTGGGCGACGTGCTGGCGCTGGACGGCGAGAAGGCCGAGTTCCTGGAGCCCATCTCGACGGCTGGGAACGTGCTGGTGGACGGCCTCTCCGAGGGCGGCGTGAGCGAGGTGATCCTGCGGGACCGCCGGCACCTTGCGGACAACGGGACCGTGATTGTAACGGTGGCGCTGGACCGGGCCACCGGCGAGGTGCTATACGGGCCGGACCTCATCTCCCGCGGTTTCCTGCACCCGGAGGACGCCGAGGACCTCTTTGAGGAGGCCGGCAGGCGCGTGATGGAGACGCTGGACTCCATGGGCCAGGCGGAGGAATCGGACTGGGACAACGTCCGCGGCGCCGTGCGGGACGTTGTTGGCCGGTACCTGAACAAGAAGACTCGACGGAGGCCGGTGGTGGTGCCGGTGATCATGGAAATCTGAGGGGGTGAAGGGGTGACAGGGACCGGAGCCCGAAGGGGTTCCCCTCTAATAGCCCGGTGGATTACGCCCCGGGCGGGCTCCGGAGCCGGCTTCAGCCGGGTTCTCTTTCAATAGCGCCGGTTTCAGCCCGGCGCGGGGTAGAGGGCGGCATCTCTTCTCGTTCGATGTCGGTCACCCCTTCACCCCTTCACCCCCTCACCCCTTCACGGCTAGCAGGCTGTAGCGCTCTCCTTTAATCTGCTCCACCACGGCGGGCGGGGCGACGCGGATAAGGAACAGCGCGCCGAAGAGGATGGGGCCGGCGATGACTTCCAGGCCATCCACCACCATGTCCAGGCCCACGCCCGGGACGTTGAGCAGGATGCCCAGAATGGTCTCCACGGGGACCTCCAGGCTGATGAGGGCGAAGACGGCCGCCGCGCCCAGGAGGAGCGCCAGCGCCTTGCGCGCCAGCGGCACCCGGCGGTCCCGTAGCAGCGCCAGTCCCAGCCCAATATCGATGAGCGGCCGCTTTCCGCCGGTAACGGCGTGCTTGACCGCGTGGTGTCCGAACAGTCGCAAAGCCCAGGCGAACATACACTTTCCTTTCATGGACCGGGATGGAGGACGAACAGCTTAGACAAGGTAGACACGAAGACACGAAGATTCTCTGAGTTTGGCCCGTCTTCGTGTCTTTGCGCCTTGGTGGTTCATCCCTGCCATAATCCGTCCACTCTCACGACGTACAGGAAGTAAGCAGGGTTTCAGAGAACTCGACGCCCGTACACTATGAACCCGTTCACAGGTAACTCCGGAGTGCCCATCGACACAACCTGCATCCGGGCTCCGCGAGGGATCTGCTTTACGGTACCTGTCCGCACTCTACTGCAACGAAAGGACCCCGCCATGAGGCCACGAGCCATACTCACCCTCCTCACGCTGCTCTGCGCGGGATGTGCCCGCGGAGACCTGGCGACGTACGTCACGCAGCCGGACCCCGCCTACGCGTGGGAGCAGCGCGCGGTCATTCCGGGCTCCCTGGGCACGGTCTACGACCTCCATATGACCTCCCAGAAGTGGCAGGGAATCACCTGGCAGCACCGGATCCAGGTGTTCCAACCCAAGGAGGTGAAGTTCCCGGGCACGGCGGTCCTGCTCATCACCGGCGGTAACGGCAGCCCGGCGGACGCGGCCATCGGGCTCACGGTGGCGAACGCCACCAACACGCTCATGGGCGTGCTGTACAACATCCCGAACGAGCCCCTCTTCGGGCAGAACGAGGACGCCCTGATCGCCTACACGTTCCAGAAGTACCTCGAGACGGGCGATGAGTCGTGGCCGCTGCTCTTCCCCATGGTCAAGAGCGCCCTCCGCGCCATGGATACGCTCCAGGCGTTCGCTGCGAAGAACAACATGGCGCCGATCACGCGGTTCATTGTGGCCGGGGCCTCCAAGCGGGGCTGGACCACCTGGCTGACGGCGACGGTAGACCCGCGCGTGAAGGCCATCATCCCGATGGTCTACGACAACCTGGACCTGCAGGCGCAGATGCCGCACCAGCTCCAGACCTGGGGACAGTACAGCGAGCAGATCAAGGACTATACGCGCCGCGGAATCCAGGCCCAGATGGGCAGCCCGCGCGGACGGCGGCTCACGGAGATGGTGGACCCGTACACGTTCCGCCAATCGCTCTCCATGCCCAAGCTCATCGTCAACGGCACCAACGACCCGTACTGGACCCTGGACGCGCTGAACATCTACTGGGACCAGCTTCCCGGCCCCAAGTGGGTGCTGTACGACCCGAACTCCGGCCACGGGCTGGACGACAAGCTGAAGGTGCTGACCTCCGCCTCCGCCTTCATCCGGGCCATCGCGGCCAACTCGCTGCCGCCGAAGGTTGATTGGAGCTACGAGGCCAGCGGAACCGGCGACCGGCTGCGGATCAACACTACTCCGGCGGCCACGCGGGCCGTGCTATGGACGGCGCACTCGGACACGAAGGACTTCCGGAAGTCGCGCTGGACCTCCACGCCGTTCACCGGCTCCGGCGGAGTGTTTACGGCGGAGATTCCGGCTCCGGCTAGCGGCTACGTGGCGACGTTCGGCGAGGTAACGGCCACCGTGGGCGGCCACCCCTTCCCCACTTCTACGCAGGTGAGAATTCTTTCCGCCTCGCGCTCCGCTCGAAGCGGACAGGGTGAGAGGGTCACACGGTAACCGGACCAGCCGAAGGGACAAGGGCTGTAGGGGCCGGGCGCTGTCCCGGCCCTCCTTTGGAGTGCGGGAGCTTGCTCCCGCTTTCTCAGGACCGCTTTGCGCGAACGAATCAGCGAACGCTGTAGGGGCCGGGCGCTGTCCCGGCCCTCTCTATCCCGCCCACAGAACCGTTCCGGTCCCTCCGCGGGCCATTCCGTTTGAGATGGAGCGCCCGCGGAATCTGGCTCTCTATCGTTAGGGGAACAGAAGGCTCCGAACGCTTGACTATCGCCTCGGCGCTCTGATAAAATACGGGTCGGCATCGCGCGGGTCGCGGTGCCGGAGTGAGGAACGGCGCCATCGTCTAGCGGTCAGGACAGGGGGTTCTCAGCTCTCAAGCCGGGGTTCGATTCCCCGTGGCGCTATACATCCGGGCGGGCATCAGCCCGCCCTTCTTGCTGTCTCCGTGCTCGCGCTATCACCCCCTCCCGCCTCTCACCTCTCACCCAATTTGACCGTGCACATCCTTTCCGGTATACTAGCCCCGGCCGGAATCCCTCCGGCTCCCCAGGACCTCGACACGGGCGGTTAGCTCAGGGGGAGAGCGC
>CAYNFH010000069.1:14775-26858 GCA_964396385.1 uncultured Chthonomonadaceae bacterium | reverse complement strand
GGTGGGGGCGCGCGAATAATGGACGCATCCAGCCCTTACGATGATAGACGCCGATCCTTCAGCACTTGCCGGACCCACTCTTGGTCCTCCTTCGCGAGTGGCGGTTCCACCGGGCGGGCGTAATCCAGGGAAAAGTCATAGCCGGCGCGGTCGTACAGCGTTGCAAAGACGTTCTGCAGATCGAGAGGCACGGCCGGATCATCGCCAGCAAGGGGAATGGGTATGGTGGGCAGCGGACTGCTCAGTCCCCAACTGTGAATTTGCGCTTGTGGACAGGCCGGGTGGCGGCAGATAAGAACATAGTAACCGCCATGTCGCAGCGGAAGATCGATCGGCAGCCGGTCGCCTCCCCTGAGCAGATCTATCTCCACCAGGTGGGCTTTGCTCCTGAGTACCAGAGCGCGCTTCTTCACGTACTCCCGTCGCCCTGTGCTGCCCTTCCGTTTGTTGGTTGGAGAGAGCAGCTCGATGGTTGTAACGACTTCCATGGATTCCCGGTCGCGCACCACCAGGTATGTCTCCCGCTCTGGCGAGGACAAGGGGATCATCGCGGTGAAGCTGGGACTGGCGACGGTGGCAGTGCCACCGAAATGCGGGAGACGCTCCCTCTCTGGCACGGAGACGACCGTGATGCCTGGCCCGATAGGCGCGACCGGGTCCGGCAGGCGCTCCACATAGATCCGCTCCTCCACCCGCACCACGTAGCGGGGCCGGAGTACGGGAGTCAAGTCCTCGCGGATGGCCGTTATGAAAAGGGTGTGGAAGTCCTCCCAGGCCTGCGATTCAATGTACGGGTCCACGCCCGGAAACGGCGATGGCATCTAGAGTCCCCTCTTACCAGGCGTAGCCTTCCGGGGCGGGCTTGTAGCCGGGGAAGATCTCGTCCAACTGCTGGAGCGTCTGCTCGGCGAGGTTGATCTCCAGGGCGCGCAAGGAGCCGTCAAGCTGATCCAGGGTGCGTGGGCCGATGATCGGCGCGGTCACTACCGGGTTGCGCAGCAGCCAGGCCAGCGCCACGTCCGCGGGCTGCTCGCCCAGGTCGCGGCAGAGGGCTTCCCAGCGCTCGATCTTCGGCCGCTCCTTCTCCAGCGTCTTCTGCACGCCCTCCGAGGCGCGGCGCCCCTGCTCTATCTTCTGGAGCACGCCACCCAGCAGGCCACCGGCCAGAGGGCTCCAGGGGATAAGGCCTAGGCCGTAGTGCTCGCACGCAGGGATCACCTCCAGCTCCACCGTACGGGCGTTCAGGTTGTAGAGGCTCTGCTCGGATACCAGCCCCATGAAATGGCGGTTCCTGGCGGCCTCGTTCGCCATGGCAATGTGCCAGCCCGCGAAGTTGGAGCTGCCGACGTAAAGGACCTTGCCCTGCTGCACCAGCAGCTCCATGGCCTGCCAGATCTCCTCCCACGGGCACTCGCGGGCGACATGGTGCATCTGGTAGAGGTCGATGTAGTCCGTTCTGAGGGCGCGGAGGCTCGCTTCGCAGCCCCGGCGGATGTGCAGAGCGGAGAGGCGGTTGGTGTTAGGCCAGTCTTCCATCTCACCGTAGCCTACCGGGTTGTAGACTTTGGTGGCGATGATGGTCTTCTCTCGGCGCATGCCGCCTTTGGCGAACCAGCGCCCGATGATGTGCTCCGTGACCCGCTCGCCCTTTTTCCAGCCGTAGACGTCCGCGGTGTCGAAGAAGTTGATGTCGTGCTCCAGGGCACGGTCCATGATGCGGTGGCTGTCGTCCTCCGAAGTCTGCGGCCCAAAGTTCATGGTGCCCAGGCAGAGCCTGGAGACCTTCAGTCCTGTTCTGCCCAGCGTTGTGTACTGCATCCTTCCCTCCTGAGAAGTGGTCTGCGATTCCGCCCCTCAGTGTACCTGCTAGCGCGCGAAGCGAATCGCGAGAAGGACGGCCCTACCGCAGGCGTTCTGATCGCGCAGGGAGCACGGCCGTGCGGAGGAGAGCTGTGGGCGGTGCACCCAGAATCAAAGGCCGGCCACGATGCGTCGTGGCCGGCCTTTGATTCTGCCAGAGGAGCTAGCTTACCAGCGGCCGCGTCCACCGCCGCTGCCGGTGCGAGCGCGGTCTTCGCGCGGTCTGGCTTCATTTACCGTGATCGTCCGGCCGTTCAGGCTGGTGCCGTTCAGGGTTTTGATTGCCGCGTTGGCCTCGCCGTCGTTGGCCATCTCAACAAAGCCGAACCCCTTGGATTCACCGGAATAGCGGTCGGACACCACGGTCGCCGAAGTGACCGCGCCGGACTTGGCGAACAGGCCCTCGAGGTCCGCATCCGTGGTGGAGTACGGCAGGCCGCCTACATAGATACGCATTGCCATTTGGAATGGCTCCTTTCTTTCTGTCCCCTGCCGGGAACGAGCGCGCCCATCGGTTGCCGAAGGCGCGAGAGATTACGGTGAAGCCTGTCTTCGTCTTCACCACCTGTATCGCGCGTCAAGAAAGAGAGAAGGAACCGTCCAGAGAGGCAAGAGAGGGAAGGCCGCAAGGGCCCATCAGACCTGCATCGCGAAGGGGTCGCTCAGGCTTCGTGTCGTCGAACAGATGCTCTATTATACCACGCCGCAGGCTCTGGGGCACTAAGGTGGCTTGGGTGTCACCCCGGTCTTGTAGCTGATGAGAGTCTCCGTTACGCCGGTGGCCGGGTAGACGCGCTTAACGACGCCCACCCCACGCGCCAGCCACACGTCGACACCGCTCTGGCAATGGACGCGACTCGCTCCGGCGAACTTGCCACAGGGGGTGGTCACGTCCTCCTGCCCCACCAGGGCAAACTGCGATGAAGAGGAGGAAGCGTCACCGGCCGCGGGGATCGCCAGATCCAACTGCCACTTGCTGGAGGCGTCTGCAGGCCGAGAGCGCCGCCAGACCTGGGTAGCCGTGGTCAGGTACTGGCACGGCACGGCCGTGTCCTTCCCCAGCACCACCTCCGCGCGATAGACCGGCCCGCTGGCGGCGCGAAGCGCTCCCACGACCCGCACCGTATACCTCGATTTCACGCCGTTAGCACTTATCTCATAGGTCCATTCGGCGCCGGTGCGCAGGGGGTACCAGGGGTTATCCGCCAAGTCTGTGCAGGGCAGCGGTCCTACCAGGGACTCTATGCTCAGGTCCGGCTGCGGTCCCGGGGACGGCGCCGGCCGCACGCGGTCCTTGAGCATCTGCTCCTCCGCCTTCATCCGCTTGAGCCGGTCCGGGGCCGGCGGGTGGTCGCGCAGGTACTCCACCAGGTGGACGTTTTTCTCCTCCTTGACCATCAGCTCGCTGGCCTCCACGGCGCCGTGCGGGTCGAAGCCGGCCGCCCAGGCGGTCTCAATGCCGTTCTTGTCGGCATCGTCCTCGTCCTCGCGAGAGTACTGCATGGCGATGATCTCATAGAGGTAGCCGATGTTGCTGGAGTCTCGCCCGCCGGTGGCAATATCCGCCAGGATGGCCGCGATGGTGATCCCCTTCATCTTCTCCATGATACGATGCCAGTGGCGGTGGGCGGCGTGGGTGATTTCGTGGGCCATGACGAAGGCGAGCGCGTCATCGTTGGGCATCTTGGTGAGCAGCCCTTCATAGACGTACATGAACCCGCCGGGGAGGCAGAAGGCGTTGAACTCGGGGGTGGCGAGCACCTTGAACTCGTAGGGATAGGCGCGGTTCGGCAGGCTGGCGACGAGCGCGGAGCCGATGCGCTGGACCCGCGCGATATAGGCCGCGTTCTTGGAGAGCGGGTACATCTTCTCTACCTGGCGCGCGGCCTGCCGGCCAAGCTCAATCTCCCGCTGGGTGTCCGTGCGGTCGAACACCTGCGCGCCGGCCGGGGCGACGGCGAGGAGGAGCAGTAGGAAGAGTACGTAAAGCGGAGCACGCCGCTGAACGTCAGCCCGAACACGGGTGAGCCGCGCTTTGGCCGCGAAGCGGACAGCGGCGAGGGCCGGGCCCTGGGGAGGGATCTGCTGTTCCCCGGCAGAGTACGCACACGTACTGTAAAGCAGATCCCTCGCGGGGTTCGGAATGACAGATAGGCCCGCCGCGCGCCAACGAAGATCCAGAGGCGTCATTGGGCCGTTGTCCCGTACACGGCGGCGTGGGCGGCGAGGCAGACGGAGGCGGAGGCCATGTCGCCGTCCTCCGTATAGAGCCTGGCGAGCGTGAGGTTGGCGTGGCTGTGCCGGGGGTTGCGCTTCACCACGGCCCGCAGGTCCGCCAGGGCTGCGTCGCGCTCTCCGGAGTTCAGCTCCACCAGCGCTCTCGCGTACTTTGCTTCCACAAAGTCCGGCTTGAGGGCCAGCGCCCGCTCAATGGGCTGACGCGCCAGCGCTGGCTCGCCCAGATCGATGAGCGCGGTTCCCAGGTTGTACTCGGCCAGGTAGTCGTTCGGCTTGGCTTCCAGGCCCTCCAGGCTGTCCATGAGCACGAAGTCGCTGTTGGCCTCCGGATAGGCGAACCCGGAGATGGTCACCACGCGTGGGCGGGCGTAGCCCAGAAGTATGACCGGCTCGTCTCCTGCCACGTCCGCGCCGCTGCGGCCGCACTTCAGCGCCTCCATCAGGGCGCCCCGCGCCCGGCCGAACTCCGCGCTGGCCGCGCTGTCCCCAGAGGACCGCAGCCGGCAGGCCTTCACGTACCGCAGGATGGCCAGCGTGTGCCAGGCGTGGAAGTCCTTGCTGCGCGACACCTTACCCTTCGGGTCGGTGAACTCCACCTGCCCCTCCGCCGCGGTGAGCGACCCGTCCAAGTCCTGATCGGCGGCGGGCGTCTGTCCCTTCAGGTGCAGGAGTGCGTAGGCCAGTTCGCGCCGGGCGATTCCCAGGTTTGGGTCGATGTTCAGCGCGTCCTGCACCGCGCTGGCCGCCTCTTCCCACCGGCCCTGGTCCATAAGGGCGCGGCCGTACGCCAGGTGCGCCTGTGCGCTGTTGGGTTCCCGCTTCAGCGCCGCCTGCGCGCGCGCCAGCGTGAGCGAACTGCGGAAGGCGATGGTCTCCGGGTAGAGCCCCGCGCCCGGCCACTTGAGCAGCTCCTCGTTCAGCGCTTCCGCCTCGGTCAGGCGGCCTGTCTGCACGTAGGCGCTGCCCATCGCCGCCACCAGTGGGACAGCCAGGTGGCCGGGCTTGTCCTTCTCCTTCATCGCCTTCAGCGATGCATCGAACTGGGTTACCGCCTCCTGGCCCTGGCCCTGCGCCACCAGCGCGGACACATACGCGCCCATCACCAGGCTGCGGGCCAGCTCCGGCTTCGCGGGCGCTATCTCCACGGCGCGCTTGAGAGCCTGGACGGTGCCCCCGGAGTCGTGCAGGACCTCGCTGAGCTTCGCCAGTCGAACGTAGTCCCACAGCTCGGCGTGGCTGCCTCCACAGATGGCCTTCAGCTTCTCCGCCGCGGCCTCTGTGTCGCCCTGCTGCTCCAGGCGGTACGCCTCCGCGCGGTCCGCGGCGACCTCGTCCCCTTCCCCCTCCGGGACCACCTGGATGAGCGCCCGCGCGCGCCGCCCGTCCGGCGCAACATCATAGGGGCAGTTGAGGATGGAGGCCGTCACCTCCGCCACCGCCCCGTTCTTGGACTTGGGCGCCGTGATGTCGCCGGTGAATGCGAGCGTACCCTCCGCCGGGCTTGGGGCCGGCTTTAGGCCGCGCCTATCCTCCTTATCCGTCAGCGCGTAGTTGGCGGTTACGGACATGTCGTGCAGATTGAGGATGCGCGGCGACTTGACCAGCACGGTGACGCGCGCCTTACCCCCAGGGCGAACTACGGAGGGATCGATCTTCACCTCCTCGATCCGCACCACGCCCCACCCTTCCGCGGTGGTGGACACTTCGTCCGAGCCCGCCCTTGTCAGCAGGATCGGCTCCATGGCAACCTCGAAGTGCGAGGGTGACGACTTGCGGCAGAGCACCACTCCCTCGAACAGGTTGTAGCCGTCACAGGTGATGCGGACGTTGAGCCGCGTGACGTCGATCCGCTTGGTCTCGTTGACGGCCCCACCCAGGACCAGGGTGATGAGCCCGCCGTCGAGCAGCCTGCCCAGATCCAGATTGGAGGAGACGCGGCCGATGACGGCGTCGCAGTGGTAGCGGCCCATCTCGTCTGTCTTGCCGGTGGTGCGGCCGGCATCGGCGAAGGCGCCGTGGTCCTGCACGGAGACGGCGGCGTTCTGAATGGGAGCGCCCGTCACGGCGTCGTACACCTGGCCGGTGACGTGCCCCCAGCTTGTGGGATGGACCGCGGTATCCTTCTTCGGCGCCGGCGGTGTTTGGCCCGGGATGGCGAAACTCGGGGAGGCGAGACTCAGGGCGAAGAAGAGCGGGACGGCGCTGCGCCAGGCGCGCATGATATTTCCTCCGTCGGGGGCAGAGTTGCGATGTACTTATATTACAGGGTGTTCCGGCGTTCAGGTGTTCAGGTGCAGACTCGGAGGCGGTTCACCTGCTGCGGCGATGTCCATGCTCGTGCTCTACACGGCTCCGTCCAGCGCGGCGGAGATGTTCATCCGGAAGGTGCGGGTCTCTCCCGGGGCCAGCATGGGCAGCGAGCCGTTCGCCCGTTCCCAGGCCCGTCCGCGGACGCCCACGTTGCCTGGCTCGAGCCCGAGCACGTAGTCGCCTGCGCCGTACTGCCGCCACTGCGTAAACCGGGGCAGCGCTGCCGCATCGTAAGCCAGCTCAATGCGCATCGCGCCGGAGCGGAGCGTCACGCGCGCCATGCCGTCCCCGTCGGGCGCGATGCGGTGCTCGATCACGTTGGTCTCGTAGTCCGCACAGGGAGCGGCGACCTCGTTCCAGCCGCGACCATTCCCCAACACCACTTCACGTGCCTCGCTGCGCGCTTCGATGGCTGCTCCGGGCGCGAGCAGCGGCCAGCCGACGTTCACGTGATACAGGATCATCAGCGCGCAGGGCGCGGCGCCGATGTTCTCCACCACGTCCTCCAGCTCCAGCCGCGCCTCGCCCAGCCTCGTCGTGACCGTCCGCGTCTTCTCCAGCTTGTCCGCATAGAGCCCCGCCTCGCGCGTGCGGCCACGCACCATCATCGCGTACTCGTCGCCCTGCCACTCACCGGAGGCGCATACGTCGAAGGCAGGTGTAACCATCGCCATACCGTGCTGGGTGTACTCGATGCCCTCGTCTTCGCAGGGCTCCCCCACGTTGGAGAGCCCGCAGGTAGTGAGCAGCCCCCCGCCGAACCCGCGATGGAACCCCTCCTGCGTGCGGACGTCCACCCGCTCCGGCAGTGGGAATCCGGATGCGGAGTGCCAGGCGAGAGAGCGGCCGAAGACTAGCGCCGCGCCGATGTCCAGGCCCCGGGACGGAAGGAGGTCGAAGTCTAGCCCCGCCCCGGTGCGCACCTCGATTACTTCCAGGCCGCGCTCCACGCCCTCCGTCCGCTGCACGCGGCACACACCGCCTACCTGGCGGATGTCCCCTATCCGCTCGAGCAGCTCCCGCCGACTCAGCGATTGACCGTATAGTGTTGGCATGGGTGCTCTCCTTCTTGGTGCACTCACGGAAGACGGAGGAGGGAGACACGGCAGGTCCGGCTTCCGACGGTCAACCGTCTTCCGTCAACCGTCTACCTGTATCCCCGTCCACTCTCTTGGTGACAGTACCAGGCGGGCCTGGCCGTCGGTTAGGGGCAGGTTACGTACAGGCTCTCCCGCAAGGGTGACCTGGGTGGCGGATGAAAAGGTTGCCGCGCCGGGACCTATCCGCACGGACTGCTCCACGTCCTCCGGATTCAGGAGCGTGAGTGTAATGCCGTTTCCATGGGTGTCCAGGCCGGTCAGGATGGCGCCGCCGAGTTCCAGAGCCAGGAGCTGCGCGCGCGGGTTCCGGACCGGGCCCTGCTTGCGATGGGCGTGGAGCTGCGGCTCAACCGCGTAGGGCAGCGCCTGCCGGATCGATTCCGCCAGCTCCTGCGCCGGGTGCGGGATCAGCCGGAAGCGGAAGCGGACGACGCCCGCCTGGTTGGCGCAGAAGTTCACGTCCCAGTAGTTGTTGGTGAGCCAGGCCGCCAGCATCGCCTCCTCGCGCGCAACCGCACCCTCCCTGTGCCGTCCGAAGGTGAGGCCGCCCACCTGCCAGAGCGGCGCGTCCGGGCAGGCCACCGTGAGCCCCCGCGCGCCGTCCTGGAGGCGGATGAACCGCTGCGTGGTGAGATAGTGCCGGCTGCTGTAGGGAAGCTGCTCCCGGTCCAGTTCCACGACCGCGCCCGCAGTCTCGAAGTGGCAGCGGGCCTCTTGGGGGTCCAGTGCTACTGGGAAAGGGAGATAGATCGCCTGTGGGGCGCGGCTTCCAGTCAGGTGCAGTTCCGCGGCGAGCTCCAGGCTCGGCTCGTCCGGGAAGACGTGGTAGATGAGCGTGACGGTGTCGCCCGACGGAAGCTCCAGCGCCTGCCGGTACTCCGCGCATCCATCGAGCAGAATGTGGGAAGACTCCCTCATGCAGGAGGGTCCCTCCCAGACCGCCTCCCAGTCCGGCTTCCACTGCTGGTTCACATCCAGCGCGCGCCAGTTGAGCGGGCCGAACAGCTCGCTGCGCTGACCGCCTTTCGGCCGCTCCAGCACCGGCTCGACGAACCGCCAGCGTCCTTCCGCGCGCCCGTACTCCACGCCGTCCAGCCGGAGTGAGGCGATGCCCCCGCGCTCACGGTCGATCCGGACCTCCAGCCGCCCGTTGCCGATGCCCTCCTCGTTCGCGCGGAGGCCGCCGGACGGCCGCGGCAGCTCCCGGTAAGGCAGCGCGACATAGCCGAGCGCGGGGATCTCGATGGGGCCGGTCCAGAAGGAGGCGGAATCACTGGCTGTTGGCGCGGGGAGATCGGCCAGCATCACGTCCATACGGTGGCGCAAGTGCTCGCGAGGCTCCGAGAGGTATGCCAGCTCGCCCTCTGCTACAGGCACCTGCAGTGTCCGGCGGACGGGGAACGGCAGCGGATTGTAGAAGAGCGCCGTCAGCTCGTCACCGCCCGCGTGCAGCGCCAGCCGGTCCAGCCCGTCCCGCCGGAGCATCCGCGCCAGCGCATATCCCTCGTAAGCGAAGGCCAGCTTCTGGTTGAGCTGCGTGTAGGTCTCCAGGGATTGCGGCTGCCGAACGGAGCGGTCCGCGCCCCAGGTGTGCTCTACGTAGAGGGAGATGGCGCGGTAGGCCCGCTCGCGGATGGCCTCATCCCGGACGAGCCGGGACGGCGCCCGGCCCCTACAGCCAGCCCCGCCTTCTTCGCGGCCGAGAGGTATGTTCCAGGCGCGGAGCTGCTCGGAAGCATCCAGCAGCCGCTCCCCTTCCAGCGCCAGCGCGGTCTCCCGCGCGGTGCTGCCAGCGCCGAAGTTCCACCAGTCCGTCCAGTCGCCGCGCAGGCTGGGAAGCGGCTCGTCGAAAAGCCGGTCGAACACTTCGGAGAGGGTGACCAACCGCAGGCGCACGGGCGGCTCGGTGGCGTTCCAGTCCCGCACGAACACGGGCAGGCGCGAGTCCGGGGCGGCGTTGTCCGGTGCGGTGGGCGTGGTGACCTGCATGGGGAAGAAGCTGTGTGGGTAGCCGCGCTCCTCCCACACGCGCAGGTACGCGGTCATCGCCTCCCGCACTTCCGCGATGCCCTCCGGGATGCGCATGTGGATGTTGGCCCCGTTCCAGTACTGGAGCCCGTTCCACACCAGGAGCTTGCGACCGGACGGAGACTCCCACCAGAAGCCTCGGGGCCGGGGCTGGATGGCGTAGCCGTAGTGCTCGTTGATGGCCATGGAGAGACCGTCGATGCCGAAGTCGAGCAGGGCGTCGACCATGCCCCAGGGCAAGCCGTTCACGTCGGAGTTCATGGCCGCGCGCACCGGGATGCCCAACGCCCGCAGCGTCTTGACCGGCTCCAGCAGCTTGAGCAGCATACCATGGTCCACCAGCGGCGTGATGTTCCAGGCCAGCCCCGCGACCTCGAACTGCCCCCGGCGCACCGCGTTCAGGAACCGCTGTCGGTCCGCCTCGCACGCGTGCCGCCACCAGTCCAACGTGATGCCGGTAACCTCGCAGGTCCACTTGAACCGGCACTCCTCCGGCCAGTCGCAGTACTCCTCGGCCAGATCCAGCGCCTCGTCGATAAACCGGCGGTGCAGCTCAAAGATGACCGGCTGCGGGTGGGTGTAGCCAATATCCGTATGGGAGTGGTGGACGAGGAGGACCTCGTGAATCATGGCTCTGCCTCAGGAAGTGACGGAGGACGGAGGACGGAATCCGTCCGTCTTCCGTCCTCCGTCAATCCGAGCGCGGCGGCGCCGAGGAGGTTGGCTTCCTCGAAGAGGGTAGAAGGTACTACCATGGGCGAACCGGGGCCAAGCTCCGCCAGCACGGCCCCCGAGAAGAGCTGGAAGGCGCGTGCGATGTTGCCGCCCACGACGATGCAATCCGGCCGCAGTCTCTGGACGGAGGGGCGAAGCACGCTGCCGAGACGCGCGCCGAAGGTCCGGTAGGCTGCGCGCGCCGCCTCCTCCCCCGCTTCCGCCCGGGTCGCGACCTCTCGGGCGCCCGCTTCCTGCCCCGTTAGCCTCCGGTACTCCGCCAGGATGGCGCGGCCGGAGACGTAGTCCTCCGCGATACCCTCCTGGTACGGCATAGACCAGAGTTCCGCGCGCGAGACGGGGTCGTCTAGTTCCTTCGCGATCCGGCCGCCTGCCACGAATCCGGCGCCGAGCCCGGTCCCCAGTGTCAGCCCTATCACTCGGTCGTGCCCCCGGCCCGCGCCTGCCCACCACTCTCCCAGCGCGTAGACCTGGGCGTCGTTGGCGAATAGGATGGGCCCCAGATCCAGGCCGTAGTCTATCAGGGCGGAACCACCACGCTGAATGCCCCACCGCAGCCTTTCCTCTACGTCCAGACCGTAGAGTGATGCGAACTTGTGCTGAAGGTATGAGATGCCGAGCTTATAGTCGAAGGGACCCGGCATCGCAATCCCGATGTGCGTTATTCCCTGTGGCTGCCCCGCACGGTCATGTGCCTCGGCCACCACACCGGCCCAGGCATCGATGAGCGCTTCGGCCGCTCCGTCCGGGTCTACGTCGCGGCGGCTGACGCTCTCCGGCAGGACCCCTCGGGTCTCCAGGTCCACCACCGCGGCGGTGGCATGGGTTCCGCCAATATCGAGCGCCAGCGCATATCGGGATCCGGGTTCAGCCTTCATCCCTCAACCCTTGTCCCTTTACGAACGCTTTAACCACCATCGCGGTTCCGGTCCCTCCGTTCACCAGCCGGTACCGGCCGGCCGCCGCGGGGACAATGAATGTCTCCGCATAGCTGATTCGCCGCGCGGGGCCGCATTCCGTCTCGACCGCGATGAACGTCCCCTCCACCAGGTTCAGCACGTGGCACGTACCGCCGGTCTCGACCTCCATCTCCCGCTCAAACTCCAGCCGGTGGACGTCGTAGAAATGGTCCGGATGGGTGGGCAGATGGATCACCTGCCAGCCTGGGCCGGTCTGTAGCACCGTGGGACGGGAGATCAGCTCCTCGCGGACGCGGCATCCCTGCCGCTCGAAGTAGAGATTGGCGAAGGCGCGGTCGATGTTGAGCGGGCGCGGCCGGCCCTCCAAGTCCAGCCGCAGCCAGTCGTACATCTTGAAGGTGAAGATGTAGGGCGTGGCGCTGATCTCCAGCACCAGGTTGCCGCCGCCAGAGCAGTGGATGGTGCCGTGGGGGATCAGGAAGAGGTCGTGCTTCGCGGCCGGGTGCCGCTGCACGTATCGCTCCACATGCACCTCGCTGCCCTCTTTGCGGCTGCGCTCCAGGTCCGCCCGGAAGGCGGCCGGGTCGACTCCCTCCTGGAAGCCAAGGTAGACCGTCGCGCCGGGCTCACAGTCCAGGATGTAGTACGTTTCGTCCTGCGTGAAGCTCTCTCCGAACTTCTCACGGATGTACTCCGGCCGGGGGTGGCATTGGAGCGACAGGTTGCCGCCCCCCACCGTGTCCAGGTAGTCGAACCGGATGGGGAACGCATCGCCGAACCGCTCTGCGGCCCATCCCAGCACGGCCTGGCTCTCCAGGAGCATCAGATCCTCGAAGGCGACCTCCAGCAGGCGGCCATCACTCTCAAAGAGCAGGCCGTTCTCCGGCGCGAT
>CAYNFH010000069.1:0-14765 GCA_964396385.1 uncultured Chthonomonadaceae bacterium | reverse complement strand
TCAGCTCAAAGCTCCAGGCATAGTTGGGGGCGCCCGGGTCCAATCCGGGGAACCGCTCCTTCATCCACCGCCCGCCCCAGGGCCCTGGCTCGAACCACGGACGCGGCCGGAAGACGCTCCGGGCCATGCCGGCGAGCCCGTCGCGCAGCACCGGGCCAGTCATGAAGCTTGGCTCGTCGGGACGCTGGGCGTCCACCAGCAAGTCCAGCTTTGGCAGGAGGCCGCGCTTGTGCTCCGCCATGGCGGGCCAGTCCACAAAGTACAGCCTCTTGTAGGCTGCCTTGGGGTTCAGCGAGCGTTCGCAACCCAGGTTCACCGGAGCTGCGGCGCGAGAGCGAAACTGCTGCTCGTTCCGCGGGACCTCAACGTACGCCAGGAACCCGTCCCACCCTGCAAGGGCCGCTCCGGTACCGTACAGAATAGTGAGATCTGCGTTGGGGTCCGGCGCCAGCGCGGCTAGCGCGTCCGGATCAAAGAAATCGGCCAGGCAGCCGGTGAAGCGCGTGCCAAACAGGGGATCGTCTCCGCCCAGGAACGGCTCGACCAGAGCGTCGACTTCGTGCTCCGGCTTCAGCGCCCTGTCAATGTTGAGCCAGGTGAGTGTGGCGCCCCGCCCCTGGAGGGCAGCGTCTAGACCCGCGCGGAGCTCCGGCCAGAAAACAGCCGGATCGCCGTCGAGGACGGCCACCCTGTGCGGCGCAAGGCGGGCGGCCAGGGCGTCGAATCCCACCTCAATCGTGCCCGGCCCCAGCGGGAACGAAGGGTAAAGGTCGTAGGTTCCGGGTGAAGTTGGAGTGTGCCGGACGGGCCGCAGGGCTTCGGTGGTGCGCCGCCACTCCGCTCTCGCATCGCGCCCTTCCTCAAAAGAATCCATAGAACCCTCTTGACAGCCCCGTTGCGGCGGCCTAGAATGGCGGCGGATATTAATTAAATCAACTTGGCTTAATATTAGGCGCTAGCCCGCAGCTATGTCAAGTAGCGGCGGCCCCTATAATAGATGACCATCGCCTTAAGCGGCACCAACCTCACCTACGCCCACCAGTTCAACCGGCGCATCGTGCTGGAGACCGTGCGGCTGCACGGCCCGCTGTCCCGCGCCGACATCAGCCGCTACACGGCCCTCACCGCCCAGACCGTCTCCAACATCGTCGACAAACTACTCGAGGAGGGTGTCGTTACGCCCACGGGCCGGCGGACGGGTGCCCGCGGTCAGCCCGCAGTCGAGATCGGGCTCAATCCGGACGGCGGATACGCCATCGGCCTCCACCTGGACCGGGACCATCTGACGGGCGTGCTGGTGGACTTGGCTGGGGGAGTCCGGAGGCGCTTCTACCGGGAGTGGAGCTTCCCCACCCCGGCCGAGGCGGTGCCGGAGCTGGTATCCGTCACGCAGCGCCTCTGCCTGGACGGCGGGATCGGACTGGAGTCGCTATGGGGGCTGGGCGTCTGCGTCCCCGGCCCCATCGAGACCCGCACCGGCCGGGTCACGGCGCCCCCCAACTTCCCCGGCTGGGAGAATGCCCCGCTGCGAGACCTGCTGACGGCGCAGCTCGATCTGCCGACCTACCTGGATACAGACGCAACGTCGGCAGCCGTCGGCGAGCGGTGGTTCGGCGCCGGCCGGGAAGTGGAGGACTTCCTCTACGTCTACTTCAGCGTGGGGCTAGGTGGCGGGCTCATCCTGAACGGACGGCCCTACCGCGGCCCCCACAGCACCGCCGGGATGTTCGGGCATCTGCCGGTCGACCCGGACGGCGCACGCTGCGCCTGCGGAGGCATCGGCTGCCTGGAGCTGTACGCCTCCCTGGCCTCGCTCTATGAGGCGCTCGCTCGAGCCGGCATCCGTGCTCATGCTCCGTCCGACCTGGAATGGCTCCTCCATGGAGGGGACCCGGTCCTCCTGGGCTGGATCGAGCAGGCCGCGGCACGAATGGCGCGCGGGCTTGTCATTGTGGAGAACCTGCTCAATCCCCAGGCCATCCTCTTCGGCGGTCGGCTGCCGGACGCGCTGCTGGACCGTCTGCTGGAGGAGCTCAGCCGCCGCCTGCCGGACATTCGCACTCGCGGCGTGGGAGACCGGCTCCCGCTGCTCAAGGCGGAGGCAGCGGAGGACGACGCCGCGCTCGGCGCGGCCACCATGCCCCTCTTTGAGGCGCTGACCCCCGGCCAGGAAGTCCTGGCAAAAGCGGCTGTCAAATGAGCACGATCGACGCGGGCCGTGTGGGAGCGTGTGAGGAAGGGAGCTCAGGGGAATTCCGGATGTCTCGCCGCCAGATGCTACTCTCCATCCCGGCGCTGGCATGCATGGTAGCTGGTCCCTCACCCCTTCACCCCTTCACCCCCTCACCCCCTCTGTCCTACGCTGCCGAGGCCGCCCGCCTTACGGATCTGGTCTACGGGCGCTTCTGGGATCCGCGCGCCCGCATGTTCCGGGCGCCCGTCCGCAGCGCGGAGACGGTGGACAGCGACCCCGTACATAACAACGGTTACACCCTGTGGCCCTCTCTTCTGGGGCTGCACTCCCTGGTGGAGGGCGAAAAACTCCACCGCGGCCGGTACCGCGCCCGCATCGCCGCTGTGTACGCCGGCCTCCAGCAGTACCTGGACGCCGCCGGCCACCGCTACGACGCCTGGCTCTACTTTCCGGGCAACAGGGACAGCTACTACGACGACAACGCGTGGGTAGTCATCACCCTGGTGGAGGCGTCCATGGCATCGGTAACGACAGCGTATCGGGAGCGCGCGCGGGAGGTATTGGAGCGGTTCATGGCCGGCGGCTGGGATGACACCGACCATCCCGGAGGCGTGCGGTGGGGCACGGACCCTAGCAAGGACGGCACCGGCGACCGCACCACCTCCGCTACGGCCGGATTCGCGCTCGCCGCCCTGCTGCTGGCACGTGCCGGCCTGGAGCCGGACCGCAACATCGCTCGGGCGCGTAAGGCGCTCGCCTGGATCGAGGACCGGCTCCTGGATCGCGACGGGCTGGTGCGGGATGGGCTCTACGCCCCGGACTGGTCCATGATGGAGACGAAGTGGACCTACAACACGGGCGTGCCCATCCGCGCCTACGTGGAGCTGTACCGTCTGACGAAGGACCCGCAAGCCATTGACAAGGCGCGCCGGCTGGCCGCCGCGGCGACGGACCGCACCAAGCCGCTCTACGACCAGCTTGTGCGGGACCCGGATAAGCGATTCTGGTTCGACTCCGGCTACTTCGTGCACTACCTGGCGGACGGCCTGCTGCAGCTTGCTTCTGTGCTGCCGGGATTGGAGGGACGAGGGCTGGTAGAGGAGGTGAAGCGGAACGCCAACTACGCGTACAACTACCTGCGAGACCCGGGCGACGGCCTCTACTTCCGCAACTTCCGGCTGTGGACGATCGGGGAGGAGCAGTGCCGCACGTGGCAGCGGCTGACCGGACAGGAGTGTCGGCTCGAAGCCGACGATTCTGAGCGCAGCCGGGAGGCCCGGTACGAGAAGCTGCCGGTGAAGGACCGCCCGTTCGCCAAGACGCTCCTGGCCAACGCGGCGTACGCGCGGCTGTTCTGGATGCTGGCGACGGCGGAGAAGAGACCATTGACGGAAGACGGAAGACGGACGACGGACGGATTCCGGATCGGTCATCCATCTTCCGTCTTCCGTCAACCTACTTGACGGATATGCGAGCGGATACTATAATGGCCCATCATGGCTCCAAAGTTGACCGCAGAGGACCATCCACCCGCCCCACCCGTCGCCCACGTCGAGGCGGTCCTGACCGAGCGCATCCGCACAGGTGTCTATCCGGCCAACAGTTGGCTGCCGGCGGAGCGCGTGCTGTCGGAGGAGCTCGGCGTACACCGGCGGATCATCCGCTTGGCCATCGCGCGCCTGGCGGACTGCGGCCTCGTCTCCATCCGTCCGCGGTGCAGGCCCATCGTGGTCTCCTACCGGGCGTCTCCGCGGGTGCGGTCTACCGTGCGGGTGGCTCCGCCGCGGGCGCACGGCCTCAGTGCCTCGCGGCTGATCGCCCTGGTGATGTGGCACGGCGGGTTCGAGCAGGGCGCCACGGCGCAGCAGCGCATCTTCTGGGGCATGAACCAGGCATTTGACGATGCCGGCTACCATGGCGTGTTTCTAGATCTTGGCGGTGAGATGGACGACCCGGACGACGTAGCGGCGCGGGAGGCGGCGCGTCTTCAGTCAGTACTGGACCAGGGCTTTGGGGGGCTGGTCTTCTACTCATTCGCCTACGCGAGCAACAGGCAGCTCATCCAGGAGGTCGCCAAGCGTGTGCCGATGGTGCTCATCGACCGGATGGTGCCCGGGATAGAGGCGGACTTTGTGGGTGTGGACAATCGAGGCGCCATGTACGAGGCCACGGCCCACCTATTAAGCCGGGGACACAGGCGCATCGCGTATATCACACGCGCCGAGCCCATCAACACCGTGCAGGATCGGCTGGAAGGGTATCGGCGCGCTCTTCGGGACCACGGCGGCGCCGGGGTAGCGGAGATGGTGCTGACCGCCACCGCCTCCACGGAGCCCGAGTGGCGGGCCAACTGGCCCGTGTTCGACGTGATGTTCCGGTTGCCGCCCCCTGAGCGGCCGACAGCGGCGCTCTGCGTCAACGACTACGTGGCGGCCAACGTGGCCAGCCGTTTGACGGCGCTGGGCTTGCGCATCCCGGAAGACGTCGCGCTGGCGGGATTCGACAACATCGTCCAGGTGCTGCCGAACGGCGAAGGGCTCACCACGGTGGCCCAGCCGTTCGAAGAGATCGGCCGTACGGCGGCGCGGACGCTCCTCTGGCGCATGAACCATCCGGGCAAGCCGCCCGCCCACCATGAGCTGCCTGCCGCGTTGATCGCCAGGTCCAGCAGCGCGCAAGGGGTCCCCTCTGGCCACACAGGCTAGCGTGGGACCAAAGTGGCACGAAACTGTTGTCCGGCGTGTTGGGCATGCAATCATCCTGTTACATGACGCCGGCAACACCGACCGCTCCCATCGGAGCAGATGCCGAGCACACTCGGCAAGGAGGCCTTTCATGCATCCTGACATGCGCTCCCGCCAAGTGCGGCGAGCATTCACGCTCATCGAGCTGCTCGTAGTTATCGCCATCATCGCGATCCTGGCAGCCATCCTCTTCCCCGTCTTCGCACAGGCTCGCGCCAAGGCGCGCCAGGTAGTCTGTCTCTCCAACAGCAAGCAGCAGGGCTTGGCCCAGCAGATGTACTGGCAGGACTACGATGAGACCGGCACCCTGATGCGCGCGTTCCCGGATGGATCCGCCTGGTGGTCGGGCAAGGAGATTATCTGGAAGGATCTGGTGCAGCCATACATCAAGAGCGGCGGGCGCCCGTACAACAACGGTCAGACCTACACCACGCCGGGCAACGGCGGACTGTACCAGTGTCCTGAGAACACGGCCTCCTGGTCGGCACAAACCGTAGTCTATTGGGGCGGCTGGGGTCCCGGCGAGCCGGGCGACGAGACCACCCGCTACCCGCGCGGCTACGCGCTCAACGACCACGCCGGTCACAACGAGCTGGGCGATGAGGGCAAGTTCTGGGGCTCATACACTGGTCCCGGAAGCGTCCAGGCACCGAGCAGCATCGCCGTGCTGCAGCAGCCGGCCAACACCATCATGGCGGCCGAGACTCGCATGTTCTTTGCGAACCTGTGGGACGGCTCCATGGCCTTTGAGTGTACGCCGGATGGGATCCCTGCAGGCGGCCAGGCGACCGGCTGTATCTCCGGCCACCACGGCGGCATGACCGACTTCATCTTCATGGACGGCCATGCCAAGTCCATGCGCCTGCAGGCATCGGTGCAGAACGACAACTGGGACGCATTCGGTCCGAATACGCCCTGGTACGGCAACAGCGGCTACCTGGGGCCCCAGGCGCAGAAGGACATCCTGAACGGCATCAACCAGATCCAGGAGTGGACGACGGGGATCTAGCCAGGTGAGAGGTGAGAGGTGAGAGGTGAGTCCCGATTCCGGCTATCACCCTTCACCCCTCACCCATCACCTCCCATGCAGTGGGAGTAACGAAATGAGCACGCAAGCCAAGAAGCAGACCGGCAAGCAGGGACTGGGACCGGTTCCGATAGTCGTAGCGGTGGTCGTACTGGTCGGGTTCCTCGTGTGGTACGGCATGCGGGTATTTGGCGGCCCGCCGACCCGGCCGCTGCCTCCGCCACCGACAGCGGATATCGACTTTGTGAAGCAGAAGGCGCACGAGTCCCAGGGGGACTTCAAGAAGCTGAACCCGGCGGACCAGCAGAAGGTGCAGCAGATCACCCACGGCTGGGGTGTCTCAGCCATCGCCTCGGACTGGCGCAAGGAGCACGAAAGCCACTAAGGCGCCTCCCGTTACAACGCAACAATGAGCCGATTCAGTCGCGCTGCTGCGCCAGGTACTCCTTGAGCAGCGCGGCGCTGTTGCGTTCGGTGTCGCGGGCCGCGTAGACGAAGGTGACGGCGCCCTGGCGGGCGCGGTCAGCTAGCTCCTTGAGCAAGGGCTGCTTGTCCGGCGCTTGCAGCTCCTCCCGGTACCGGCGCTGGAACTCCGGCCACCGCTCCGGGTCGTGGCTGTACCACTGCCTGAGCTCGGGACTCGGCGAGACATCCTTCATCCAGGCGTCCAGCCGGGCCTCCTCGCGCGTCACCCCTCGCGGCCACAGCCGCTCCACCAGCACGCGATAACCGTCCGCCTCCTCCGCCGGCTCGTACGCTCGCTTCAGCTTGATCATAGCCGTCCCCACGTGATCACCGTCCGCTATCCGCTCTCAAGACTCACGACTAATGCCTCGGTTTCTGCTCTCACGACTCACGACTTACGACTCACGACTCCTATCGAACCATACGTAGAGCGTGGGCAGGAGGAACCAGGCGATGGGTCGGGAGAGCGCGATGCCGCCGATCACCACGGCGGCCAGGGGCCGCTCTACCGTAGCGCCAATGCCGGAGACCACCAGGAACGGAATGAGCGCCAGCACGCCGATGAGCGCGCTCAGTATCTCCGGCCGCAGCCGCTCCGTCGCACCGTGCACCGCCGCCTCCCGCGCGGAGTAGCCCTGTTTGCGCCACCGGTTGATGAAGGAGACCATGATGGTCCCGTTCTGCACCTCCGTACCGAAATTGGCGATGTAGCCAATGATGGCCGGGACAGAGATAGGCAGCCCCAGGATGAGCAGCAAGACCGTGCCGCCTATGATGGCAAGGGGGATGGTAGTCAGCACCACCAGCGAGTCCCGCAGCGACCCAAAGCAGGCGTAGACCAGCACGAAGATCAGCAGCAGCGACGCTGGAATGGCCCAGGCGAGGGTCTGGAGCGCGTGCTGCAGCTCCTCCACCGCCCCGCCCCACTCAACCCTGTACCCCACCGGTATCGTGACGCTCCTCGCAATGGCCGCCTTCGCATCCGCCACCACGCTCCCTACGGACCGGCCCTGGACGTCCGCGAGTACGGCCACCCCGCGCTTGGCGTTGATGCGCCCGATGCGTGCCAGTCCCGGCCGGACCTCCACCGTGGCCAGCGCGCTCAACGGAATCTTCTGACCCGTCGAGGAGGTCACCAGCAGGTTGCGGATAGCTTCCACATTGTTCCGGTACTGCGGCTGTAGACGGGCCTGGACGGCGAACTGCCTCTCCCCTTCGTAGAAGGTGCTGGCCTGCATGCCTCCAATGGCGGACTGCACCACGTCCATCACATCGGAAACGTTGATGCCGTACCGGGCGATCTGCTGCCGGTCCGGGATAATGTCCAGGTTGTCAATGCCGGTGACCTGCTCCACCTCTACGTCGGCCGCGCCGGGAGTGGATTCGAGCACAGCCGCGATCTGGCTCGCCTTCCGCAGCAGGACCTTAATGTCATCGCCCTGCACGAAAACTGCAATGGGCGTATTGAAGCCGGAGATCAGCTCATCGTTGCGCATCTCCAGCTCCTGCGAGAACTCGAAGTCTACTCCCGGGAAACGGCTTGCGGCGGCCCGAAGCTGCGCCTCCAGCTCCGCCTTGGAGTGCGCGTCCTTCCACTCAGAGGGCGGCTTGAGCGGGAGCGAGATTTCGCAGTTGCTCACCGATTCCGGGTCCCCTCCCAGGGTAGCGCGGCCGACGTAGGCGATGGCGTGCTCCACGTTGGGGTTCTGCAGGAAGACGCGCTCCAGCGAGAGCGCCACCTGGTTCGCCTCCGGCAGGGAGATGGAGGGCGGCAGTGTGGCCCGCACACGGAAGTTGTTCTCATCCAGGCTCGGCAGGAACTCCGATCCGGTTAACTGGAAGAGCCATATGGAGAGCGCGGTTACGCCGACCCAAATGATGGTGATGTACGTGGGCCGCCGAATCGACTGCGAGAGCCGCCACTGGTAGTGCTCGCGCAGCCAGCGCACCAGGCGGTTCGGCGGACGGTGCCGCGCGTTGTGCAGCAGGATAGCGCAGAGGGATGGCGCGAGCACAAACGCCATCACCACGGAGCCGACCATTGAGAAGACGATGGATAGCGCCAGCGGCACGAAGAGCCGGCCCTCGATTCCCTGCAGCGCCAGCAGCGGGATGAAGGCGGCGATCACGATGAGGATGGCGAAGAATACCGGGCGGCCGATCTGCTGCGCCCCGCGCAACACCGCGTCTTCCAGCGGCTCCTCCTCCTGCCGGTCCTCCGTGACGTTGCGGTAGATGTTCTCCGTGATAACGATGCTGGCGTCGATCATCATTCCAATACTGATCGCCAGGCCGCCCAGCGAGAGCAGGTTCGCGGAGATGCCCGCGCGCCACATGAGGATGAAGGCCACCAGCATGCAGATCGGAACCGCCAGGGCCGCCACCGTCGCCGCCCGTACGTCGCTGAGCAGCAGGAAGAGAATGAAGATCACCAGGATCTCGCCGGCAATCAGGGCGTCCCGAACCGTGCTGACGCTGTGCTGGATCAGGATGGACTGGTCGTACAGCGGCTCAATGTAGACGTCCGGGGGCAGGTCCTTCTTCAGGGCCGCCAGCCGGTCCTTCACTCGGCCGATCACCTCCGCGGTGTTAGAGCCCAGGCGAAGGATCACGATTCCGGCGACGACTTCGCCCTTGCCGTCCTCCGTCACCGCCCCCTGGCGCACCTCCGGCCCGAGCTGGATGGTGGCGACGTTCTTCACGTAGATCGGCACGCCATGCCGGGCCGTCACTACGATATCGCCGATGTCCTCGGGCTTCTGGAGCAGGCCGATGCCGCGGACGATGTACTGGCTGCCGCCATGCTGAACGAAATTGCCGCCGCTGTTCTGATTGTTCTTGCTAATAGCCCCGGTAACGTCGTCGATGCCCAGGCCGAATGCGCGCAGCTTGTCCGGGTCGATCATCACCTGGTACTGCTTCTTCTCGCCGCCAAAGGTGAGGTCGTCCGCCACGCCTGGGACCGTCTGGAGGGCCGGTGCCACCACCCAGTCCTGAATCGTGCGGAGGTCCATGTTGTTATGGATCCCGCCTCGGCTGCGCACGGCATAGATGTAGATCTGGCCGGTGCCCGTGTCGTTTGGGCCCATGGAGGGGGTGATGCCCGGCGGCATGGTCAGGCCCTGGATTTGCTGGAACACCTGGTCGCGCGCCCAGTAGATGTCGGCGCGATCCTCGAAGTAGACGGTGACCACCGAGATTCCGAACTTGGAGATGGACTGGATCTTGGTAGCCATCGGGATGCCCTGCAGGGCGATCTCGATAGGATGCGTGACCAGCCGCTCCACCTCCTCGGTAGCCAGACCGGGCGCGTCCGTGTCGACTTCCACGCGGACCGGCGTGATGTCCGGGAAGGCATCGATATTGAGCCGGAGCATGGATAGGACCCCGGCCGCGATCACGAGCACCGCGATGGCGAGCGAGAGGAGCCGCTGCCGGAGGACTCCCGCCAGGAACCGGTCTATCACGCCGCGCCTCGCTTTTCGCTCTCCAGCTTCTGAAGCTCCGTGTCCAGGAACAGGTTGCCGGAGCGCACCACCCTATCGCCCGGCGCAAGGCCGCTGTAGACCGGTACCTGTCCGCCGGACGCGGGCCCGACCTTCACGGTACGCCTAGCAAATGTCCGGTCCGCCACCTCCACATATACGGCCTGTCCATCGGGCTCCTGGAGCAGCGCCTGTTCAGGAATAGTCAGCGCGCGCCGCCCGCCCCGCCCGCGGATATCAATGGTGGCGAACATGCCGGGCCGCAGCAACCAGCCCGGGTTGTCCACCGCCGCGCGGACCGTAATGGTGCGGGTGTCCGGGCTCACCTCGCGGCCGATGAAGGAGACGGTTCCATTGAAGATGCGGCTGGGGAAGGCGGCCACCCGCACGCGCGCCGGGCTGCCCACGGAGACGTCGGTGAGGTCCTGCTCGTAGACCTGCGCGTTCACATAGACGCGATCCAGGTTCACGATCTTGGCGAGCGGAGTGGAGGTGTCTGTCATCTGGCCCGTTACCATGGTGCGCGAGGCGATAATGCCCTCCAGCGGGGCGATCACCGGGATGACCACGTGGCCGTTGGCGAGTTGCCGCGTGCCCGCGCCTGGCGCAAGGCCGTACAGCTTAAGCGTATTGGTCGCGCCCTGTACGGCGGCCCTGGCCTCATCGTAGGCGTCCTGCGCCTGTTGGAGCGCCTGGCTGATGGGAATACCGGACTTGCGGACCACCTGCGCTCGCTTCAAGGCCGTGCGGGCGAGAGCGAGGGCGGTCAGGTCGTTGTTGTAGGTGTGCTGGTCCTGCTGGAGCTTGGACTGGGCAGCCTGGAGGGATGCCGCGCCGTTAAGGTTCTGCTTGAAGATGTTCTGCTGGCGGCCCAACTCCTCTTTGGAGAGCTGCTCCTGGGTCGCGGTCTGCTGGCCGGCGGCTACCGCGTTGTTGTAGGCCGTCTCGGCGTCTTCGTACTGCTGCTTGGAGTAGATTCCGTTGTCGTAGAGGATCTTCGCCCGGTCCAGGTTGGCCTTCGTGCTCTTGAGCGTCACCTGCGCCTGGATGGCGGCGGCCTGCGCCTGGGCGTACGCGTTCTGCGCGTCCTCCACGGGCTTGCGCGTCACCTCTCCCATGGAGACGAGCTGTTGCGTATTGGTGAGGGTCAGCTTGTCGAGGTCTATCTGCGCTCTGTCGCTGTTCACGGACGCCTGGGCCGCGGCGAAGGTCCGTCGTGCGTCCTCTATCGCAGGCTCGCTGAGCGTGCCGTACCTGGCAAGCTGCTTCTGCTGCTGGAGCTGGTTATAGGTGAGGCGCAGGTGCTGAACCGCAGTCTGGTAGGTCGCCTCTGCCTGGGTCAGGTCCACACTGTCCACGACCGCCAGCACCTGGCCGGAGCGGACCCGCTGGCCCGCGCTTACGTAGACGGCCGCTATCCGACCGGGAAGGCGCGAGGTTACCTGGACCGTGCCGCTATCGGTGGCTGACACGTCCCCTACCGGCTGAAGCCTCGGGGCGAGGTCGGAGACTCCGGCTGTGATCGTAGTGACGCCGGCCAGCTTGAGCCCTGCAGCGTCCAACTGTATTCCCGAGCCGCTGCCGAGCTTCACCAGCTTCACCCCGGACTCCGGCGACTGGGCCGTGTTCTCCGCGCTCACAGTGGGTGTCCGCCCCCGGCACCCTGCCAGGATCGATGCCGCAAAGAGGCCGGCTGCCAGCACCGCTTGCTGCTTGCTTGTCATCATGTCAATATCCTCAGTTGAACGGTGAGAGATGAAGGTTGAAAGCCGGACTCCGGATTCATCCCTCATCCTTTGCTCTCACAGCCCGCCGGTTGTGGCGTACACCTCATCTCGCGCCTTGTAAAGCGCCAGCAGTGCGTTGATGTAGCCCGTACGCGCGTTGCGGAGCGTGGTCGTAGCGTCTATCACCGGCAGAATCCCGGTCGCTCCCTGCTTGTAGCCGACCTGTGTCATGTTGAGGAGTTGGACGGAAGGAGCCAGGATGTCGGTCTGATAGCTCGCGGCAAGCTGCTTTGCCTGCGTGTAGTCGGTATAGGCCTGGGCTACCTGCTGCGACACCTGCTGCTGCGTCTGTGCCAACTGGGCTTGCGCCTGCCTCTTGCTCTCCTCCGCGGACCGGATGGACTGGCTGACCGAGCCAAAATCCAGGAGCGGGAATCTCGCGCCCAGCACCACCGCATCCGCGCCGGTGGGCTGCTGGACCGACCGCTCATAGTCCACGCTCACGTCCGGGAACCGGGAAGCCCGCGCCTGCTTCACCGCGTAGTCCGCTACCCGCACCTGCTCCTGCGCGGAAAGGATGAGTGGCCGCGTGGTCTGGGCGCGCCGCTGGAGGTCCGTCAGGGCGACGAGGCTGGGCACCAGGTCCGGGGGAGGGCTGGTATCCGAGAGCGTGTCCGCGAGGACCACCTCCGACAACGGGGGTCGCCCAAGCAGCACGTTCAGTGCCGCCAGCGCGGTCTTCTCCGCCCCTTGCGCGGTCACCAGTGCCTGCTGCGCGTTCGCCACGTCAACGCCGGACCGGACCACGTCCTGCCTAGGCGCCGAACCGGCGGTCAACTGGGTCTGGGTCAGGTTGTGGACCCGCTGCACGTCGTTCAAGCTCTCCTGCGCCATGGCTGTCTGCGCGCGAGCGGCGGCCAGCGACCAGTAGGCGTCCCGTATCTGCTGCTCCAGGGTGAGTCGCGTCTCGGCAAGCTGGTAGCGTGTGGCCCCAAGCTGCGCCTTGGCGCCTGCGGCCTGGAACCGGCGCTGGCCGCTCGTGTCCAGCGTCTCTCCCAGATCGAAAAACGTGTCGGTCTCCTGGCCGTTCAGCGTCGGTGAACTGCTGGTGCCCTGCGAATGGGTTACACCGAGCTGCACCGGGGGGAAGGCCGCCAGGGACCGGTAATTGGCCGCGGCGGAGTTGACGCCCGCCACGCCGGCCGCAATCTGCGGGTTCCGCTGCAGTCCGATGCGCACGGCGTCCTCCACCGTGAGCTTCGGCGGCGCTGTCTGCGCCGCCATCACAACTCTAGCGCGAGCGTTGGAGCTGGTTGACGGGCTGTCGGCCCGCGCGGAAGGGATTCCGGGTCCCAACAGCAGGCTCGGCAGCAGGATTCCGTGAATCCAATGAGCCTTCGACATATGGTCTCCAAGAGAAAAAGCGTTCGTCCGGGCAGTTCAGCCGGATGGGCTGCTCCACGCCGCGCATCGCAGGCTGAGCCGGCGGCCGTGCGCGATCACACGGTGGGTTCAAGCAGAGAAGGGAGTCAGAGAAGGGTCAGACAAGGGGAGGCGCGCGTGAGGCGGCGTCGGCGACAGGAGTTGGATAAAGTGTCTGCGGCAGCGCGGTCAGGCTGTCCCGTGCCGGTGCAGGCGGATCTATCTTTTGAAGAGGTATCGCTCCAGACAGGGTGTTCGCCTGCCAATCGCAGTATGCACAGCGCAACGTGCCGGGCGTAGCCAGCAGGCGCGCAGCGGTGATTCGCGCTCCACCGGAGGAACGTTGGGTCCCGCTGTGCTGGGCATCCGGCAAGACGTGCGTATGTGCGAGCGGGCCGCAAGTGCAGAAGAAGAGATAGATGCCCGCCAGGAGAGCCGCTCCGGCCGAACGTAGCCGAGCAGGGCGACCGCCGAAGCCAAAGTGGATTTGCAAATTGCCTAAGCGCACAGGAACCTCTACCAGTACGTTATACGCGACGCCGTGAGTTCCTCCGGTGGGGGCTGACAGACAATGGAATCTGCACCCACCACGCAGAGCTACCAGGCTTATGCTACAATGGGTGTCACGCCTATAATGTCGGTAGAGGAGCCCGCCCCGTGGCTCTCTCGCGTATTCAGTCTGTGGGAGCAGCATCCATGAGAAAGCGTTCAGCCCACAAACTGCTCGGATTCCGGCTGCGGGCGGCGGCCGTCGCGCTGCTGTACGTCTTTCTGTGCACGGCATCGCCGCTCGCCCATACACACGCCGGTCTCCAGGAGGCGCTTCCGGACAACGCGGCAGCCGCGCTGCGGGCCCATGTCGCGCCGCAGCTAACCGCGCATGTGCCACCGCCTGCCACACACTGCGCCTATTGCGAGTGGCAAGCGCACAGTGTCGCCGCCTCGCTGCCCGTCCTTGCCTTCGCGCCTCAAGCAGCCGCGCAGCCGGAGCCGGGCTCGCAACCGGTACTGTCCGGCAATGCCTTCGTCCTCAGCCCCTCCTCCCGCGCTCCCCCTCTCTCCTAGCTTGACAGCACCAATTCCAAACGCACTGTAGCTGAGCGCGCCCACGTGCCCGCCGCGCCTTCGGCATGGGAACGTGCCCGCCCCTGAGCGGTCCATCACGTCCATGGCCGGACGGTCCCCTGCGCGGCAGTGCGCGGTGGTCTCGCACCACCATCCCGAGCCAGGAGAGAGTCGACCCAATGTCTACGCTGTTCGCCTATATCAAAGGCGGCGGGTTCATGATGTACCCGCTCATCGCCTGTTCAATAGCGCTCATCGCCATCGCGATCGAGCGCGCCGTCACGCTGCGCAAGGCCGCCGTCGACGGCGACTCCTTGATAGAGGAGATCCGCGCCACCTGTAACGGCACGCCGGACTCCACGCAGACAGGAGTCGCCATCGCGGAGCGGTACGGGGGCCCGCTCGGCCGCATGTTCGCCCGCGGCCTTCGGAACGCGCACCGCTCCGCCGACGCCATCGAGATGGCCATGGAACAGGAGGCCGCCAATGAGCAGCCCACCCTGGAGGCCAACCTGCCGGTACTCCGCACCATCGTCAACATCTCCCCGCTGCTGGGGCTGCTGGGGACCATCGCAGGGATGATCACCTCCTTCCGCGCTGCTTCCCAGGCCGGGCTCTCCAACCCCACCCAAATCC
>CAYNFH010000068.1:6404-27577 GCA_964396385.1 uncultured Chthonomonadaceae bacterium | reverse complement strand
TGAGGGGGCGAATGAAGCCCCCTCAGCGGGAGCACGAGGGCAGAGCCCTCGGAACGGGGCCGCAGGAGTACGAGGGCAGAGCCCTCGGAACCAGCACTGGTAGTCCTGTAGGCAGTACGGAGAGCTGGTCCGCACCGGGAGCCAGAGCCCTTTCCGCACAGGGCGGCAGTGAGATGCACCGCAACCGGGTACGATGGAATACCAAGCCCAATTCCGGAGGACATCCAAATGGCTTCAACCAATCTCGGCAACTGGTTCACCGCCGTGCGCAAGGCCGCGGTGCGGGGCATCGCGCGCACATACGTCGAAATCACGGAAGCGGTTGCGGAGGCGAGGACCAACCAATCGAGGCGAACGGCCCGTGAGTCCGCCCCAGCAGCGCCACCACAGCCTCGACGGGCCGCGAGCACTACCACGCGCACACCCAGACGCGCCGCCCCCACAACCGCACAGGCCGAGCAATCCAGAAGGCGGCCGGGCAGGCCCCGCAAGGTCGAGGCGCCCGTCGCAGATTCCGCACCCGCCACCACGACACCCCGGCGCACGCGTCGACAGTTGCCCCGGGCCGCGAAACCGGCCCCAGCTCAGGCAACAAGCCATGCGGGATCCGCGGACACCACACCGCAGAGCGAGTTCCGTGAGCCGCTCATGCGCGCGCTCCGGGACCTGGGCCGGCCCGTCACCTTCCAGGAAGCTACCCGCCACATCGAATCGGAAGGGCTCATTGCCTTGAAGCCCGGTGACCGGCAGGAGTTCGCCACCGGCCGGAAGCGGTGGCAGTTCATTGCCAGCAAGGAGCTGGGGGTGCTGCGCAGCGAGGGCCAGGTCACCAAAGAAGGAAACCTCTGGTCCGTGGCTCCGTGACTTCGCTGCGCTAGCCGGCCCGCCAAAGGATGAAGTTCGCCACCATTCTGGGCGCCCTGGGACTGGCCCAGGTCTATCTGGCGTTCCAATCACCGCCCTCCTCCTACGTCTGGTTCTGGTCGGCGGGCAGCTTTCTCTACGCCGCATTGGCCTACGCGGCAATCGGCCCGCGCGCCTTCAGTAAGCGCGGCGATGGCACCATGTACTGGTGGGCCGTCCTTGGGCTGCTGCCCTATCTCGCGCTCACCTGGCTGGTATGGCACCTGGAGCGCGCGGTCAGTCGAGAGGCCGTCTGCAATGAAGTAGCGCCCGGCCGCTGGATCGGGCGCCGTCCCTTCCGAGAGGAGCTGCCGCACGGCGTCGGCCTCATCATCGACCTGACGGCGGAGTTTCCCGAAGCACGGAGCGTCCGAATGGCTGCCGCGTATAAGTGCCTCCCTACTCTGGATGCGTCGGTTCCGGAAGCGCGCGCGTTTCGCGATCTGGTCGATCTCGCTGCGGGCTGGGACGGCCCCGTCTACGTCCACTGCGCCCAGGGTCACGGCAGGTCCGCCATGTTTGTGATAGCGGTCCTCATCTCGAAAGGACTTGCGGACGATATCGGTGAGGCGGAGCAGATCGTTGCAAAAGCGCGCCCCGGAATCGGCCTCAGCCATGTCCAGCGCGGGCTTCTAGAGCTCGAGATGGCCGAGCGGACGAAGGTGCCTCCGGCGGGGCAAGGGGCTCAAGATCACAGACTTCATTAGGGGCGATCATCTGCGTACATAAAGGAAGTATAGGTTGCCCATCATCGTCGCCACCAGGCCGCTCAGTAGCGCAACGCCAAACAAGTACGCTGCCGCGGCTCCAATGGAAAGAAAGCCGCGCCATCCCCTGCTCCTGAGCAGATAGTACGGCACTCCGAGCACCGCCACGAGGCAGATTGCCAAGCTCATGCGGCCGGAGACCTGCAGGTCGCGCTCCGCCGCATCGTACCGGACCCAGAGCAGCGCCAGGAGCGCCGTTGCCACGGATTCGCCCAGGAAGACCAACGAATAGGTTGCCGACATCGGTGGGGCCAACCCCTCGACTACTCCCCCAAGCACCCAGATCGCCGCGAGAACCATCAGGGCCCGGAACTTGGGCGACTTCGCCCTCGATCTTCTTGTCTCCGAATACGATTGAGCCACCGCTTCACTCGGTTCGCGCTTTGTGTCTGCCCAAGGGGCCGCTGTGCCTAAGGTACGGACACCTGAACCACCCACCTGGAGGGGAATGGATAAATGATAACGCAGCCACCCAGCACAAACTCACGTCGCCTCGCCCGCTCGAAGCCCTCGCGGCTAGGCAAGCCCCACATTATGGGCAGCACCCTCACTCCGAGGTGCCCTGTGTGCTGCGTCCAGATAGCCAGCGGGCAGACCCAGCAGACGACAGTGAACATGGCCGCGAAGACAAGGTACCGCACGATCCACCAGCGAGGCCTGAGCCAGCACCGCGCGAACAGGTAGACGCAAGCGGCAATGGCGAGTGAGCCCAGCTTCACATCGCCCATCAGGAGAAGCAGCAACGCGACGCCAAGGATCCAGGCGGGCACAGAGTCCCAGGCAGTCCGGCGCGCCGCTACCTGCTCGGACCAAGACCGGCGCCTATTCTCGCGGGCAATCATCTGCACCTCGTTAAAGTAGTCTGACCCGCCCCACTCTAGAGAGCCGACAAATCAATTAAATGCTACCGGGACTCAGGTCCGTCAGCATCCCCATATCGCCGCCCCACCTCACCGCCGCCTGACGCTGCATCGCGAGGTCCCAGGTGATGCTTCGCGGAGGATTCAGGAAGTGGCGGTCTGCCAGCGCCATCTGCCGCGCGGCTTCTATAGCCGGCATCTTCCCCGTCCCAGTGCCCAATCTATGGCAGGCCACCGTCCTGATGCTCCCGGGCTGCTCCCGGTTGAAAGTTCGGGACGGCCAGGAGCATGGCCCACATCGCATAGTACACGTTGTCCGTGCGAGCAATGGCCATCGGCACACGCAGGGTGGGCGTACGGGCCAGGTAGGGATGCTTACTGTTCCCCGTCTCCACGATAAGACTGGTTCCGACCGGCTGCTCTCCCAGGTACTCTTCCAGGATTCGCTCCTGTACCCGCCGCATAAGCTGCTCGCCAAAGAACCTCGTGATAGCCGCGTCCACGCCGCCATCCATCAAGCCAAACGAGTTGCCGGCGCTGACCATGCAGTCGAACTGCGGCAGCTCCTCGAATCGGCCCTCAACCACCTCAACCGCGGGCAGCCCCTCAAACTGCGCTCGCCAGGCCGCACAAATTGGCGGATTCGGATCCACGAGAATGAGCTTTCGGTCGTCCATCAGTGCCTCCTATCTTCTGCCACTCGTTCAACTTCTTGGTTCGCGCCTTTACGCTCAAAGCACATCAAACCCTCGCGCACAGTATGGAATAGCCCTCTGTCTCCCTGTGCGTCCGCCGCGCATCGTCGGTCGCTCATCCTTCAGACGAAAGGCTCCCAACACTATGCGACCCGGATCCTTCTCCGTCGTGCTGCTCGGTGCCGTACTCGCCACACTTGCAACAACCAGCGCTGCCCAGACTGCACAGTCGGGTTCACGTAACGCGCAGCTCGCCGCAGAGTACCACAACCGTGGCTACAGCTACAAACAGCAGGGCGACTATAAGTCGGCTCTGGACTGGTACGAAAAGGCCCTCGAAGTTGGCGGCCCCGATATAGATTGTTACATCTGTATCGGGGACTGCCACCGTGCCCTTAAGCAGTTCCGACAGGCAATCCCGTACTACACACAGGCTATGTCGATGCGGAGTGACGTCTGGATAGCTCGGGACTCACGTGCATATGCCTATCTTGGAGCGGGTGATTATACTCACGCCGCCGAGGACTTCCGCATAGTCGCGGAGCACGAACACAGCGGGGGGTGTTGGGGCCACTACGCCTGGGCGCTCTATATGGCTAACAGGATTCCGGAGGCGATATCCGTTAACAGGCAGATTCTGGCAAAGGTGCCCGGTATCTCCTTTGTGCGCTTTGATCTGGCGCTCTGCTATGCTGTCAGCGGAAACTGGAGCTCTGCCCGCCAGGAGTACGTGACGGCGCTGCGGCACTGTAACTCCTGGGACCCGGGCGCGGCTCTCCAGGACGTACAGGATGCTCTGGCCAAGCACCCTAACAACACAGCCTTGCGGCAGGCGGCCGCCCTGCTCAAGCCATACGCGCGGTAACGGGCGATCCCCGCTTCTGCCCACGATCGGAGGTATCGGCACAACCGCGACGAACCCATGCCATGGGATTGATCCGATGACTCCGGAAGACATCAGCGCGCTCTACGGCAACTGGATCATTGTGAGGCGTTGGGCCGCTACGTGGCTGGACTTCTTGCTGTTCGGCGGCCTCCTGTGGGCGCTCTTAGCCTCGCTGGGTGAGGGTCGGCTGGGCCTGTGCCTGGCAGTCTGGCTGGCGGTTCTCGCCGCGTACTACCCGGTCCTGGAAGGGCTGACCGGCCGGACCCTCGGGAAGCTGCTCTTCGGGCTCAAGGTGGTCGATCAGAACGGCCGGAATCCCGGTCTCCTAAAGGCCATCATTCGCACAATCGTTCGATTGGTGGACGTTAATCCGCTGCTCATGGGAGGAGTGCCGGCGGGAATCGCCGTGCTTGCCTCAAAAAAGCGGCAGCGCCTGGGCGATATGGCAGCCGGCACGTACGTCCTCAGGTCGGAAGACGTCCCGTACCTTGGGAAGGCGGTGCCCGTCCAGCCGCCGTCCGGCGAGCCTACGACATTTTCAGCGCAGTATGCCTCCGGTCCCTCGGCGTTACCACACTGGCAGCCCTCTGGTCTGCCGCCGACCAACAAGCGCTGGGCCGTCCCGGGTGCGGCGGTTACTCTGCTTACGGGGATCGCCCTGGTGGTCGGTGGCGCGGCTGCTTATAGTCGCGCGGAACAGGCGGGCCATCCCACCACTATGACGTGCGGCGGCTTCCTCCGTTCACCTCGCCACGAGGGCTGGTACCGTTTGACGGGATGCACCGTCGCGGTCGTGAAGGCGACGGTCTTCGAGCAGCGCCACGATGATCTGAACGAGTCTGACTCCAGCCCCGGTAGCCCTACCAGCCCCAACATCTCCCGGGTCTACATTCCCATATACGACAATCTGGAAAAGGACGGGAAGAAGACCTCGCTCCTGCTCCTAACCGAGGACCCGCGGACCTGCAGTCTCGTAGAGGAGATGCTCAAACTGGCGAACGGCGATGAGGCTAAGCTGGAGGCATGGGCCCGCGCCCACGCCAACGAGCTGGAGTTCCGCAAAGACGTTTCGGGAACGATCCAGAACAGCATCAACGTCACGGACACCGCGCGGGACAGGATCGCGAAGCTGAGCGGTGACGCATTGGCATCGGACTACGTCGTCCTGAAGGACGGTGATAGGCCCACGCCGGGAGCGCCCACGTTCGCGATTGTAATCGGCGTATTGGTCGGCTTTCTCTCCGGCGCCTTCTGGCTCCTCGCCTTTATCAGTCTTGTTGACCGGCCAGCCCGCTCCGATTAGCCGTGGCCCTGGCGATGCGCGCCGATCCGTGTAAGCGGCGCCGGCTCTGTGATCGAGCGGCACCGTTCCCCATTTCGTCCGGATTCCCGCACTGTTACTAGCGTCCCCTCCTTGCACGCCACGCGCCATGGTGGCATTTTGTACATGAGCACTCCAGCAGAGTAGTGCGGAAGACCGCTGATACCCCCTTGTCTTGCATCCGTTCACTTATAAAGGAGACCCTTCATGTGCACTGTCCGCTCAGTGCGAGCCGCTCTATTGGGCGTCCTCGTTATCGCCGTGGCCTCGCCGGCCTGCGCAACTCCACAGTACAGGCTCATTGACCTGGGCACTCTCGGTGGCAGCTACAGCAGCTCGTGGGATCTCACCAACGACGGCACGGTTGTCGGCTCCTCCTATGTGCCTAACAACTCGTGCTATCAAGCCTTTGTCTGTCAGTACAAGGCTCCCGGCTGCGACAACGACGGAGGCGTCGATCCCATGACCAACATCGGAGAGACCTTCCAGCACTACTTCAGCCAGGCGCGTGGTGTCAATAGTACCGGGCTGGTTGTTGGGTTTGCCTTTCTCGATTCGAATAACGGACACGCCGTCGCCTGGGATAACTACGGCTCCTTATTGCTGGACCTGGGTACGCTGGGCGGTTCCGCTAGCCTGGCTAATGGCGTCAACGATAACGGTGAGGTCGTAGGCGAAGCCTTCCTTCCTGGCGATACGAGCTTCCACGCATTTGTCTGGGACCCAGATAACGGAATGCAGGACTTGGGCAGCCTCGGTGGCTACGGAAGCTGCGCCCAAGACATCAGCGAATCCCGCATCGTGGTCGGCTGGTCACTTACGGATACCGGTGAGCAGCGCGCCTTCTGGTGGGACGCCGATGATGGAATGACGGACCTGCCCACCCTGGGCGGAACCCAAGGCAACGCTCAGGCGATCAACGATCAGGGCCAGATAGTGGGCTGCTCCAATATTGGCGGCGACTCAGAGACCCACGCAGCTCTCTGGACTTTGGGAGGCGAGCTGACGGACCTAGGAACCCTTGGCGGAAGTATCGGCGTTGCTCACAGCATTAACTCCAACGGTGTGGTCGTCGGCTACTCAACCCTGCCTGACGGCGTGCGTCACGGGTTCATCTGGCATAAGGCGCACCCCATGCGGGACCTCAACAGTCTCATCGAAGACGGCTCCGCGTGGACTATCACCGAAGCAAATTGCATTAACGACAACGGTTGGATTGCAGCCACCGCCACAGACGGCGGCGCCACACACGCGGTCCTGCTCCTGCCGTATTAGTCGACCGCAGACTTTAGCAACCTGGAAGAAGCGAACAACCGCGCTTCCGGGCTAGCATAGAGTACCCACATGACGATGTCCGGGTGGCGGGGCTTACGGGATCCGCTCCCGGACCTCTTTTTGTGGTCCCGAGAAGCCCTGCACTAATCACCCGAACGCCTGAACGCTCGGAGCCTTCATTGGGCCCGCGACCTACCGGCACTCCGCCAGAGCCCGCTCCACCACCGCCTCCACCGGGGCTGACGCGCCGTCCGACCACGCTCGCCGGAAGCTCTCCTCACCCAGTCCGATCCTCAGCCCGGCGATCTCCTGTTCGAGAGCACGTGCCTCTACGGGCGCCGCCGCGAGTCCCATCTCCTGCCGGAGGCGCTCGGATGCGGCATAGAGGTGGACGGCCAGATCCTTCCGGTTCAGGCTCGCGGCGACCCTGGCGTAACCGCTCAGCGCTTCGGCAATGATGCGCTTGTCGCCCCTGTCTCGCGCGATCTCCAGGCTCTCGCGCAGGCAGCGGCACGCCTCTTCAGGATCGTTCCGCCTCACAGCCACGTTCCCCAGTCCCAGCAGTGCAACCGAGACCCATCCCACGTTGCCCATCTCACGGTTGATGCCTAGCGCCGCGGAGTAGCGCTCCTGGGCAAGCTCCAGGTCCCCCTCGTGGTACGCGATGTCGCCCAAGTTGTCCAGCACCGCGGCACGGTTGCGCAGCAGTCCATGCTCCTCGCTCAGAGCGAGCGCCTCCTCCAGCAACGGGCGGGCGACACCATAGTCTCCCACACGGTTCGCCAGGTATCCCAGGCTGTTCAGGTTGATCGCTGCCCACGCATAGTTGCCGTTCTTACGATTGATGGCGAGGGCCCTCTCGTAGAGCTCCCGAGCGCGGGCATAGTCGCCGGTGTTCACCGCGTGCAGTCCGAGGTTGTGGAAAGAGCCCGCCATGCCCCTCTCATCGCCGCTACGCCGGCGGAGCGCAAGAGCCTCCTCATGAAACGTGCGGGCGGCTTGGTAATCTCCCTGGTTGTTCGCAATGATGCCCGCCGCGTTGAGCACCCCGGCCCGGACCTCTGCCGGCTCCTCCTCCTCGCTCAACGCCAGGACCTGCTCCAGCCAGCGGCGCGCTTCCGATAGGTAACCCCGTACGCCCCAGAACCGCGCCATGGCCCAGACGATCCGCCAGGCCGTAACGTGCGAAACCATGCCGTCCACCGCGGCTCCCAATGCCGTCCGGATGTTCTCATGCTCCCGCTCGATGCGCCATACCCACTGGAGCTGATCTGGACCGTTCAGCCCCTCCTGGGCCGCCTGCGCGAACTCCGCGAAATACTCGGCGTGTCTGCGGTGCAGCTCCTCCAGCTCCCCCTGCTCATTCATCCTTTCGCGGCCGTACTGGCGGATGGTATCCAACAGGCTGTACCGCAGGGAGCCGTCCGGTAGCACCTCCATCTGGACCAGCGACCGGTCTACCAGGGCAGCCAGCAGCTCATGGGTGGTACTGAAGTCGCCAGATTCCAGCCGCGGAGCATCTGTGCGCATCGCCGCCTCCGTTCCCCGTCCTCCATCCTCCGTCTTCGATCTCCCATCCTCATCCGTCCCCTGTCTTCCGTCCTCCGTCTTTTCACAACATACCGCGGCAACAGCCTCCACCGTGCACCCTCCCGCGAAGACGGCCAGCAGCCGGAGAAGCCGTTGGCTCGGCTCTGCGAGCAGGTCGTAGCTCCAGTCGATGAGGGCTGACAGCGTCTTTTGGCGGGGTAGTGCGGTGCGGCTGCCCTCCGTCAGCAGCCGGAATCGGTCGTCGAGGCGCTCGGAGATCTGCGGCGCCGTAAGCCCCCGGAGCCGCCCGGCTGCCAGCTCCAGCGCCAGCGGGATCCCGTCCAGACGGCGGCAGATCTGTGCCACCGCGCCCGCGGTGGGGCCCTCCAGGCGGAAGTCGGAGCGGGCCGCACGGGCTCGCTCCACAAACAGCCGGACCGATTCATACTGCATCAAGGCATCCGGTTGGGCCGACCGCGCATCCTCCGGTACCGGCAGAGACGGCACCCGCCATACCCACTCGCCCGTGATGCCCAGCGGCTGCCGGCTGGTCGCCAGCACCTTCAGTTCAGGGCACGCTAGCAGCAGCTCCTCCGCCAACCCGGCGCAGGCATCCAGCAGGTGCTCGCAGTTGTCCAGGACGAGAAGGACCGACCGGGAGAGCAGCGCCTCCTTCAGGGTGGCTAGCAGGGACTGGCCCGGAACCTCTCGAGCGCCCACAGCCGCGGCCGTGGCCTGTTCCACCAGATTGGGGTCCGAGAGCGGCGACAGGTCCACAAACCGGCTGCCATCCTCAAACTGATCCTCCATTCTTCGGGCCGCCTCGATGGCCAGGCGGGTCTTGCCCACGCCTCCCGCGCCCGCCAGGGTCACTAGCCGGGCACGCATAACCAGGGCCGTCACTTCCCGAAGCTCGAGGTCGCGGCCGATGAGCTCCGTCAGCGGGGAGGGCAGTCGGCCCGCAAGGTCGTTGGCGGCCCCATACCGGGCCGGCGGGCGCTCTGGCTGTGCCGTGGCAACGGGTCGGGCCCCCGCCGCGCGGCTGCGCCCGTCCGCGCGAATCTGCTGGAAGAGTTCCGCGGTCTCCCGGGAGGGCTCGCCGTGCACCTCGTCCAGCAGCCGCTGCCGAAGCTCGCGATACGCTATCGTGGCCGCGGCGTAGTCTCCCGCGTCGGCCAGGGCACGCATCAGCCCGCGCACAGCGCTTTCCCGCAATGGGTCCGCGGCGACCAGGCGGCAATAGTAGCCCACCGCGCGGCTGGGGTCGCCGGAGACCCGGGTCTGGCGGGCCAGTGTATCGAGGCACCAGAGCCACACCTCCTCGCGGGCCGCCCGCTCCTGCCAGAGCGACTCCTCCTCGCACCCTTCTACAAGCGGCCCGCGGTACAACGCTACGGCGCTCTCCAGCGAGCCGGGGTCGCCCCTCTGCACCAACGCGTCGAAGCGCAGCACGTCCGGGTCCACTCCGGTCAGGTCTAGCTGGATAGAGCGGCCGGACGGGGACAGCAGCCGCCCGGCTTCCGGTCCCAGCGCCTTGCGCAGGTCCGCCAGACTCTGCCGCAGGCTGGCGAGCGATTGCGCCTCGGGGCTGTCCGGCCAGAGCACACCGGCCATCCAGGAACGGTCCACGCTCGCGCCGCCGCGCAGTACCAGGTGCGCCAGCAGCCACTGGCCTTTGCGCGAGCGCAGGCGCGGCAGCGGGCTGCCGTGGACGAGCACTTCCATGGGGCCGAATAGCCGGATTTCGAGCGGAGCCACGTGTGGCGCCTCGGGGGCCATTGTCTTGCTCTTCTGCCGGAACGTGCGCGGGTAGTCCCGTCACGCTCAAAGTGCCGCGTCGACTACGATCTCGTCACGCGGCACGGGGATAATGGGGTTATTCGTTGCGCGGACAGTGGATTACTGCCGATCCGCGCGCGATGCGTGGGTCCCAGGTCGGACCCTCCCCGATCAGGCCCGATCCCGCTGCTTCCGCCGAGGGCCTGATCGCGGCAGCCCCGCCCTACTCTGCCTCCATCATGCGGGTCAGAAGCCGGGAGAGCTCCGGCTGGAGCCCCCGGAGCCGGTCCGTGTTGGAGGACGCAATGCGCTCTACCATCTCCACTCCCAGGGGCGTCAGTCGCACGCACACAATGCGGCGATCCTGCTCGTCCTGCTCCCTCGCCACCAGCCCCTGGTCCTCCAGCCTGTCCACAATTCCCACGGCGCTGTGATGGCGGATCTGGAGCCGCTCGGCCAGCTCCCCTATAGAGACACGGTCCTTGTCCGGATAGCCTCGGATCGCCAGGAGCGCCTGGTACTTCTGCGGCGTCAGCCCTACGGAATAGGCCGTCTCTTCGGAATAACGCAGGAACTGGCGTAGCGCGTACCGGAAGTCCGCCAGCCGCTCAAACTCTTGCTTCGTCATCCGCCGAGACCCGTTATCCGCCATCTCTCCCTCTCCTCAAAAGGACGACGGATGACGGGTGACCGCTCCGAATTCCGTCCACCATCGGCCGTCTTCCGTCCATCCGCGTGGAACACCGTTCCGATTATATCGTATCTGGAAAGTGTTCGGGGCCGCTGGGCCGCCGGACCGGAGGTGAATGCCATGGCAATGCTTGCCGGAGTGGTGGGCGCTATCGTCGTCCTGATTATAGGCTGGTGGCTCGTCGCCAAGTTCCTGATCAACCAGACGCGCCATTGAATTGGGTGTCCGGGATCGGGAACGCGACCGCCTAAGCATCGTACTGAGATATATCAAACCGCTCTCACAGTACGCCCGCCGGCACGGTAGAGTCCGGCAAGGGTCCTTCTTCTGCGAAGGGGCGTCAATATGGCCACCAACGGACGCGCAACAGTCGCCATCGCGCACACCAATGAGAAGCACCGCTCCCCGGATCGGGTCCTGGCGTTGGTGCGCCAGGCGATAGACCTCCTCGGGGGGATGTCACAGTTTGTGAAGCGCGGCAACACCGTGCTCATCAAGCCGAACCAGACCGTCTTCTACTCCGCGGAAGAGGGCTGCACCACGGATCCGCTGGTGGTCGGAGCCCTGATCCGCCTCGCCAAGGAGGCCGGGGCAAAGCGCGTACAGGTCGCGGAGTCCAGCGGCGGCTTCTTCTCCTCCCAGGACTGTATGAAGATCACCGGCGTTCTGGCCATCGCCGAACGCGAGGGTGCCGAGATCATCGACCTGGGCAGCGACAAGACCCCAAACCGCAAGGTCAAGATCCCCAACGGCCGCGTGATTAAGGAGTGCCCCCTCCCCACGCCCCTCCTCGATGCGGACGTTATCATTGACGCTCCCAAGGCCAAGAACCACCACATAGAGCCCATCTCCGGCGCCCTCAAGAACTGGGTCGGTACCGTCAATCAGAACTGGCGCCAGTACCATCACGGTGACAAAGAGATGATCGGCCGGTTCATGGACATCATGACCGTCACCCGTCCCAAGCTTTGCGTGGTGGATGCCCTTATCTGTGGCGAAGGCGACGGTCCTGTCGCGGATCAGCCCCACTGGGCGGGCTGCATCCTCGCTTCCACGGACCCGGTCGCCACCGACGTCGCCATCTGCCGCCTGCTGGGTCATGACTGTAAGAAGCTCAATTTCGCCAGGGAGGCGGAGGAGCGGGGCCTGGGCGTGCGTGAGCCCATCGACTTTGTGGGTGAGAAGCTGGAGGACGTGGCCATCAAAGCGTGGCCGGGCCACACAGACTTTAACTACCTGCCGCTCAACCTTCTGGTGGGCAAAGGAGTGACGCTGGAGGGGACTATCGGCCACGTAAAGAGTGTGCTGGACAGTATGCTCCGCCGCGGCGAGCTGAGGCAGGTGATATGGCTCAAGGGCACTCCCACCATCATGATCGGCGAGATAGACGACCCGCACTTCGAGCAGCACCTCACGGAGGGCCCTTACGTCGTGTTCGACGACGCGGCCAAGCCCAGGTACAAGAACGACCCGCGTGTCTACTTCGTCCCGGGCCATCCCGTCCTGCGAACGGCCATGCCGGAGCTGATGAAGGGTCTCGGCGTCGGCGCTCCCGGCAACGACGTGATGAAGTGGCAACAGTTCGAGCGGTGGACCGAGCACAACCTGGAGTACGGCTCCCTGGCCCACAAGGTCGCTACCATCGCCAGGCCGCTGGCTGCCGTCGGTCTGGCGGTGGCCGGGTTCGCCGCCGTAGACACCCTCGTGCGATCCAGAATGAACGGCAACGGTCATAAAGACTAGTAAACGAGTAAATGGGTGAATGGGTGTCCCTTTCTCAGACTCCCCCAGTATTGGGGGCCGGGGGCTTCCGGGCGTACACTCATTTACCCATTTACCCATTTACCCATTTACCCCCGCTGCAATGGCGCAAGTCTTCAACCGGAGCGTCAATACCTTCACCCCCATCGTGTTGATCGGGCTGGTGCTCGCCCCGGCCGGCGTGTTGGGCGGGCTCGCGGCCATCAACTTCTCGCCGTGGGTTACGCAAGTAGGCGTGGTCCGGGAGCAACCGGTGCCGTTTAGCCATCAGCACCACGTGGCGGGACTGGGATTGGACTGCCGCTACTGCCACACGTCGGTCGAGGACTCCTCGTTCGCGGGAATCCCTCCCATCAAGACCTGCATGACCTGTCATTCACAGATCTGGAACCAGAGCCAGATGCTGGAGCCGATCCGCGAGAGCTGGAGAACAGGCGTCCCAATCGAGTGGACCCGGGTGCACTACCTCCCGGACTTTGTCTACTTCAATCACAGCATCCACGTGAACAAGGGCATCGGCTGCGAGACGTGCCACGGCCGGGTGGACCAGATGCCGCTCATGAGACGCACCCAGACCCTCTTCATGGCATGGTGTCTCCAGTGCCATCGTCATCCGGAGCGGTACATCCGCCCACGCGAGGCCGTGTTCGACATGGGGTACACCTACCCGCGCAACCGCGAGGACGTGGGCAGACGGCTGCTGGCCGATTACCACGTCCCCATCACGCGACTGACGAACTGCTACGTCTGCCACCGATGAGCGAGAGCAAGGCCCCCGGACGGGCCCTGGACCTGAACTTCATACGCGAGCGGCTGGAGCAAGGAGAGAGCCGGTACTGGCGCAGCCTGGAAGAGGCCGCAGGCGAGAAAGCTGCCCCGGCGCCCGCTCCCCCCAACCTGAGCCGCCGTGCCTTCCTGGGCCTCATGGGCGCCTCACTGGCCCTGGCCGCCGGGGCCGGGTGCGGCCGCCAGCCGACCGAACCGATCGTCCCCTATGTCCGCCAGCCGGAGCAGCAGACGCCGGGCATCCCGCTGTACTACGCCACCGCCCTGTGCCTGGGCGGGATCGCCACGGGAGTCCTGGTCAAGAGCCGCGAGGGTCGGCCCGTCAAGGTGGAAGGCAACCCGGACCATCCCGCTAGTCTCGGGGCTTCAGACGTCTTCATGCAGGCGCAGCTCCTCCAGATGTACGACCCCGACCGCTCGCAGGCCGTGCGCAACCTGGCGGAGCCCTCCACCTGGCAGAGGTTTCTCACCGCGCTGACGGGTGCGCTGGAGCGCCGGCCGGGCACTGGCCTCCGCATCCTCACGGAGACAGTCACCTCCCCCACTATGGCGGCCCAGATCGCCGTCCTGGAGCGCCGCTTCCCCGGCGCGGTCTGGCACGCCTATGAGCCCGTCAACCGGGACAACGTCCGCGCAGGGGCGCGACTGGAGCTGGGGGCCGACGTCGAGCCTATCTATCATCTAGACAGGGCGGACGTGATCCTCTCCCTCGATTCCGACTTCCTCCAGTCCATGCCGGGCAGCCTCCGCTACGCGCGCGACTTCGCGGGTCGCCGCCGCGTGCGGCAGGGATCCGCCCACATGAACCGCCTCTATGCGGTCGAGAGCGCCCCCACCATCACCGGCGCCGCGGCCGACCACCGCCTTGCCCTCCCTCCGAGCCACATCGCGACCTTCGCCCACGCCCTGGCGGAAATGCTGACCACGGCCAATGGACCACAGACCACGGAATCCGAAGTCGCCAGTGGTCCGTCGTCCGTGGTCCGGTCCCTGAACACCTGAACACCCGAACACCTGAACACCCTTCGAGCTCTCACCTACTTCCCGCCCTCACCCGCGACCTCCTGTCCCACCGCGGCGCGGCGGTCGTGATTTCCGGAGACCAGCAGCCCCCCGCCGTCCACGCGCTCGCCCACGCTATGAATCACGCTCTGGGCGCGCCCGGCAGCACCGTGGAGTACATCGAGCCGGTCGAGGCGGGGCCGCCGGACCAGGCTGCCTCGCTCGCCCGGCTCGTGGCCGACATGCATGCCGGGGCGGTGCAGGTCCTGCTCATCCTGGGCGGCAACCCCGTCTACACCGCGCCGGCGGACCTGGACTTCGCGGGGGCGCTCGCAGCGCTGTCCAACCGGCCGGACGCCTTCACCGCCCACCTGGGCCAGTACGACGACGAGACCTCCGAGCTCTGCCAGTGGCACGTCCCGGAGGCGCATCCGCTGGAGAGCTGGAGCGACGCCCGCGCCTATGACGGCACCGCCTCTATCGTGCAGCCGCTCATCGCCCCGCTCTTCGATGGCAAGTCCGCCCACGAGGTGATTGCCGCCGCCCTCGGCAGCGTTACGGCTACTGACCACGATGTCGTCCGCGATTACTGGCGGTCCCGGCGGTCCGGCGCGGACTTCGAAGCCTTCTGGCGCAAGTCCCTCCACGATGGTCTCATCGCCAGCTCCGCCCACGCGCCGAAATCGCCCGGCTTCGCTGTAGGGGCCGGGCGCCGGCCCGGCCCGGATTCCGCTCTCACGACTCGCGACTCACGCCTCACGACTCCAGATCTAGGCCCTAAACACCTGAACACCCGAACACCTGAACACCCCTCAATTTCCGGCCCCTCAACCCTCAACCCTCAACCCTCAACTCAGGAGTTTTCCCCTCACCCCTTCACCCCCTCACCCCCTCACCCCCTCACGTCTTTGGAGCTCATCTTCCACCCCGATCCCGCCATCCACGACGGCCGGTTTGCCAACAACGCCTGGCTGCAGGAGCTGCCGAAGCCGCTCACCAAGCTCACCTGGGATAACGCTGCCCTCCTGAGCCCGCGCACGGCGCAGCAGTACGGCCTCTCCGACGGGGACGTGGTGGAACTCCAGTACCGTGGCCGGACGGTCCAGGCGCCTATCCTGATACTGCCGGGCCATACGGATGGAGCGGTGACGGCGCCGCTGGGGTTTGGCCGCCGCCGCGCCGGCAGCGTGGGCACAGGGGTGGGATTCAACGCCTACGCGCTCCGCACGTCGGACTCGCCCTGGTTCGGAGATGGCCTGGAGCTGCGGAAGACCGGACGGCGTGTGGCCCTGGCCACCACGCGGAGCCATCACGGCATGGAGGGCCGCGAGCTGGTGCGCGAGGCAACCCTCCCGGAGTTCCAACGCAACCCGAACTACGTCCACCAGACGGACCGCGAGAAGGAGCCACCCGCCGGCCTCACCCTCTACCCGAACTACAAGTACGAGGGTTACGCCTGGGGCATGTCCATCGATACGACGGCCTGCATCGGCTGCTCCGCGTGTGTGGTGGCCTGCCAGGCGGAGAACAACATCCCGATAGTGGGTAAGGGCCAGGTCATGGCCGGGCGCGAGATGCACTGGCTCCGCATCGACCGCTACTACAAGGGCACGCTGGAGGACCCGGACACCCTCTTCCTGCCTGTCCCCTGCATGCAGTGCGAGGACGCCCCGTGCGAGCTGGTCTGCCCGGTGGGCGCCACCGTGCACGACAAAGAGGGCCTCAACGAGATGGTCTACAACCGCTGCGTGGGCACGCGGTACTGCTCCAACAACTGCCCGTACAAGGTCCGTCGGTTCAACTTCCTCAAGTACGAGGATGAGCGGCCCACCATTCAGCTCATGCGCAACCCCGAGGTGACCGTGCGCACGCGCGGGGTGATGGAAAAGTGCACCTACTGCATCCAGCGCATCGAGGCCGCCCGCATCCAGGCCGAGAAGGAGAACCGTCCCATCCGGGAACAGGAGGTGGTAACTGCCTGCCAACAGGCTTGCCCCACGCGGGCAATCGTCTTCGGCAACCAGAACGACCAGGCATCGCAGGTCGCCGGGCTCAAGAAGCAGCCGCACAACTACGCGCTCCTTGCGGAGCTCAACACGCGCCCGCGAACCACCTACCTGGGCAAGCTGCGCAATCCAAACCCGGAGATGGAGGACCCGCTCGCCGCGCCGAAGCCGGACGTGGAGGACAGAAGCCGTGACGCCGTCCGATAGCGCCCAATACCAGGCGGAGCGGCTGCGCGACCCCGGCGCGCCGGAGCCTGTCCTCGTTTCCGGGCAGACCTATAGCTCCGTCAACGAGAAGATCAGCGCCATAGTGCTGGCGCGCCCGTGGCACCGGGGATGGGTCCTGGGGTTCGCCGCCTTCTTTACCTTGCTCATGGTGCTGAGCTACGCGGTGGCCTACCTCTTCGTGCTGGGCGTGGGAGTGTGGGGCGTCGACATCCCGGTGGCGTGGGGCTTCGCTATCACTAACTTCGTTTGGTGGATAGGAATAGGGCATGCCGGCACGCTCATCTCCGCCATCCTCTATCTGCTGAGGCAGCGATGGCGCACCTCCATCAACCGGTTCGCGGAGGCGATGACGCTCTTCGCCGTCGCCTGCGCCGGACTGATGCCCATCCTCCACCTGGGCCGGTGGTGGTACTTCTACTTCCTGATCCCATACCCGAACACTATGCAGCTCTGGCCGCAGTTCCGGAGCCCGCTGGTCTGGGACTTCTTCGCGGTCTCCACCTACGGCACCGTCTCCCTCATCTTCTGGTACCTGGGCATGGTGCCGGACCTCGGCACGTTGCGCGACCGGGCGAGGAAGCCGGTGCCCCGCGTCGTATACGCCATCCTGTCGCTGGGATGGCGCGGATCCGCGGCCCACTGGCAGCACTTCGAGATCGCCTACCTGCTCCTGGCGGCCCTGGCCACCCCACTGGTCGTCTCGGTCCACAGCATCGTGAGCATGGACTTCGCGGTGGGCATCGTTCCGGGCTGGCACTCCACCATCTTCCCACCTTACTTCGTGGCCGGCGCCATCTTCTCGGGGTTCGCTATGGTGCTTACGCTAGCCATCCCGCTGCGCAAGTTCTACCACCTGGAGGACTTCGTCACTCTGCGGCACCTGGAGAACATGGCGAAGGTCATGCTCGCCACCGGACTGGTGGTCGCCTACGGCTACATCATGGAGACGGTCATCTCCTGGTACAGCGGCAATCCGTTCGAGCGGTACATGGCCATTGACCGCGCCTTCGGGCGGTATGCGCCTGCCTACTGGCTGCTCATAAGCTGCAACGTCGCCCTCCCGCAGCTCCTCTGGTTCCGCTCCCTCCGGACCAATGTGGCCTTACTCTTCGCCATGTCGCTCATCGTAAACGTTGGCATGTGGACGGAGCGGTTTGTCATCGTCGTACAGAGCCTGCACCGGGACTTCATGCCCTCGGCGTGGCACATGTTCTACCCGACTATCTGGGACTGGGCCGTCTTGTTCGGCTCGGTGGGGCTGTTCGGCACGCTCTTCTTCCTGTTCATCCGGTTCCTGCCCATGATCTCCATCACGGAGATGGCCCATCTCGTGGATGAGACCCGGGAGCCGGCCAAGCAGCGCGAGGCGGCGTATGAGACAGGCTAACCCTAACGACAACCTCTACGGTCTCGCAGCCGAGTTCGACGGCAAGGACTCCCTCATGGAGGCGGCCAACCGTGCCCGCGAGCAGGGCTACCGCAAGATGGACGCGTTCTCGCCTTACGCCATCGAGGGGATGGCCGCGGCGCTCGGGCGCAAGCCCAGCCCGCTCCCGCTCATCGTTTTCTTCGGCGGCTTCGGCGGCGCGGCGGCCGGCTACTTCATGGAGTGGTACGCCTCCGTCAAGGGCTTTCCGCTCAACATCGGCGGGCGGCCCTGGCATAGCTGGCCGTCGTTCATTCCCATCACCTTTGAACTGGGGGTTCTGTGCGCCTCCTTCTCGGCGCTGTTCGGCATGCTCGCGCTGAGCGGCTTGCCCAGGCTGTACCATCCGGTGTTCAACGTGCCGGAGTTCCACCTGGCGACCCGGGACAAGTTCTTCCTCTGCATAGAGGCCGCGGATCCACGCTTCAATCCCGTGGAGACACGCGCCTTTCTGGAATCCCTCCACCCCCGAGGAGTGTTCGATGTGGCGGAATAGACCAGAGGCTCGGCGTTCGGGAATCCGGCCCCCCTTCTCCCCTTCTCCCCTTCTCCCCTTCTGCCGTTTGCCGCGTCGCCGCGTCCTGTGTCCAGCGGCATCGGTGGCCACGGGGCTGCTGTTCGCGCTGGCGGGCTGCAACTCCACCAACATGTGGACCGGATCCAAGCTCAAGCCGCTGGAGAAGAGCGCCATGTTCCCGGACGGCAACTCATCCCGCCCCATCCTGGACGATACCGTGGCCCGGGAACAGGTCGTAAGCGGCACACCCCTCTACACCGGCACGATGGGCGGCAGGCCGGTGACCACGTTCCCGCTGCCGGTCACGCGCCCGCTGCTCCTGCGCGGTCAGCAGCGGTTCAACATCTACTGCGCTCCCTGCCACGGACGCGCAGGGGATGGACGGGGAATGATCGTGCGCCGCGGCTTCAGCCCGCCTCCCTCGTATCACATCGACCGGCTGCGCTCCGCTCCCGTGGGCCACTTCTTCGACGTGATCACCAACGGCTTCGGCGCCATGTACAGCTACGGCGACCGCGTCAAGCCGGTGGACCGGTGGGCCATCATCGCCTATATCCGGGCGCTCCAGCTCAGCCAGCACGCCGCGCCATCGGACGCGCCGCCGAACGCGCTTGCATCGCTGGCAGCGTCTGGACCCTCCGCCCCCAATTCTAGGGGAGCTGAACCGCCTCCCCCAGAATTGGGGGTGGGCTCCCAGCCCCGCCGGGGTGCCCACGCCCGCCACCGGTCCGAGGGCGTGGGACGGTCCGAGGGGCTGGGAAGGGGGGCTGGAGCGCGCAAGTGACCCAGGAGGATTCCATCCGCCCCGCGCTGGAGCGGCTCCAGGCACGCGCGCTGCTGGTGGGCGTCATCGCCCTCGCGCTCTGCGTTGCGTGGGGTTTCCTCCGCCCCGCCGAGTTCTGGTCCGCCTATCTGTACGCCTACCTCTTCTGGAGCGGAATAGCGCTGGGCAGCCTGGCGGTGCTTATGCTGCACCACATGGTCGGCGGAGCGTGGGGGTTCGTCATCCGCAGGCCGCTGGAAGCGGCCACATCCACCCTCCCTCTCATGGCCGCGCTCTTCGTGCCGCTGCTGTTCGGCCTCCCGCACCTGTACGCCTGGGCGCGGCCCTACGATGTCGCCGCGGATCCGCTCATGAAGCAGCGGAGCGTGGTCATGAACCCGCTCGCCTTCACCATCCGCGCCGCCGTCTACTTCATCACCTGGATCGTCCTGGCGAGGCTGCTCAGCCGCTGGTCGCTGGAGCAGGACCATGCGTCCGACCCTGCCGAGCTCTCGCGCAAGATGCAGTACCTGAGCGGCCCTGGCACGCTGCTGTACGTCCTGTTCGTCTCCTTCGCGGCCATCGACTGGATCATGTCCCTGGAGCCCAACTGGTACTCCACCGTCTTCGGCATGCTGGTCATCTGCGGCCAGGGGATCGGCACATTCGCGGTCATGATTTTGCTGGCCGCGCTCCTCGTCGGCAAGAAGCGCCTGGAGGAGATCGTGCTGCCCTCACACATCCACGACCTCGGCAACCTGATGCTCTCCTTCATCCTGCTGTGGACCTACATGGCCTACTCACAGCTCATCATCATCTGGTCCGATAACCTCGCGGACGAGATCCCGCACTACCTGCACCGGGAGCTCGGCGGATGGAAGTGGATCTCGTTGGCGCTCATCCTGTTTCAGTTCGCGCTGCCGTTCGTGCTGCTGCTCTTCGCCGGCAACAAGAAGAACATCGACCGGCTCTGGAAGATAGCCCTGTTCGTGCTGTTCATGCATCTGGTGGACGACTTCTGGCTCGTAGCGCCGTCCCTCTACCCCCACTTCCACCTCAGCCCTGCCGACGTGCTCGCGCCCGTGGGACTGGGAGGGCTGTGGCTCTGGGACTTCGCGCGCAATCTCAAAGGCAAGCCGCTGGTCCCCGTGAACGATCCCAGGCTCCAGGGGCTGGTACGCGCACAGGAGGCGGCGGAGCATGCCTGAGTCCCGGCCGCAGGGCCATACGGAGGCCGTCTGGGTCCGCCAGATCGAACAGAAGGACGTGAGCGTCCGCGCCGTCCTCCTGTGCGCGGTAGCCATGGGAGTCATCGCCCTGGTGCTCCACTTCGGACTCTGGGGCCTGATGAAGCTCTATCACGCCGAGCCCGCCAACGTGCCCCAGCGGGTCACGCCGCTCGCGGCGGCGCCTCCGCCTGTGGCGGCCCCGCCCCTTCAGCCGGATCCGCAGAGTGACCTGCACGCCGTCCGCGCCGAGGAGCAGGCCCAGATCGACGGCTACGGCTGGGTGGATCGGCAAGCCGGCATCGTCCGCATTCCGGTGGATCGGGCCATGGACCTGCTGCTCCAGCGCGGCGTACCGGGCGGGGTCAATTCCCCTGCTCCTGCCCCAGCCCGCGGCAAGAGCGCCAAACCGCCCATCATCACCGGCGCTGGCGGAGTACCGCGCGCTGCCGTGGGAGAAACGCCGCTGCCGCCTAAGCCGGCGGGGCTGAAGCAGCTTGACACACAGACCTTCCCGAGGGAGCCCTAGCCATGCGACCCCTCGCCTTCCCCATCAACCCGCCCTCCGCTTCCACTATGGCGCCCAAGGTGGATGCCGTCTTCTACACCCTCACCGCCATCGCGTTCGTCATCGCCTTCGGCGTCTGCTTCTGCATCGTTTACTTCTCTTTCAAGTACCGCAAAGGCGCGCGCTCCAACCGCTCCAACCCGCCCAACCGGAACGGCAAGCTCGAAGCCGCCTGGATCGGGA
>CAYNFH010000068.1:0-6394 GCA_964396385.1 uncultured Chthonomonadaceae bacterium | reverse complement strand
CATGTTCGTGTGGGCTTCGCGGGTGTACTTCGACCTCTACCAGGCGCCTCCGGGAGCGATGGAGATCCAGGTAGTGGGTAAGCAGTGGATGTGGAAGCTGGCCCATCCGGACGGGGCGCGGGAGATCAACACGCTCCATGTGCCGGTGGGCCGCGCCATCAAGCTGGTCATGACCTCGCAGGACGTGATCCACAGCTTCTTCGTGCCTGCCTTCCGCATCAAGCAGGACGTGCTGCCGGGTCGCACCACCACCACCTGGTTCACCGCCAGCAAGCCGGGCCGGTACCACCTCTTCTGCGCGCAGTACTGCGGCACGGACCATGCCGCTATGCAGGGCTGGGTGGTGGCCATGGAGCCGGGAGCGTATCAGGAGTGGCTGCGCAGCGAACAGCCCAAGGACCCCGCGGTGGAGGCCGGTGCCAGGCTCTTCCTGGACGTGGGCTGCAGCGGCTGCCACACCGCCGGTTCCAGCGTGCGGGCACCTATCCTGGACGGCCTCTACGGTCGCCCCGTGCCGCTCAAAGGGGGCGCGGTGGTCATCGCGGACGAGCGGTACATCCGGGACTGCATCCTCCAGCAGAACCACAAGCCCGTTGCCGGCTTCGATCCCGTCATGCCCAGCTTCGCCGGCAAGCTGAGCCAGGAGCAGATACAGCAGCTAGTCGCTTTCATCAAGTCCCTGTCGACCGAGGAAAGGACCCTCAGCAAGTGAGCGTCGCAGCGCCTGCTCATGTCGCGCCGCCCCCCGCGCCGGCCGCGCGGAAGAACTATCTCACGGATGCTTACGCGCTGCGTTCGTGGCTGCTTACCACGGACCATAAGCGGATCGGGATCCTCTATATGGTCGTCATTACGCTCTTCTTCATGCTGGGCGGCATGGCCGCGACCATCATCCGCCTGAACCTGCTCACGCCCCAGGGCGCGCTGGTGCAGAAGGAGACCTACAACCGCATGTTCACCATGCACGGGGTGATCATGGTCTGGTTCTTCCTGATCCCGTCCATACCGTCCGTGCTGGGCAACTTTCTGCTGCCCATGATGATAGGGGCTCGGGACGTAGCCTTCCCCAAACTCAACCTGGCGAGCTGGTACCTCTTCATCGTCGGCGGCCTGTTCACGCTCACCGCCATGACGTTCGGCGGCGTGGATACCGGCTGGACCTTCTACACGCCGCTCAGCTCGGAATACGTCACGAGCCGTGTTACGCTCACAGCGGCGGGAGTTTTCATAACCGGCTTCTCCTCCATTCTCACCGGCCTCAACTTCATCGTAACCACCCACAAGATGCGGTGCCCCGGCATGACCTGGTTCCGGCTGCCGCTCTTTGTCTGGACCATGTACGCCACCGCCATCATCATGGTCCTGGCGACGCCCGTATTGGCGGTCACGCTCGCCTGCATCGCCGTCGAGCGAATCTTCCACGTCGGAATCTTCGACCCGGCCTTCGGGGGCGACCCGCTGCTCTTCCAGCACCTGTTCTGGTTTTACTCTCACCCGGCGGTCTATATCATGATCCTGCCGGGCATGGGCGTGGTGAGTGAGATCATTCCCTGCTTCGCGCGGAAACCGCTCTTCAGCTACCGCTTCGTGGCGTACGCCACCTTCGGCATCGCCATCTTCGGCTTCCTGGTGTGGGGTCACCACATGTTCGTGGCGGGCGAGTCCATGTACGCCGGTATGCTCTTCTCCATCCTGAGCTTCCTGGTCGCCATCCCGTCCGCCATAAAGGTTTTCAACTGGACCGCAACGCTCTACAAGGGCAACATCTCCTTTGAGACGCCCATGCTGTTCGCGCTCGGCTTCGTGGGCCTCTTCACCATCGGTGGGCTGACCGGCCTCTTCCTGGCGTCTCTCTCCGTGGACGTACCGCTGCACGATACCTACTTCGTAATCGCGCACTTCCACTACATCATGGTGGGCGGTATGGTCACGGCCTACCTGGGCGGTATCCACTACTGGTGGCCCAAGATCTCGGGCAAGATGTATCCGGAGCTGTTCGGCAAGCTGTCGGCGCTCGTCCTCTTCATCGGCTTCAATCTCACCTTTTTCCCGCAGTTCGTGCTGGGCCGCCTGGGGATGCCGCGCCGGTATCACGCCTACCCTCCAGAATTCCAGATACTGAACGTGGCCTCCACGCTGGGAGCCTCCATCCTGGTGGTGGGCTACCTCTTTCCGCTGGTCTACCTCCTGTGGTCCCTCTGGAACGGCAAGCAGGCGCCGGACAACCCCTGGGGCGCTACAGGCCTGGAGTGGCAGACCTCCTCCCCGCCACCGCGCGACAACTTTGACGGCACGCCGGTCGTCACCCGGCCCCCTTACGACTACTCGCCGGAGGAACCCTAACCCATGTCCGCCGAAGCCATCCCCCAACCGCAGTACGGCGGTCCGGAGTCCGAAGTCTCTCACGACTCACGACTCACGACTCACGACTCTCAACCCGTCCTCCACTCGCAATTCGAGACCCTGGAGCAGCAGAACGAGTCCGCCGAGCTCGGCATGTGGGTCTTCCTGGCGACCGAGGTGCTCTTCTTCGGCGGGCTCATCACGGCCTACGTCGCCTACCGCCACGAGTTCTACGCCGGCTTCGTGGCGGCAAGCCGGGACACCGAGTACGCCATCGGAACCATCAACACCGGCGTGCTCCTCACCAGCAGCCTCTTCATGGCGCTGGCGGTCCGGTCCGCGGAGCTAGGCCGCCGTAAGGCGCTCGTGGGCATGCTCCTGCTCACGATACTGTTGGGCCTCGCATTCATGGGGCTAAAGGGGTTGGAATACTACCTGGACTACACAAAGCACGAGGTGCCTGGCCTGGACTTTCGCTTCTCCGGTCCCGCTCCGCTGGCGCATCAGGCGGCCATGTTCTGGACGCTCTACTTTTTCATGACCGGGCTACATGCGTTCCACCTCACCGTCGGGATCTGCGTGTTGGCTGTCGTCACCGTCATGGCGGCGCGCGGCCGGTTCTCGCCCGCCCAGCATACGCCCGTGGAGCTGACCGGCCTCTACTGGCACTTCGTGGACATCGTATGGGTCTGGCTCTACCCGTTCATCTACCTGTTGGGGAAACACTCATGAATTCGAAAACCGAAAATCGAAATTCGAAAATCCTGGGGAAGGTCCAGTGAGGCCACGGAGCATTGGGGCGGGCGTTTATCTGGTGGTCTACGTAGCGCTCATGGCGCTATTTGGGATCACAGCCATCGCGGCGCTGATCAACCTGGGGCCGTGGAACCCGGTGATCGCCATCACAGTGGCTGCCTGCAAGGCGCTGCTCATCCTGCTCTACTTCATGCAGGTACGGGTCCGCCGCGGCGTCCTCTGGCTGGTCGCGGGTGGGGGGTTCACCTGGCTCGGCATCCTCCTGGTGCTCTCCATGAGCGACTTCTTCGCCCGTGGCGCCATCGGAATTCCAGGCAAATAACCTGAACACCTGAACACCTGATCACCTGAATGCCTGAACACCTGAACACCTTCCCCGGGGTATACTTCCGGTCAGGCAATTCAACACCAGTTGGCGAAAGGAGAATGGAGAGTGAAGAAGCTTTTCCTGATCGTGCTGGTCCTCGCATTTGCCGCGCCGCTCACCATGGCCCAGGCCGGTGGCGGCTCGAAATCTGGCTCGTCCAAGATGGGCAAGATGGCCGGCATGCAGAAGTCGCACAAGGGTGCCATGAAGGGCCACCACAAGGGCCGAATGAAGGGCCACCACAAAGGCGGTAAGATGGGCCACCACAAGGGTGGTAAGATGGGCCACAAGGGTGGTATGAAGAGCAAGAAGGGCGCCGCCGCCACGCCTAAGCGGCAGTAGTGCTCTGGGTGCATGTCATCTGGCTTTGATGAGTGTTGTGGAGGCATCCTGGCGTGTCGGTGGGCTGCCTCCAATCTCTCCGAGTGTCTCCTCGACCGTATTCTCAAGCTTGAGTGTCACATCGTCAGAGTGCGCTAACGGCCAGGGAGTTGACAGCGGCCGTAACAGAAGAGCGCGGCCGGCTGGCGATTGGTCTGGCGTTTGTCGCGGGCAGTGTGGATGCAGTCGGTTATCTGGTGCTTTCGCACCTCTTCACGGCCCATCTGAGCGGCAACAGCGCAGCGGCCGGCGCCTACACCGGCCAGAAAGAATGGGCGCTGGCATTCAAGCGGTTCTTTCCCATTCCCGTCTTTATCGTCGGCGTCCTTATTGGGGCGGCAGTCACGGAGGCCGGCAATCGACGGCGGGCGCGCTCCCCGATGGCGCCGGTGCTGCTCCTTGAGATAGCGCTCCTCGTCCCCTTTCTCGCCTGGGGCCAGGCGGTTCTACACGGAGGCATCATTCCTCCTCGTCCTCCCTGGCGCTACTTCCTCCTGGCCGCCATGCCGGCGCTCGCGATGGGACTCCAGAACGCCACGCTCAAGCGCGTCGCTAACCTGACGGTGCGCACCACCTTCGTGACCGGGAACCTGGTAAACCTGGCGGACGAGACGGTTACTCTGCTCTTCTGGATGTGGGATAGGCTCCGGCGCCGGTCCGCCACACGGCTCCGCAGGACACTGCTCGTCTCCGGCCGCCAGCCTGCCGCCCTCCGGATGCGGGTACTGTTCTGGGTGTGGTTCGCCTTCGCGGTCGGCGCCTGCGTCTCCAGCTTCGCGGACCTGCGGTGGGGCCTCTGGTCGTTCCTGATTCCGCTCGCCGGCCTGGCCGTTATCTTCGCCATCGACTGGCGCTCCCCCGCCGACAGGTATACGCCGCGTCCAGAGACGCAGTCGTGTGAGATGCCAAACCCCAACGATAGTGCTTGAATCGGCAAAGTGGTTGTCGTTGCGTCAAGTTTCGGCATCGCATCACCCCTCGACACACGCGGGCAGCAGCCGGGAGTACTCTGTCTCTCCTCCCGTCTATGAAGTCTGTAGCGCCAAACGCGGGGCAGCAGCCGGCCCGCGGGAACTGTCCCGAAGGGACGGTCGCGGTTCCGGCGCTGCCTGCGCAGCCCGCGCAGCGGCTCGTTATGAGGGGAGGCTGAGGGGGCGAATATAGCCCCCTTAGCGGGAGCACGAGGGCAGAGCCCTCGGAACGGGGCCGCAGGAGCCTGAGGACAGAACCCTCGGAATCTGCAGGAGCTTGAGGGCAGAGCCCTCGGAGAGCTCCTCATTTACATAACGTTCTACCTCGGCACAGAATCCACCGGCTGTCGCCCGTTGCGGCGCAGGGAGCGCAATCGCGTGCGGAAGCCGCGCTCCACGTTCCACACCTGCTCCCGCACGTTCTCCTCTTCGTACCACCGTAGCCGTGCCGCCATTACGCTGGAGCGGTCGAGATAGCCCACCATCTGCCGCGGGTCCTCGCGGCTCACCACCGGCAACCGGCCGATGTCATTCTTCAGCATCTTGACCACGGCGTCCCGCACCACCTCGTCCGGATACGCCACTATTAAGTCCCGCGAGCCCGCCTGAAGCACGGTCGCGCCGTCCTTCGGGTTCTGCTCCAGCGCCCGCAGGATGTCGCTCTGTGTGATGATGCCGCACAGCCGGCCTTCGGCGTCCACAATGGGAGCGCCCTGCCGCCGCGCCAGCCGCCGGTCCGCCTGCGCCATTCGCTCGGAGAACGCGCTCACCTTCATGGCAGGTGGGACCGTGGGGGGGTTGGTGAGCATGATCTCCCCCACTCGGTGGATCTCGAACGGGTCCACCATGTACTCGCGCACCAGGTGGTGCCCGCGGCGCGCCACCTTCTCTGTCAGGATCGAGCGCCGCAGGATGAGCACCGTCACCGCCTCCGACGCGATGCAGCCGGCCAGGAGCAGCGGCAGCAGGTTTATGTCATGAGTCAGCTCCAGCGCGAAGATCATGGCGGTAAACGGCGAGCGCATAGTGCCGCCCATGATAGCGGCCATGCTGATGGCCGCCCACAGGCTGGCGTCGCCCACAGGGATCCAGCGGGCCTCGAGCGCCCCCAGCGCGCCGCCCATCATCAGGAGCGGGGCCAGCACGCCGCCCGAGGTCCCGGAGCCCAGCGCGATCGACCAGACCAGCGACTTGCCGACCATCAGCCCCAGCAGCGCCGGACCCAGGATCTCGCCCTTGAGCAGTGCGCGGATGACGTCGTAGCCCACCCCCAGTACGCGCGGGTCCAGGTATCCCCCAATTCCTATACAGACGCCCCCGATGGCCGGCCACCACATCCAGTGGATGGGGAACTTCATGAACAGGTCCTCGAACCCGTACACCATGTTGGTGAGTGCCCCGGAGCCGAGCCCCGCGATGATCCCCACGCCAAAGGCGATGGCGATCTCTGTAATAGTGGCGGCCGGATGCGGAGCCATCGGGAAGATGGCTCCGCCGCCCAGCAGCGGTACGCGCACCGCCGCGGCGGTTCCGGAGGCCACGGCGACCGGAATGAAGCTGCGCGGCTTCCATTCGA
>CAYNFH010000067.1:15812-27759 GCA_964396385.1 uncultured Chthonomonadaceae bacterium | reverse complement strand
ACCTCCTCCAGCTTGTAGGTATACATGTCCAGGTCGCGGACGAGCTTCTTGGTCAGGTACTTGCGCAGGAACGAGATGTCCGACTCGTCCTCCGCCACTTCAAAGATCTTCTTGAGCCCCTCGTCCTGCGGCCGCGTGATGGCCTCGCCGCGCCAGTCCTCCTCCGGATCGTCCGGATCCACCTCACCGTTCCAGCGTCGCTCGATGTCCTTGAGGATCTGGTAGCCGACGTAGTAGGGGTTGATGGACATGCGCGAGCCGGGCGATAGCACAGACGAGTGCATGCGGCGGAACTCCCAGTGCTCCTCCGGCGTCAGCGGCAGCTCCGTAAGTATCCGCTCATGCCAGGTGCTGGCCCAGCCTTCGTTCATTATCTTGGTGCGCATCTGGGGGAGGAAGTAGAGCATCTCCTCCCGCACGATGTTGATGACGTCCCGCTGCCAGTCCGCCAGGTCCGGTGCGTGGTCCCGGATGAAGCGGAGCAGGTCCTTCTCCGGCTCCGGCGGGATCTTTCGCGGGGCGGGAGGTTGCGGCGCATCCTCGTTCTCGCCCAGCTTCCAGAGGTCGTCATATGCCGTGCTGCGCTCGTAGGGGTGCAGCCGCTCCTCTTCGTACTCTTCGGCGCTCTTGCGGCGGTACACGGGGGCGGTTGCATCGAAGTGCTCCTCGATGGAGAGGACGGCGTCGAGGAACCGCTCCACCTCCTGGGGGCCGATCTGGTTCTCGTACTCGCGCAGGCGTTGCGCGTGGAGACGCACTGCCTCGATCATCTTGCGATCGGTGTGCTCAAAGTACGTGTTGCGGCGGAAGAAGTCGGAGTGGCCCAGCACGTGCGCCACGACGAGCTTGTGGGACAGCATGGAGTTGCTGTCCATGAGAAACGCCTGGGTGGGGTTGGTGTTGAAGACGATCTCGTAGATCTTGCTCATCCCGTACTCGTAGCTGGTCTTCTGGCGGTGATAGTCACGCCCGAAGGTCCAGTGCGAGAACCGGGCAGGCAGGCCATAGGCGCCCAGTTCGTAGATGATGTGGTCCGGCACCATCTCGAAGTGGGTGGGATAGGGGTCGAGACCCATCTCGTGGGCCTTCTCCCAGATGATCTCAATCCACTTTTCCAGCTCCGCCTGTTCTTTCGCTTCCACGGTTACTCCTACTGCCTCAGACCTTTTCCAGCTCCGGGTGCTTGCTGAAGAAGCGCCGGAGGGCAGGCCAGACGTCCTCCTTGTTATTGATCTTCACCAGCACCACGCGCGGGTCGCTGGCGAACGCTTCCTGGTACGCCTGGCCCAGGGGCGCGAAGTTGGAGGACTGGCTCCAGATATCGTTGGCGATCTCGCCATAGCCGACGAGGTTAGATATTCCCGCCATCTTCTTCACGAGGTCCACGCACTCGGCGTCGCCCCAGTTGTAGCCGTCCGAGAAGAGGAAGGGATAGATGTTCCACTCACGGGGGTTGTACCGTTTGTCTATGATGTCGAGCGCGAGTTTGTAGGCCTCGGACATCCGGGTGCCGCCGGAGTCGCCCAAGCCGAAGAAGGCATGCTCATCCACCTCTTTGGCCTCGGTGTGGCACGTGATGAAGACGATCTCCGCGTTGGTGTACCGCTTGCGGAGAAACTTCAGCATCCAGAAGTAGAACGAGCGGCAGATGTAGGCCTCAAACTCGCCCATGGAGCCGGAGACGTCCCGCATGGCGAAGATCACGGCGTTGCGCTGCGGCTCCGTGACGATCTCCCAGTTCTTGTACCGCTCGTCCTCGCGGCGGACCTCCCAGCCGGGCTTGCCCTGGCGCGCGTTCCGCTTGTATGCCTCGATGAGGGTGCGCTTGCGATCCAGGTTGCCGGCGAGGCCGCGCTTGCTAATGGTGTTGAACTCGGCGTGCTCGCTCATCACCTGCTTGATGCCCTTCTCCTCGAGGTTGGGCAGGTGCAGGTCCTCGAACACCATCTCGGCAATCTCCTCGATGGTGAACTCCGCCTCGTAGAAATCGACGCCGGGCTCCTGGCCGGCCTGCTTGCCGGTGCCGGGTCCCTGCTGCGGCTGGCCGGCGCGGCCCAGCACGTCGCCGGGCTTGGTGCCGCCCTGTCCCTGGCCGACGCGCTCCCGCTCGCCGTTGTCGTAGCGGATGCGCGGCAGCTCCAGGCTGCGGATGGGGATCTTGACGATCTTGCCCTGATCCGCGGTGATGATGTCCTGGTGGCTCACGATATCGCCGAGGTTCTGCTTGATGACCTCTTTGATCTTCTCGTTATGCCGCTGCCGGTCCCGGTCCGCCCTGCGGTGCAGGTCCCAGGTATCCGTACTCAGTGCAAAGTTGGGCATGGTTGTCTTCCGCTTTCATTCCTCTATGAGCCTAACTCAGCCTTGTCTGCCTGTAGCCCGCTTCTTCGGCAGCAGGTCCGCCACACTTACCGAAGCGCCCGGTGCGCGGAGGGGAGCGGCGGATTCTGTCTCCAGATATGCCGTCACCGAGCGGTAGCCGAAGCCCCAGGGGCTCTCCGGCATGGCCGCGGGATCACGCATCACGTACAGACGGCGCTCCGTGGTGCTCACGACCCAGTAGTCCATAACGCCAGCTTCCGCGTACAACGCGGCCTTCTTGCCCCGATCGAACCGGAGCGTGCTTTCAGCAACTTCCACCACTAGCGCAGCCTCCGCGTATGTGGGGTGGTCTTCATAATCCTCAGGATCACCCGGCACGACAAGAAGGTCGGGCTCCGGCTCCGACTCATCATCTATCTGCATCGGGCCCTGCGGCTGGATGTGGAACCCTTCTCCGAAGGCGGCCTGGAGGGCCCTCTGTCCCTTGATGATCGCTGCTATGTGCGGTCGGTTCTGCGGGCTTACCTTCTGGTAGATCTCCCCCTTGATCAGCTCCAGCCTCTCGTCCGGCCGGAAGATGCCCGTTTCCGCCGCGCGGTAGTACTCCGCGCGCGTCCACTGCCTTCGGCGCGGAGCTTCCTCCGCGACGGCGCTCTCCGCCTCGATTGTCGGCGCCCATGTCGCGCTCATGACCTCAGCTCACCCATCCTCGATCTTGCACAGACAGTGCATAATCTATGCGCTATGAACCCTAAACCGAAAGTGTTACTCACCGGCGCGGCCGGTAAGATCGGCAGCTATTATCGGCGGCACGCCGCCGACCGATATACTCTCCGCCTCGCGGACATCCGGCCGATTGACGAGCCGGGCAGCCATGACGTACAGATAGGGGACCTATCGGATCCGGAGACGGCTCAGAGGGCCTGCGCCGGGATGGAGACCGTGCTCCACCTGGCGGCGAATCCGCACACCGGCGCCGAGTTCTACCGGGACCTGCTGGATCCCAACTTCAAGGCCACCTACAACATCTACCGCGCCGCCAAGGACCAGGGCTGCCGCCGGGTCATCTTCGCCAGCAGTATCAACGCGGTGGGCGGCTATATCCCGGACCGGCAGGTCCGAACCGAAGATGCCCCGTGTCCGTCCAACGTCTATGGCGCGAGCAAGGCGTTCGGCGAATCGCTCGGCTCCTACTTCGCCCGCTGCGACGGATTGAGCGTCATCGCCGTCCGCATTGGCGGCGTGGGCCATCCGGAGGACCTCAAGCCGCCCGCGCGCCACTGGCACTCCTTCTGGGTCAGCTACGCGGACCTCTCCCACCTCTTCGACCGCTGCATCGAGGCCCCGGACATCGGCTTCGCGGTGGCGCACGGAGTCTCCAACAACCGCTTCACCGCCATGGACCTCTCGTCTACGCGCCGCCTCCTTGGCTACGAGCCGAAGGACGACGCGTACGCGATCATTGAGCGACGGATGACGGCGGACGGATGACGGACGGATTTGTCATTCCGATCGGAGCGAGGAATCTGCTGATCCGGCAAAGTACTCACAGACACCGTAAAGCAGATCCCTCGTTTGGCGGGCCGCGGAGCTGCGCTCGCTCGCTCCGCTAAGCGGAAGCCCGCCCGGTATGACAAACCGCCTCTGTCCCGCGTTTTACGTTACCTATCGATTCAGCAGCGTGCCTACGTAGCGGAGCAGCTCGTTTGCGCAGACGGGGCAGTAGCCCTGCTCGCGCACGAGGCGGTCCACCACCTCGTTGATCTTCTTGAGCTGGTCGGCGTCCGGCGTCTTGGTCGACGTGGTGATCTTTACCACGTCCTTCAGGTCCGAGAACAGCTTCTTTTCGATGGCCTCCTTGAGCCGCTCGTCCGAGCCCACGATGAAGGGCTGGCCGCGCCGGGCGAGGGAGGCGACGGAGCGCATCACGCCTTCGCGGAACTCCCGCTTTGCGTTCTCAGTGACCCCGATCTGCTCCTCGATGCCGCGCATCAGCCGCTCGTCCGGCTCGACCTCTTCGTCGGTCAGCGGGTCCTTGACCTTGGTGCGGTTGCAGAAGGCGTCCACATTGTCCAGGTAGTTGTCCAGCAGCGTCTTGGCGCTCTCCTCGTATGAGTAGACAAAGGCCCGCTGGACCTCCTTCTTGGCCGCCTCGTCGAACTCTTTGCGCACCTCGTCGATGAAGTTGAGCAGGCGGCGGCGCTCCTCTTCGCTGCTGGTGTACTCGGCGAGACCATCGCGGAGGGATCTCAGCACGTCGATGGGGTTCACGCAGTTCTTGCCGCCGCGCACGAGGGCGGAGGAGAGCCGGTTGATGATAAACCGGGGCGAGATGCCCTGCATGCCCTCATCGCTGTACTCGTCGTGCAGCTCACGCACGTGCTTCTGGTCCCAGTCACCCACCTGCTTCTCGCCGTCGTACAGCTTCAGCTTGGTCATGAGGCTCAGGCCGGACTTCTTGCTCGGCTTCAGGCGGGAGAGCACCGCGAACATGGCCGCGACACGCAGCGTATTCGGGGCGATGTGCATGCGGGAGAGGTCTACGCCCTCCTCCTGCACCTCGCTCTGGGAGATCAGCTTCTCGTAGATCTTCACCTCTTCGCTGGCCATCAGGTTGTACGGCACCTTGACCACGAAAATGCGGTCGATCATCGCCTCGTTTTCTTTGTTGCCGAAGTATGAGTTGTACTCATACTCGTTGGTGTGGGCGACGACCGCGACATCGCAGTAGATCAGGGCGAAGCGGGAGGCCTTGATGGTCTGCTCCCCGGCGACCGTGTTCAGCTCATAGAGGAACCGCTTCTCCGCCTTGAGCATCTCGATGAACTCCATCATGCCGCGGTTGGCGATGTTCAGCTCCCCATCGAAGTTGTAGGCCCGCGGATCACTCTCCACGCCGTACTCGGTGAGCGCCTGGATGTTCACACTGCCGGTAAGCTCCGCTACGTCCTGGCTCTTGGGGTCGGCGGGCTTGAAGGTGCCGATGCCGATACGGGTCTTCTCGGAGAAGGTGACGCGGTGGACCGGCACATTGTCGATCTTCCCGTCAAACTCTTCTTTCAACCGCCAGCGGCATACCGGGCAGAGGTCGCCTTCGATGTAGACGCCGAACTGCTTGCGGAAGTCCGGGCGAAGGTCTTCCGGGATGAGGTGAAGTGGCTCCTCATGCATAGGGCAACCCTTGATGGCATAGACGGCGCCATCGTCCGTCCTGCTGTACCGCTCCATGCCTCGCTTGAGGAGCGTGACGAGGGTAGACTTACCACCTCCCACGGGACCCACCAGCATGAGGATGCGCTTACGGATATCCAGCCGGCGGGCCGCTGGGTTCAGGTACTCCTCCACAAGCTGCTGGAGAGTGCGGTCCAGGCCAAAGATGTCCTGGCGGAAAAACTTGTACTCCTTGGGACGGCCGTCACCAGGATCCTCCACCCCGGCCTGGATGATCATGTCGTACATCCGGGCATGGGCCAGGTCCGCCACGTTGGGGTTCTCCGCTATCAGGTCCAGGTAGTCGGAGAAGGTGCCTTCCCAGCTCAGCTTCTGTTCCAGAGCGCGCTGCTCCTCAGCGTGCTTCAGGAAATCGGTCGGTTTCATAGATGTCATTTCAACTGCCCTCCTGCGATTGCTAGGGCCATCGCGGGCGAGTATCCGGCAACTCTGATCTATGGCCCCCGGCCCCCAACACTGGGGGAGCGGGCACTATTCAGCGATGCATAAGTTCAGAATCAAAAAGGCCCGGTAACGGGTTACCGATTACCGAGACCTCTACTGGGAGGGCGGGGGTACTCGGCAGTCCGGGCCGGAAGGATCGCTTCCGCGCTCCTAGCGGGTGGGCCCGCTGCCTGGCAGCACCTGTGCGCTTGCACAGCCTGAATTCGGTTGGTGTCTTGCTGTCTGCGGCGAGCGTCTACTCGCGTCTCCCAGCAAGATCCGGAATCAGCTCGTTCGGCGGCCACCCTTTCCAGAGCGAACGGAAGGGGCCAAGGCCCACTTCCCCGGTTGTATTCGGTTTTCTGTTGGAACAGCCAAGGTCATGATTCCTGTTCGGATGCCGCCCGGCCCTCGGTTCGGCAGGAGCCTCACCCTCCCGTGGGGGAGTATGCCGGCTACTACCGGTTCTCGTGGCAGCCGCCGAGCGGACGATTGCGCCGGGCGCATGTGCACATTATTGGCGGTCAAGCCCAATTCCTCCATGCGTTGGCACAATTTAATTAACGGACATCGGTATACCTGTAGTTCCAGGACCTGCCGTCCGCGGCCCGCCCCCATACAACCTTTATACGGGCATTTTCCCCGGGCGTGACCGTCAAAGCGTGCGGTGTATACCCCGATGACGGCGTGCGTCCGCGAATTGTTCCCCCGCCCGGTGGGTAAGGGCGGAGTAAATGGGTAAATGAGTGTACGCCCGGATCCGGCAGGTACACCGATTCACCCATTTACCTGTACACCAGGTCCTCAGGATTGGGCGAGCCAGCGGATGGTCTCGCGAAAGGACGGTCGTTTGCCATAGATGAGGAGGCCGAACCGGAACAGGCGCGCGGACAGCTTGAGCGTGAGCCAGATGGCAGCCAGGATGATGAGGGCGGAAGCCACAATGTCCACCGTGGGAACGTCCGCGGAGGTCATGCGCAGAACCATCGTCGTGGGGGCCGTGAATGGTATGAAGGAGAGGACGCGGGCGAGAGTCCCGTTCGGAAACTCCACGAGCACCGTGAGCAGCAGGAGGGGAGGGATAGCCAGCATGGAGATGAACGCGCTCAACTGTTGTGTCTCCCGGTAGGAGGTGCCGAGCGCGCCGATGCCGGCCATGAGGGTGGCGAAGAACCCGAACCCCAGCGCGAAGAAGAGCACAACCAGCCCAAGCGTTGAGAACGAGACGTGGGAGACTCTGGCGAACATCAGCGCGCCCGGCACACCGGCAATCAGCAGCCACAGTCCCACCTGTGTAAGGCCGACCCCCGCCAGCCCGATGAGCTTGCCCTTGAGCAGCTCCTCCGGAGATACTGAGGAGAGGATGACCTCGATGACCCGGTTCTCTTTCTCATCCGCGATGCCGCGGAGGAGGTAGCTGGCGGACATGAAGATGGAGGTCATCAAGAGGATACTGAAAAGGTAAGGCACGAGGAAACGAGCCGCTTCTCCCACGCCTGTCTGCACTGCGAAGCGGTGGGTCTTCGCGTTCCAGGAATAGACCGGCGCGGGCCCTTCGACAGGGCTGACAGCGCGATCGACAATCTTCGGGTCGGCGCTGGTGCGGGCAAGGAGCGCCCGCGCCAGGATGTGGCCAACCGGAATGGCCTGCGGTCTGCTGAACAGTCCGCCTTCCCGACGAAAGAGCTCCACCTTGCCGTTTTCCAGGTAGTCGCGGTCCACCACCACCAGCTCGGATATCCGGCCGTTGCGTACATCCCGCTGGCCGTCGGAGAGATCGGCGTAGGGCACTATCACCAGCTCGTCGCCGCGGCCCTCGGCCGCGTGGAGGTCCAACGCGCGGCTGCGGTCCAATACTCCCACCGTCTCCGGCCCCCGGCCGATCATCTGGGTGAAGACGCTGGCCGTACCGGCGGCGCTCACAAAGATGAGCACGAGTATGAACAGCGGCAGGCCGAGGGTGACGAAAATGAACTCTTTCCGACGCACGTTGGAAAGGTACTCGTGGGAGGCGATGGTGCGGACGCGGCTAGGCATGGGTGTTCAGGTGTTCAGGTGCTGGAGACGGCGCGGGTTTCCTGGAGGGCGCGGGCGCCTTCCTCACCGGCCACCCGGATGAATATCTCTTCCAGAGTCGGGACCACCGGGTCAAAGCGGAGCACGTCCACACCTTCCTCCAATAAGGCGCGCAGAATGTCCCGGCGGCCCATGCCGTTCTCCGGATGGATCCGCACGGTGTTGGGCGCCCGGGGCTCAATGCTCGCGCCCTCTATCACTGGCTCTGTTCCCGCGTATTCCACTAGATAGGAGTTCTCAGAGTAACGCGCCTTGATCTCCTCTACCGCGCCGTATAGACGCACCTGGCCCCGGTGCAGCATCAGCAGGCGGTCGCACAGCTTCTCTGCATGCTCCATGTTGTGGGTGGAGAGCAGGACGGTGGTGCCGCTGGCGCGGCGACGGGCAATGAGATCCTGCAGGTCCCGCGCGCTGACGGGGTCCAGTCCGGAGAAGGGCTCGTCCAGTATGAGCAGCTTAGGATCGTGCGCGATGGTCGCGGCGAACTGAACCCGCTGCGACATTCCCTTAGAGAGCTCTTCGAGCTTGCGGCGGCCGTGGCCCAGCATGCCGACCTGCTGGAGCGCCTGTTCCGCGGCTCGGTGGGCTGCCCGTCTGGGCACGCCCTTGAGCTGCGCGAAATAGGAGACCGTATCCAGGGCCGTCTGTCCCTTGTAGAGGCCACGCTCTTCGGGTAGGTAGCCGATGCGCCCAAGGACGGAGCGGATCTCCGGCGTTCCAAATAGGCGCAGCGCCCCGGAATCCGGGCGTAGGATGTCTGTGAGCAGCCGGAGGAGAGTCGTTTTGCCCGCGCCATTCGGTCCAACGAGAGCAAAGACCTCGCCCTGTTCCACGCCAAAGCTGACACTATCCAGTGCCCGGACGCCGTCGTACTGCTTGACAACTTGCTCGGCCTCGAGAACCTGCATGGGCGGATTGTATCAGAGGGAGCGGGAAATTACGAGTCCACTGTGCCAGTCGGCAGTCGGAGTGAGACATTTGTCTCAAATTGGCCGCGTGCCCTAGCAGAGGCGCTCGAACCGGTAGGGACCGGGCTACACACGCCGGCAGCTCCTGAACAAGGGCTGTTTCTATTGCCGCCAGCGCATAAATATGTTAAGATGGGAATATGAGAACTACCATCGATCTTCCGGATGATCTGTTCCGTCAGGTGAAAGCCCGGGCCGCGCTGGATGGCATGAAGCTGAGGGAACTGATCGCGCGCTACGTCGAACTCGGGCTGAAAGGGCATGGCAGAGAGACTGGCTCTCCGAGAGACCCCGTGCGGAGCGCGCTGCCTCTCATTCCTGAAGCGAAGACGGGCAAGCAGATACCGGCCCAGACAAACCGGCAGCTCGCTGAGCTGGAGTTGGAGGACGACCTCGAAAAGCTCCATCGATCTGCTGGACGTTAACGCTTGGCTCCCGCTAGCCGCAGCCGACCACGAACACCACAAACGCGCTCGCCAGTATTGGGAATCCGAGGCAGCCTCCGCCGTGGGTATCTGTCGCGTGACCTCCTTGGCATTTCTCCGACACCTCACGAATCCGCGCGTGATGCTTCATGCCGTGCTGAACAGCCAGCGCGCGTGGGAGGAGTTTGAGCGCTGGCTGGAGTTGCCGGAGGTGGTGTTCCTCCTGGAACCGGAGGGGCTGCATGGGCGCTTCAAGGTGTTCGCGGAGCAGCTAGACCTCGGCCAGGCATCATGGACCGACGCCTACCTCGCTGCCTTTGCCGTAGCTGGGGGATATCGCGTAGTGACGTTCGATGGCGGCTTCGGCCGGTACGCGGGTCTCGATCTTCTGCGTCTTCACCTGTAGCGAGCCAAGAAGCCATGCCATCGTTCGACATGCGGTATGACGAGGAGGAGGACTTCCTCGAGGTAACCTTCGAAGTGTTTGACGAGCGCTTTGCCCGCAGCTTCCCCCTTAACGATCACATCTTCGTCCACACGGACCTCGGGTTCAGTGCGGTGTGGGGGCTCACTTTCTACAGCTACGGCCGGCTGCTGGGGGTGAGCGAGACGGAGCTCACCGGGCTGCAGGAGCTGGCGGATGAGCAGATTGATAGGGTCCTTGCGCTCCTGGGGAAGCCGCCCGCCAGGCACTTTTTTGACGTGACGGACCCGCAAAGCCTGGTCGCACGCGTGCGCGCCCCGAACCTGTATGATCTGGTATCGCCTCCGGTCTAGCGCTGCGGAGACGAGAGCCAGATTCCTCTAAGGGAGCCTGCGCTCGCTCGGCTCCCCAGTCGGAATGACAGGGGGCGTGGCGCCCTCGCTGTAGAGCTTGCTGAAACGCGTGTGCCATACTTGGCCGTATGTAGGTGGGGCCGGGCGGCCTCCATCCGCCCATACTTCAGGAGGATCCTATCGATGTACATAGCGCGCGCGTGCCGCTGCTTACTCACAGCCGGAGCGCTCACTCTGATCGCCGGGCCCGTCCTGGCGGACGCTCAGGCCGACGCCATTATCAAGAAGGCCCAGGCCGCGATGAACAACGTGAACTCTTACCAAGCCGTGTGGGAGATGCAGACGTCCATGGGGCCCCAGGGCAGCATGTCCATGACGATGACCATGAAGTCCAAGCCCAAGGAAGGCAAGTTCATTATCAAGATCGCGCCGGCCGGTAAGCCGACCGGACAGATGGCCATGGCCGGAGCCATGATGAACATGGAGATGGTGGACGACGGCAAGACCATGTATATGTACATGCCGGTTATGGGAGGATACCGCAAGGGCCCGCACACCCCTAACATGAATATGAAGCCAGGCGACATGGCGCTTCGGATGGCTAAGAACGCCAGTTTCACCTATAAGGGCGTCTCCAACGTCGGCGGCCGGCCCGCATACGTCCTCAAGGTAGTGCCGAAGAACCTCCCCGCGGGTGTGACAGCCGATACTCTTCTCTACATAGACAGGGCCACGAACAGAATCCGCAAGTCGACCTCCACTCAGAGCCGCGGTCCGCAGAAGGTGAGCACGGTGATGCTCGTGAAGAGCGATGCGGTCAACGGGCCCATCCCGGACAGCGCCTTCAAGTTTGTCCCTCCGCCCGGCGCGAAGGAGATACAGGGGGGCGGCCCGGGTATGGGTCCCATGATTCCGGGGATGGTGCCGGGCGGCGGCGGACCGCGTCCAGCCCCGCGAAGGTAGCCACCTCCCCTACCCAAGGGAGCGGCGCAGAGCTTGCGCTCGCTCGGCTCTGGACGCGTTGCTCCCCCTTCCTAAGGAGGGGAAACTCCCTTGCGAAGCGGAGAGTAGGGGAGGGGCGCTGAAAGATGATATAATTACGGTGGTCCTTTGATAGGGAGAGTGGGCATGGCGCCCACTCTTTTTCTTGACTCCTATACCGACCCCGGACCCAGCTTCCACGGTCCATCGACAAGCTTTCCATCCGGCTTCCCGGGTGGACGGAGACAACAGAAATGAGGTGATCTTCCATGACAATGGGAACACGTGTCAGCGATCTCGCTGCCGAGCTCCAGATGAGCAATGCGGAGCTGACAAGCGCCCTGAATGACCTGGGCGTTCCGGTGCCGGGGCCCGCCGCCATTATCGACGCAGACACGGCGCAGGCGCTGCGGGAGATGTTCGGCAAGCAGGACGGGAACAGCAAGGCAGTCGATTTTCCTGCCGGCGGCACCGTCAAGGACCTTGCCACGGCGATGGGCGTCACGGCGGCAGACGTTCAGAAGAAGCTCATGGGAATGGGCGTGCTTGCCGCCGTAAATCAGCGGTTGAGTCCGGATGCCGCGCGCAAGCTTGCCGGCGCATACGGATTCGGCGTGCGCATCAAGACCGCTCCGGTCGAATCCATCCCGGTCGCCGCTCCCAAGCCCAAGCACAAGGCTCCCGGCGGGGGCCCCGCTCCGCGCCCGCCGGTGGTGACCATTATGGGGCACGTGGACCTTGGGA
>CAYNFH010000067.1:4891-15802 GCA_964396385.1 uncultured Chthonomonadaceae bacterium | reverse complement strand
GCAAGACCAACGTTGTAGAAGGCGAGTTCGGCGGAATTACGCAGCATATCGGCGCCTATCAGGTCGAGGTCGAGCACGAGGGCGAAAGGCGGAAGATCACCTTCCTGGACACGCCCGGACACGCCGCCTTCACCCAGATGCGCGCCCGCGGCGCGAGCGTGACGGACATCGCCATCCTCGTAGTGGCTGCCGACGACGGAGTCATGCCCCAGACCGTCGAGGCTATCTCTCACGCGAAGGCCGCCGAAGTCCCCATCATCGTCGCCATCAATAAGGTCGACAAGCCGGACGCCAACCCGGACCGGATTAAGACCCAGCTTACGGAGTACGACCTGGTGCCGCGCGAATACGGCGGCGAGACGGAGGCCGTACCCGTTTCCGCCAAGACCCGACAGGGCCTGGACGACCTGCTGGAGTACATTGTGTTCCAGGCGGACGTGATGGAGCTGGCGGCGGACCCGCACGCCAAGCCCACCGGCGTCATCGTAGAGGCCAAGCAGGAGGTGGGACGAGGCCCCGTGGCTACGGTGCTGGTACAGGAAGGCACTTTGCGCATCGGCGACTCGGTGGTCTGCGGCCTGGCCCACGGCAAGGTGCGCGCCATGATGAACGATCGCGGCGAGCGGTTGAACAAGGCCACGCCTGCGATGCCGGTAGAGATCCTCGGCCTTAGCACCGTGCCCGCGGCGGGCGATAAGTTAGAGGTCGTCAAGGACGAGCGCACGGCCCGCCAGATCGCTGAGCGGCGCGAGCAGCAGCAGCGGAACGCCCGGCTGGCTACCGCGCAGAAGGTGACGCTGGAGGATCTGTATCGGCGCATCCAGGAGGGCGAGTCGCTCGAAATGCGGCTGGTGGTGAAGGCGGACGTCCAGGGGTCCGTGGAGGCCGTGGTCGGCCAGCTCCAGCAGCTCGCGCAGGACGAGGTGAAGCTCCGCATCATCCATAGCGGCGTGGGTAATATCGGGGAATCCGATGTAACGCTGGCCGCCGCTTCGGACGCGGTGGTCATAGGGTTCAACGTACGAGCGGACCAGCCGGCGCAGCAGGCGGCCGAGCGCGAGCACGTGGACGTACGCACCTACAACATCATCTACGAGCTCACGGAAGCCGTAGAGCGGGCCATGAAGGGCAAGCTCGCGCCGGTGTTCGAGGAGGTCCCGCTGGGGATGGCAGAGGTCCGTGCCCGGTTCCAGACTCCGCGCGGCATCGTGATCGCCGGATGCTACGTTCGAGAGGGCAAGGTCGTCCGGAACGCGGAGGCGCGCGTCCGGCGTGGCTCCGACGTGATATTCACGGGCAAGATCGACTCGCTGAAGCACCTCAAGAATGATGTCCGGGAGATGGCGGCCGGCTTCGAGTGCGGTATCGTCATCAGTGACTTCACGGACGTGGTGATCGGCGACCTGATCGAATGCTTCGAGATGAGGCAAGTCGAACGGCTCTAATGCATGTCGGTACGCTGACGGTCACGATCTACCTGGCGGAGGGGTCCTCGCTCAAGGACAAGCGGCAGATGATCAAGAGCCTGGTGGAGACTACGCGACGCAAGTTCAATGTCTCCATCGCGGAGGTGGATGACCTGGACGTCTGGCGGCGCGCAACCCTGGGTGTCGCGTGCGTCTCCAACGACGCCGCGCATGTCAACCGGGTGCTGGATAAGGTGCTGGACTACATGGAGTCCAACCCGGCCCTGGACGTAGGCGAGGTGCAGATGGAGATGCTGTAAGACTGATGCGGCGACGCAGGGATGCGGCGATTCCGGCGTCGCCCCCTCGCCCCTTCGCCGTGTCGGGGTGCGCCAGGTATACTCCGGCGGGCAGTTGGAAGTGCGCGGCCGTCCGCATACGGACCCGCGCACTTTCCGTATTAGGTGTTAGCGACGGCCGCCTCACCGGCGGCCTGGATTGGATAGCGTCATGTCTACTATTCGGCAGGAGCAGATCCAGAAACGGCTGGTGGAGGAGGTCAGCGATATGCTCCAGCGTGACCTGAAAGACCCGCGGCTCGGATTCGTCACCGTCACCGGCGCCGAGGTGTCGCGGGACCTCCGGCATGCAAAGCTGTTCGTGAGCATCCTTGGCGACGACGAGAACAAGCAGGAGAGCATGGCCGCTCTCCGGAGCGCGGCGGGCCGCATAAGGGGCGAGTTTACGCGGCGGGCGCACCTGCGCGTAGCGCCGGAGATCGAGTTCCGCTACGACGAGGGCCTTGCTCGAGGCGCGCGGATCTTCGAGCTGCTGCACCAGATTGAGGAAGAGGCCCCGTCCGCCCCGGCTGTAGCGGAGGAGCCAAAGGAGCGATGAGGTGCAACGTGTTTGACAGAGGACGGAGGACCGACCCCGAATGAGTCCGTCACCCGTCATCGGTCTACCGTCCCCTATCCGATGAGAGCCGCTTTGAGGCGCGCTTCGGACGCGCTGTGCGCCGCGCGCGAAATCGTCATTGCCACGCACGTCAATCCCGACGGGGATACGCTGGGAAGCGCGCTGGCGCTGGCCCATGCCCTGCGCGGGATGGGCAAGCAGGTTACCGTAATGTCCCACGACGGCGTACCGGACATCTACCGCTGGATGCCGGGCCAGGAGACCGTTATCACGGAGACGCCGCGTCGGGACTTTGATCTGGCCATCGTCTGCGATACGGGCACGCTGGACCGCGTGGGGCGCGCACGGCCGGCTATAGAGTCGGCCCCGGTCTCTATCGACGTGGACCACCACGTGGGGGAAGGCGAGTTCGGCGATGTCCGCGTTATCGACGCCCGCGCCTCCGCGACGGGGGAGTTGGTGTACGAGCTCCTGCGGGTACTGGGGGCGGAGATCGACCGGCCTATTGCCGAGTGCCTCATGTGCGCCATCCTCACCGATACCGGCTCCTTCCGCTACATGAACGTAACTCCCAACACCTTCCGCATCGCGGGGGCGCTCATGCGGGGCGGCGCCTGGCCCGCGGCCATCAGCGAGCTGGTCTTCGAGAACCGATCGCTGGGCAGCCTGAAGCTGCTGGGAAGGGCGCTGGACGCGCTGCAGGTAAGCGCGGACGGGCGCGTCGCCTGGTCGCATGTTCGAGCGCGAGACTACGAGGAGCTGGGAGCTACGGACGAGGAGACGGAGGGCATTGTCAGCCACGTGCGCGCGGTCCGCGGCGTGCTGGTGGGAGTTCTCTTCCGGGAGATTCCGGGCAAGAAGATCCGGATCAGCCTGCGCGCGAGGGAGGGCTATGACGTAAACCGGGTAGCTCGGGCCTTCGGCGGAGGGGGCCACATGCTGGCAGCGGGCTGCTCGCTGGACCTGCCGCTGGAAGAGGCCGAGCGGCAGGTGCTGGAGGAAGTCGCCCGTTGGATGCCGTGAAGGAGAAAGGATGAAGGATGAAGGATGAATGCGGACGCGGCGACGCGGCGATGCGGCGACACGGCGAGCCCGGATTCCGTGAGTATGCCAACGTCCTTTGCCGGGGTCCTGGTGGTGGACAAGCCGGAGGGAATCACTTCCCACGACGTGGTGGCGCGGGTGCGCAAACTGTTTGGGACGAAGCGCGTGGGCCACGCCGGCACACTGGATCCGATGGCCACGGGGGTGCTGGTCCTCGCCCTTGGCCGGGCGACGCGGGTGGTGGAGTACCTGGCCACTTCGCGGAAGCGGTACACCGCCGGCGTGGTCTTCGGCGTGACGACCGATACGGAAGACGCGACCGGCCACGTTGTATCGCGAACCGATGCCGACAATCTAACCGAATCCGAAGTGGAGGCAGCGCTACGCCGGTTCCGTGGGCGTATAGAGCAGACGCCGCCCATGGTCTCCGCGGTGCACCACGGGGGCCAGAGGCTGTATGACCTGGCGCGGCAGGGTATCGAGGTGGAGCGGAAACCCAGACCGGTGGAGATCTACTCCCTCGAGCTCCTGTCGTTCAGGCGGGGAGCGCAGCCGGAGGCATACATCGATGTGGAGTGCTCCGCCGGGACCTACATCCGGACGCTGGCGGCAGACATCGGCGAGGGGCTGGGCTGCGGCGCGATGATGTCCTCGCTGCGGAGGACCTGGTCGGGCGGGTTTGGTCTGGACCGGGCTCTGACGCTGGAGGAGCTGGGTGAGCGCAAGGAGCAGGGCACGCTCGGGGAGACGCTGCACAGCATCCGGGAGGCGCTGCCGGACTGGCCGCACGTGCCGCTGACGGAGGACCAGGTCCGCCGGATCGCCAATGGGCAGTCGGTCGATGCGCCGTCTGGACTTGCGGCCGACCGGCCGGTCTTGCTGCTGGATCCGGCCGGGGCGGCAGTTGCGGTGGCGCAGGGGAAGGAGGGCCTCCTCGCCCCCGTGAAGGTGTTTGTAGGTCCACCCACCTCACCATGAATGTCTGGTGCGGGCTCGATTCCATCTATCCTCCACTCGGCACGTGCATGGTGGCTATCGGCGTGTTCGATGGCCTGCACGTAGGGCACCAGGCCCTCATTTCGGCCGCGGTTCGCGATGCCCGGGAGCAAGGCCGGCATGCCGCGGTCTTCACGTTTGATCGCCACCCTGCCGAGCTTCTCGCTCCGGAACACGTTCCCGGTTATCTGACCACCCCGGAGCAGCGCGCGCGCATCTTTTCAGGCCTCGGTGTGGACGACCTGGTGATCGCGCGTTTCGATGAGAGGCTCAGGGACCTCTCCCCGGAAGCCTTCCTGCGGTTCGTAGTCAAGGGCGTGCTGGGAGCGGAGGCGGTGTACGTGGGCTCCGACTTCCACTTTGGGCGCGGGCAGGAGGGGGACACGGAGTACCTGCGGGAGGCGCAGGAGCGGTTGGGGATCAGGGCGACTGTTCTGGAGCCGGTCCTCGTGGATGGCGAAAAGGCGAGCAGCTCCCGGGTCCGCAGCCTGCTCCGCGAGGGAGACCTGTCGACCGCACTGGCGGTCCTAGGGCATGCCTATGCGCTGGTCGGAACCGTAGTGGAGGGCCAGAAGCTGGGCCGCCGGCTCGGATTTCCCACGGCGAACATTCGCCTTGAGATGGCACAGGTGGTACCGGCTGACGGGATCTACGCGGTGTGGGTGGATGTAGAGGGATCCCGGTACAGGGGCGCGTGCAGCATCGGTGTGAGGCCCACGGTAGGCGGGACGGAACGGACCCTTGAGGTGTATCTGCTGGATTTCGACGGGGACCTGTATGGCCGGCATTTGAGCGTTGAGTTTGTGGAACGTTTGCGTGATGAGCTGAAGTTCGACTCCCTGGAGGCGCTGGTGGAGCAGATGGGCCGGGACGTGGAGCAGGCGCGGGACGTGCTGGGCGGGGCGGGAGTCGTGAGTCGTGAGTCGTGAGTCGTGAGAACGGAGTCCGGAGTTGTCCCTGGGAGCGCGAGGAGGGAGCCTGCCCCCCTCTCGGCTCCCCGTGCTGAGCTAGGGCCGGGTGCCGCTGAAGGAACGACATGGCCTTGTCGCGATTCATGTGGATTGCATCTCGTTGTTGGGACAGAGTACGCGCAGTTGATGTAAAGCAGATCCCTCGCGGAGCTCGGGATGACAGGTTGGGATGGGCCCACGCTGCGGGCGGCAGGAATCCCCTGCGGCGCGGGGAATCCCCGCGCCATGAGCCAGCGCGTATTCACGGGTGAGTCGCTCCGGGAGGTGGCGTTTCCTCTCGGGGGAATCGGGACAGGGACGGTCTCGTTGGGAGGCAGCGGGGACCTGCGGGACTGGGAGATCTTCAACCGACCGGGCAAGGGCAGGAATCTCCCGTACACTTTCTTCTCACTGTGGGCGAGCCGGGATGGCGATCCGCCGGTCGCCCGTGTGCTCGAGCGGCGGCTGCTCCCACCGTACGTGGCGGCCCATGGGCTGCCCGTGGGCCAGCTCTGCGGGCTGCCGCGGCTCAGGGAGGCGCGGTTCCACGGCAGCTATCCTCTCGCGAGAATCGACTTCCAGGACGAATCTCTCCCGCTGCAGGCAAGGCTGGAAGCGTTCAATCCCCTCATCCCGCTGAACGACCGCGACAGCGGCATTCCCTGCGCCTGCTTCACCTGGACGCTCCGCAACCCGGACCCGGGCCGGACCATCGAAGCCACACTTGCCTTCAGCCTGCTCAACGCGTGCGGATATGACGGCCAGGCGCGGTTCGGCAACCGGTACCACACCGTGTTCGGCCAGAACCTCAACGAGTACGTGGAGCAGGACGGCATTCGGGGTATCCGCATGTCCTCCGGCAAGTACGCGCCAGACCACCCGCAGCTCGGGACCATGGCGATGGCCACGCCAGCGGACGCCGTGACCTACAAACTGCGGTGGGAGCGGGCCGGGTGGTGGGACGACGCCCAGGAGTTCTGGGATGACTTCTCCTCGGATGGTCTCCTCCCAGACGATCCGACGCCGGAGCCGTCGCCGGACGGCCAGAGTGACGTGTCAACCCTTGGAGTGCGGCTCACCGTTCCGGCCGGCGGGGCCGCGGAGGCGCGGTTCATTCTCTCCTGGCACTTCCCCAACCTGATGAACTACTGGAACGACGAGACAGCGGTTAAGGGGAAACGGCTGGGCAACTGGTACGCCACCCAATGGCAGGACGCCTGGGACGTAGCGCGCTACGTTCATGGAGACATGGAGCGGCTGGAGAGGGAAACCCACGCTTTCCACGACGCGCTGTTTGGGAGCACGCTTCCAGAGGAGGTCCTGGACGCAACCTCCGCCAATCTCTCCATCCTCCGTACCACGACGGTGCTGCGGACGGCGGACGGACGCATGAACGCGTTCGAGGGAGTGGGGGACGACCGGGGCTGCTGCCCCATGAACTGCACTCACGTGTGGAACTACGCCCAGACCCCCGCATACCTGTTCCCGCAGCTCGAACGGTCCGTGCGCGAGACGGACTTTCTGCACAACACGCGTCCGGACGGGAACATGGCCTTCCGCACGCTGCTCCCGCTGGTTGGTGAGTTGTGGGCGTTCAAGCCCGCGGCGGACGGACAGATGGGCACCGTGATGAAGGTGTACCGGGAGTGGCTCCAGTGCGACGACCGCGCTTTCCTGGAGCGGATGTGGCCGGGCGTGGAGCGCGCGCTGGAGTACGCCTGGCAGCCGGGCTCATGGGACACGGACCGGGACGGAGTGATGGAGGGGGAGCAGCACAACACCTACGACATCGAGTTCTTAGGCCCGAACACGATGTGCGGCCTCTTCTATCTGGGCGCGCTTCGCGCGGCCGAGGAGATGGCGCGCGCCATGGGCGATGAGGACAAGGCGACCACCTACCGCCAGGTGTTCGAGTCCGGGAGCCGGAAGTATGCGGAGATTTGCTGGAACGGGGAGTACTATGGGCAGAGTCGTGAGTCGGGAGTCGTGAGTCGTAAGACCGGAGCGGATGGCGTACCGGGCGCGAATTCTGTTCTCACGACTCACGACTCACGACTTACGACTGAAGAGCCTCGCTACCAGTACGACTCCGGCTGTCTGGCGGACCAAGTGCTGGGGCAGTGGTTCGCGCGGGTGGTGGGGCTGGGGGACCTCCTGCCTCAGGAGCAGGTGAAGGGCGCACTGCGGTCCATCTTCCGCTACAACTTCCGGCGGGACCTTTCCTCCCATGCCAGCGTCCAGCGGACCTACGCGCTTAACGAAGAGGCGGGCCTCCTGCTCTGCACTTGGCCGCACGGTGGACGACCGCGGTACCCGTTTCCCTACGCGGATGAGGTCTGGACCGGCATCGAGTACCAGGTGGCGGCCCACATGATGTATGAGGGGCTGGTGGAGGAGGGGCTGGAGATAGTCCGCGCCGTGCGGGAGCGACACGCGGGCTTCAACCGGAACCCGTGGAATGAGTTTGAATGCGGCCACCACTATGCTCGCGCCATGTCGTCCTGGTCGCTCCTGCTGGCGCTGAGCGGGTACCATTACTACGCTGAGCGCCAGCATCTCGCGTTCGACCCGCTGCTCAACGAGCAGGACTTCCACTGCTTCTTCTCCACTGGATCCGCGTGGGGCGTGTACTCCCAGCGGCAGTCCTCAGACAGCTTCCACGCCACCCTCCAGGTCCTCTGGGGCGAGCTGCCGCTCCGAAGCCTGAGACTGCCAACGGCCGCTGGCGCGGTGGGACAAGCCAGTCTGCGCGGGGCATCTATCCGGTTGGAGCAGCGTGATAGCGGCGATCTGGCGCTCGCGAGCCCCCTTACAATCCCGGCTGGGGAGGCGATGGATATTGGTTTCGCCTCCCCGTAGCCCACCTTCCTATTTGCAGGTGATAGTGGTCTGGGCGCTGCAGCCGGTGAATGCGCTATTGCCTGGCCAGGTGATAGTGCAGGTAAACTTGTCGCCTGCCTTGGCGCCCTTCGGCAGAATGGTCCTCGGTATTACCGCGTAGAGGGGCTTGCCCTGGACGAATCCGCCCTGGCCGAGCATGATGTCGACGGGCGAGGATCCCTGCACCGAGAAGGTCAGCACGTTGCCGGCCAGGTTGGTAGAATCGGTGTCCGCAATGCCATCCAAATGCAGGCTGACTGAGCCGTTGACAAACGGGTAGTTTGAGTCCATCAGAACGACCAGCGGCCCCGCGTCGATTTGGCTGCCTCTCTTTCCCGCGGTGACGTATATCATTCCGAGCCCCTGCTGGTACTGCGCGTCACCTGCAAAGGTGACCCGGCAGGGCAGATTGTAGCCCGCCGGCATCATCTTCGGGATGGGGACGTTCAGTCGGGCGACCCCATGGTCGTCCGTCGTGATCGTGGTATCGATCGTGGGATAGATGAGACCGCCGCCGCCCTCGACCCTTACCCGCAGCGGCCGGCCGGGAAGCGGGACGGGTGAATCGAAGCCGAAAGTCCGGTCCCCTACGAGCGTAAAGGTGGCTATGGCGGCACCGCCGCGGGGGCCCGCAGTATTGGAGCCCAGGATGCGGGTCATTCCGCCCATATTGACCACCGAAACCTGTGTTGTTGCGGACGCGGGATCATATGTCCCGTTGCCGTCCCAGCTCAGCGTACAGGTGAGCCGGTCTCCGGGCCTGGCTGCCATGGGAATCTGGATGGGTAGCATGGAGACCACACCGTCGGAATTCGTGCTGGTGGTGACCGGCGGCAATCCCTGTACAGCGACCTTGATGGTTTGACCGCCCAGCGCCGTGCTTGTAGATCCCGGTGGCGGCAGCACGCCGGAGAGAACCACGCGGCCATACGCCGGCTCGCCGGGCCGCGCATAGAACCCCCGCGTGAAGATGTTCACCTCCGCTTTGCCGTTGAAGGTCCACGAGGTGGACGATGGGTTGAAATAGGTTTGGCCCGCCGTCAGGCCTGGAAACGAGACGGTGATCGGGATCCCGCCCGCGGGAACCGGCAGCGGCACCTCAAATGTCTGCTTGCCCTGAAGCGCTTGAGTCTGCGCGACGGAGCGTCCCGCGGTAACGGCACAGTTGTAAGCGCCGGGCAGCTCCGGGAACTTCGGGTCGTTGTGGCGGCGCACGGTCACCCGAAACACCGCCATTCTCTGCTCCAGCTTCGCCAGCTCCACGTCGGTGCTCGTGTCCACGCGGTCCGTAATGGCATGTATGAATCCGGACGAGGTACTGGGAGCACAAGATGCATCGCCGGCATATTCTGCGGATATGGGCAAGGTATCGGAGCCGATGTCCGGTGGCACCTTGACCCTTAGCGCCGCAATGCCATAGCTATCCGTGACCGCAGATCCGAGCAACGAGCCGTTGGCCTTGAACTTAACAGGCAAACCCGGCTGGGGCCCTCCGGCCTTTGGCACGAGCGACGCAATCAGTTGGGCGGTGGCGCCGGGCAGGCCCCAGGCTGTGGGCGCCGATAGAGTGGTGGGAATGGGGTTAGCGAACACGTAGAGGGACCCATAGAATCCGGAGGGGAAGTACTGCTTGTCCCCCGCGAAATAGACCGACAGCGCGCTGACGCTATCGCCGGACCCAGCGGGGACGGAGTACCTGAGCGTAGCATTGCCGTCGCTGCCGGTGACGGCCGTTCCTACCGGAACTCCGTTTACGCAGAAAGTGAGGGGCTCGCCAGCCAGCGGAGGCTCGCCGGCAGCCAAACGACACAGAAATCCGCGCAGAATCGCCGTCGCTCCGCTCCTCCCCACGCCCATGCGCGGGTATGCGAAGGTTTGCACCAGGCTGGGAGTCACTTCATAGGAGCTGGTTGCGGAGCAGGGCGCGTCATCCGCGTCCCCGGCAAACTCCACAGAGCAAGTATGCTTCGCCACGGGCGCGCCGGCCGCAAGCTGGTACCCGTAATCGGCGGAGCCGGTCTGATCGGTGGTATCGGAGCCTGCTACGCTCCCGTCCACTCGGATTGTCAGCTTCTTCTTCACAAGCCCGGCGTTGTCCGGAAGACGGCGGAGATGCGCGACAACCTGTGGATTCATGCCGGGCGGCGCCCCGTAGGCGAAGATATACAGGGCAGTCTTGGCCTGCGGGGATGCGGCCGCCGGCCCGGCGGCTAATGCGATTGCGAATAGGGATGCAAGTGAGAGCATAAACGGGCGCACGTCGACCTCCTACCGATAGTCTTCCTGCAAGTTCTAAGCTACCACGGGGTCTGCATTCGCGCGACGGTTCGACGCGACCGCCGCAAATACCTCCGCCGTGCGATACACCTGTCAGAGTCGGCGGGGTAGGAGCTTGGGGAGCTTGCCCTCGGCGTTTTTCTTCGACTCGGCAGGACTCGGGCGGGTCTCTTTGAATCGGGGGAGGACGTCTGCCGGAGCGGCAGGCGGTACGCGCGGCTTGGGAATGGAAACGGACGGGGCCGTGTTTGGCGAGAGACTTGGCGCCTCCGTCCCTGCGTCAAGCTGGAGCGCGGGCGAGTCCAGTTCGGCCAGTCCCGGCAGGGCGGCTTGACTCGTCGCGGGTTCTGAGCGCGGCTTCACGCGTTCGGAACGGAGGCGCGTGCCTGGGGCGGCGCCGGCCTCGGATTGCGATTCCGCGGCGAATTCCAACGTGAGTT
>CAYNFH010000067.1:0-4881 GCA_964396385.1 uncultured Chthonomonadaceae bacterium | reverse complement strand
TGAGTTGTTGGTCCGATTGCCTCATCCTGCTAGGCGTCCTGCCAGATAGGAGATACCCGCCCCGCTATTGTACGGTACAGTGGGAATACCATGAGCGGGAGGCGGTGAATGGCAGGCGCAGATGCCGAAGCGGGACAAGACGGGAAGTTCCAGTGGCCGGAGGGAGTACGCGGGGCGGTGACGGTGAGCTTTGATGACGCTCGCGTCACCCAGCTTGATCGGGGCCTGCCTATCCTGGACCGCTATGGCGTCAAGGCAACCTTCTACGTGCTACCGCAGTCGCTTGAGGCGCGTCTCGAAGATTGGCGCGCGGCGCTGGCGCGCGGCCACGAGATCGGCGGCCACTCCATGACGCATCCGTGCTCCGGCAACTTCGCGTTCTCACGCCACAACCCTCTGGAGGAGTACACGCTGGAGCGCATGGCGGAGGACCTGGACGCCGCCGGCCGCCGGATACAGGAGCTGCTCGGCTGCCGCCTCCACACGTTCGCATATCCTTGCGGCCAGCGGTTCGTGGGCCGGGGCCGGAATGTTCGAAGCTACGTGCCGCTGGTTGCGGAGCGGTACCTGGTGGGCCGCGGCTTCCGCGACGAAGCGCCCACTGACCCGACGTTCTGCGACCTGGCCCAGGCGCTGGCCATCGACGCCGATGGCCTTTTGGCGGAGGACGTGCGGCGATGGGTAGACCGGACGGCCCAGGAAGGCGGCTGGCTCTTCCTCGCCGGCCACGACGTGGGGGCGTCGGGCGTGCAGACCGTCCTGGAGGAATCCCTTGAAGCCCTCTGCGCCTACTGTGCCGACCTCGCGAACGGCATCTGGATGGACACCGCCGCCGCGATTGGGAGCTATATCGCGGAGAGACGTGGGACGGAGGACGGGTGACGGGTGTTATTCCCAACGCAGCGAGGGATCTGCTTGTTCCGGCAGAGTACGCGAAGTTGCCGTAAAGCAGATCCCTCGCGGAACTCGGGATGACAGCTTGCTCCGCTGGACAGCCTGGCAATGGGCCGGATCCCTCGCGAAGCTCGGGATGACAAGTTGCTGCGGCCGGCACGCTGAAGTTACAGAGTACTGAACGGAACTATACAGCAGGTCCTTCGCCTCGCTCAGGATGACAAGTCCGCTCTGTCCACCGCCTGCCGCTACTTTCCCATCCGCCGTAGCGCCTGGAGGCAGCGGTCTACGGCTTCCAGGGCCGGATAGGCGCTGCTCTCGTACTCGACGATGTACCACTCCGTGCCGCCTATGGTCTCGCACAGGCGGAAGACCTCCTCCCACGGCACACTGTCCTCGCCGATGAGCGGGTCGAAGCCTTTCTCCTTGTCCTCGCGCCCAGCTTCCAGGGAGTACGGCTTCAGGTGGACGTTCCGCGCGCGGCCCGGGTACTTCTGCAGGATCGGCACGGCCTCCCCGCCGCCGTACAGGGCGTTGCCGATGTCAATCTGCATCACCACTTCTTTGCGCGTGTTGCTGAAGAAGACGTCCCACGCGGTGTCTCCGCCGTCGAGGGGAGTGAACTCCGTGTGGTGGTTGTGGTAGCCCGTGTACATGCCGTGCGGCAGCAGCTTATCTGTCAGCCGGTTGAAGAACTGCGCCGTCTCCAGCCATGCCTGCCGCGAGCCGGTGCGCTCTCTCGGCAGGCCGGGGATAATGATGCTGCTGTTGCCCATGGTCTTGTTGAAGGCGATGGTCTGCTCCAGCTTATCGTCCTGCACCAAGTCGAATGGCGTATGCCAGCTACAGCAGACGAGTCCCAGGTCATCCAGATACTTGCGCAGCTCCTCGGCGGGCTGCTGTGGGTGGCCGGCGAACTCCACTCCCTGGTATCCCAGCGCGGCCACCTTTTGCAGGGTGCCGCGTACGTCGTTCTTCAGGTCCTCGCGCACGGAATAGAGCTCCAGCGCGATGGGTATGTTTGCCATCATTTTCTCCCTGGATAGGTGGGGCCGCGGCGGACTTTGCCACGGCCTGCTCAGTGTTTGCCCGTCAGCGCGTATACCGCCTGCCACTTGGGCGTGTTGAGGTTCGCGATGTCCTCGCTCAATCCCCAGCAGCCGTACCGGCTGTAGGCGCTGCAGTGGCTGAAGTACATGTACAGGTCGCCTCCGAGGGCGAACCAGTTGTCCCGCGCATCGTGCAGAATGACCTCCTTGATGCGCGGGTCCCGATTGGCCCGGATGCGATTGGCCACGTTCTCGGTCTTGCCACCACCCGTGTCCGGCCCCACCTCGTACTGGCAGTGCTTTAACCGGAACGAATCCGCGATCCGCTGGATGGCTTCCCTGTACTTTCGGTTTGCATCACTCGATGCGCGCATGGCAGCCAGCAGCTCCGTGACGCCGAAGGTGGGAGATGCCTTCTCCACATTGAAGTACGCCGCTCCGGCGATGCCGTAGAAGTAGCGCTTCGGGGGTCCAAACGTGCTCTGCACCCACTTGAGCACTTCGGCGTAGTAGACATCCGGGAAGATGACCCAGGAAGCGTAGATCGGCCGTATCCGTCTGCCGAGGCTGCCCGGCCCAAACGCTGACTCGAAGATCTTCGCTATCTCCACCAGCCGCTTGGCGTGCCGCCGCCGCGCCCACACCTCCGGATCGGTCGAGCCGTCGCTGTTGAGGGGTGAGCCCCCGCGCTTCACCTCGTCGATGGCGGCGAGCTTGTTGTACGTGTACTGGGGAAAGCCGAAGTTCCACACCTCATTGCTGTGCTCCACGTAGACCTTGAGGTTGGGCTTCAGGTCCCTGGCCAGCATCTTCGCGAGGCTCGCGACGTACTCGTCGGTAGCGGCTACGGGGATGTTGATCCATAGGTCCTTTCCCGTGTGGTTGGCCAACTCCACAATGTACTCCCACGACACGCCGTATTTGCTGCCGGTGGACTGCTGGGTGGCGTCGATTGGGAGGCGACAGTCCTCCCAGTTGAGCGCATGGTGGCCCGTATCGCCGTAGTAGCCGGGCTGGTGGTTGGTGTCCAGCCAGTCCATGTACCGCAGGACCGCGAAGGGCTTGAGCGAGTAGAGGAACTCCGTGGTGAACGTCTGGTGGGACCCGAGGCTATACCCGGGCCGCATCACCCGGAGCCCGGTGATGCCGCTGCCCTTCGGGCTGCCGGCGGTTCGCCGGGTGTGGGTGAACGCGAGGATGAGCAGCCCTTCGCCCTTCGGAACGACTATCCGGCCAGTGGTGGTGTTGGTTGCACCATCGTAGCGCAGCCCCTCGATCCGGCTGCGGTGGTCCTCGATGGTAGCAACATCCGCCCGGCCCTGAAAGGAGAGGGAATAGGTGCCGCTCCAGTCCGGCTGGAACGCATCTGGATCGTCGATGGGAGGTGCCCATGCGCCGAACGGGCGGACGTCGAAGAGGACGGTCGCTGCATCTGAGGTGGGCCAGCCGGCGGCGTCTACCGGTGCCGGCTCCTGGCTGCCCACGTTCGTCCACGGCCGCAGGGTCTTTGCCACATCCACGAAAGGCTTTGCCCGGTCCCCATCTCCGGCGCCGTCAAGCTCCACGCCGATCCGAAATCCTGCGGAATCTGCCCGGGCCGCGATGCTCGACGCCGTGCACCAGGGAGCCACGGATACAATGACCGCGGCAGCCAACCAGCAATACCGCGGCAAGAAGCGACCGATCATGTACACCTCCAGCCAGAGTTTACCGGATGGAGGGGCTGCCGGAGATAGGCTCGTGCAGCGGCAGTTACCCGAGGCCGGAGAGGGCGGGCTTGATCCAGTTCAAGGCGCGCCGTGGCGACTCGCTATAGTTGTAGAACATGACGCCCTGGCCGCCGCCCTCACGGATGGCCTGTACGGTGTCGCGGAGCTCCGCTGCATCCGCCACCGAACTGAGCCCGAGCCGCACGCCCATATAGAGGGCGTGGCCAGGACCCATGCCGGTCTTGGCCGCGCGCGTCGATTCCAGGACCTCGGCGGGTCTCTGGCCGTACACACCGATGTTGAACGCCTCCACATGCTCCGCTACCGCCGAGTCAAAGCTGCCCAGCAGGAAGAGCTGTGCGGGTGACGGCCGCATCGCCTCCCGTATCTCTCCGATGAGGCTGGCCTCCACCTCATGCCGGAATCCGCGGAAGGCGGGCAATCCCGGGACACGCTCCAGGACCTGTGAGAGGGTCTCCGGATGGCCGGCCGGCCTGTTGGGGGCGTTTTCCATGGCGGCATCCAGGATGGATCGCACCGCGCCCCGAATGCCGGTTACATCAATACTCCACGCCTCGGCCTGCGTCGCGCAGCTCTCGCAGAAGCAGAGATCCATTAGTGACCGCTCCACCGGGCTGAGCACGGTGAGGTCTCGCTCATGGTGGTGCCCGTGCGCCCAGCCCATGTAGCCCGGCGACTCTAGCTGCACCGCGTGGAGCGGCAGGTTGTTGGCCAGGTCCCCGCAGAGCGAAGTGAGATAGGCTCGAACCTTCTCGTTAGCGGGACAGAGTGCGTGCGGGTAGCTGTCGCCGTAACAGTTGCGAGCGGTACACTCCGGGTGGAGCAGGCCGAGGCGGGTGTTGTGGCAGCAGACCGTCCAGGAGACAAGCTCGAGGCCGTACCGGTCCAGACGGTCGCCGGCCGCGCGCATCCAGTCCGTTTGCGCGCAGATGGAGGCGACCAGCGGCTGGAGGCCGGTGTCCCGATAGCGCCGGAGTTCCGGCTGAAAGTAGACGCGGCCGTCCTCCGCCATGTAGGCACGGTGGCGGGGGTTGTGCGGGTGCAGGAACCAGCCGGCGTGGTAGGCTCCCGCCACCTGGAGCGCGGTCAGCCCGCTGTCCGCGGCCCAGCCCATGACCGCGTCCACGCCCTCGTCGGCCAGATCCCACGCGAATAGCCACAATCCCGAGTACATATTCGCTCCTGCTAGAAAACAGCCGCCCGGCCAT
>CAYNFH010000066.1:0-27905 GCA_964396385.1 uncultured Chthonomonadaceae bacterium | reverse complement strand
CAATCGCAATTTCCGGCGGACCGTACACCGTCAACCTGAACCAGGCGGTGCAGTTTAACGGGAGCCAGTCCTCAGATGCCGATGGCACCATCACCAGCTATAACTGGAACTTCGGCGACGGCACAACAGGGACCGGCGCGACTCCCATGCACACGTACAGGTCGCCCGGGACCTACCAGGTGGTTCTTACGGTAACCGACAATGCCGGACTGACGAGCACGGCCACTACCACAGCCACAGCGAGGGGCCGGTTCCAGTCCGTAACGGCAGACAGCACCTACGATTACACCGATTCCACTGGCTTCCGGTACTACTATCCGCCGGCCAATATCGGCGACTATATCATTCCCACGCCTACCAACACCGATGTCTTTAATCAGTGGCTTTCGGCGGCGTACCTGCCCATGAGCTCAACCGGCACCCTAACCACGCCGGTCAACGTCTTCATGACTCTTTGGCAGCAGCAGACTGTGACGAACGTGCGGATCTGGCAGTCCGTGTGGTGGTCCTCGCCGGGCTTCCACACCAAGGACTTCGTGCTGTTCCTGCATATGCCCGGCGGGACCTGGCAGCAGATCGGCACGTATACGCTCCCGAACACGAACGGCGCCTACCTGGATGTGCCCGTATCGTCTGTTTTGGCGGACCAGGCGCAGATCAAGATCCTCAGCACCTACGATACGAGTCTCAATCAGGGGGTAGGATTGGCCGAGGTGCAGGTGAACTAACGCCACTATCCCGCGAAGGAGAAAGAGCTAGAATGTCTCCGTCTATCAGCCGGCGAGAGCTGCTTCGTCTCGCATCGGCCGGGGTCGTCGTCGCGCTGAACCCGGAGCTGCTTGAGCAGTACGCGTGGGGGCAGTCCGTTCAGTCCGGACCATCCGGCGTGATAACTGCAGAAAACGCCAAGGCCGGCTCACCCAACTGGCAGCTCGACAATCCGGCTACGAATAGAGAGATCGAGGGCTACGCGTCCCTCACCAGCGTCAATCGCGGCGGACAGATCTCCTTCTACGTGAACACCGCCGATAGCACGTATACTCTCGAGGTCTACCGGATCGGCTGGTACGGCGGAGCGGGCGGCCGGCTCCTGTTCGGACCCGTGCAGCTTGCGGGAGTGCGCCAGCCGATGCCGGCGGCAGACTCTTTTGGCATGATCGAGTGCCGGTGGACTAATCCTTATACTCTGAGCATCCCTTACAACCCATCGGATCCGACGGACTGGTGCAGCGGCGTCTACCTGGTAAAGCTCACCGGCAACACCAGCGGCAAGCAAGCCTACATTCCCTTTGTGGTGCGAGACGACGCCCGCTCCACAGACTTCCTCTTTAACCGCTCTGTTAGCACCGACCAGGCCTACAACAACTGGGGCGGCAAATCTCTCTACGACTACAACAGCACGGGCGGCAAAGCCAACAAGGTATCTTACAACCGGCCGGATGCGGATGAGTACGGCGCCGGGGACTTCCTGGCCTGGGAAGTGAACATGGTGCGGTTCCTGGAGCGGGAGGGATTTGACGTAAGCTACTGCACCAACATCGACGTGCACGAGAACGGCAACATCCTCCTCAACCACAAGGCCTTCTTGTCTGTAGGCCACAACGAGTACTGGTCCTGGGAGATGCGCCAGAACGTGACGGCGGCGCGGGATGCGGGAGTGAGCCTGGGGTTCTTCAGCGCCAACACCTGCTACTGGCAGATACGTCTGGAGCCCAGTCCCGTGACAGGCGCCAAGGACCGCACTCAGGTCTGCTACAAAGGGTATCCGGATAGCAACGTAAGCGCCGGGACGCTGGATCCGTACTATCTGGACAGCGACCCTACGAACGACTACCTGATTACCGTCCTCTGGCGGAACACGCTGGACGGCTCGCAGCGGCATCCGTTGCCAGAGGACGCGCTCATCGGAGTGGCGTATGGGTCCAATCCTGTGGACGCGGACATGGTCATCGTCAACGCAGGCCACTGGATCTGTGCGGGAACGGGATTGATCAACGGCAGTGTGCTGTACGGGCTGGTCGGCTATGAGTACGATTCGCTCCAGAACAACACTCCACCCGGCACGACTCTGATCGCGCACTCTCCATTGAGCTCTACATACTCGGACTCCACGGTCTACACGGCGGCCAGCGGAGCCATTGTTTATGCCACGGGTTCCATCCAGTGGGCGTGGGGCCTCGACGACTACTCGCCGCCCTACGGCTGGACGGACTACCATAGCGCCCGGGTGGCTCCCGAGGCTCAGCAGATGGCGCGCAATATCCTGTGCGCTTTCACCACCCGCCAGGTGACGGGGAGCAGCGCGCCAGTAGCGAGGCCGGGCGGACCCTACAACGGCGCGGGGGGGCTTGTGCAGTTCAACGCTAGCGGGTCGCTGGACCCCGGTGGCTCGATCACTACTTACCAATGGGACTTCGGAGACGGGACGACCGGAACGGGCGTCAATCCTGTGCACCGGTACACGGCCCCGGGATATTACCTTGTACGGCTGGTGGTGACCGATAACCGCGGGCTTGCGGCCAGTGGATTGGCGAGCGTTCACGCCCATGACATCCAGGCCTTCAAGAGTGTAACGGCCGACAGTGTTTACGACGTTACCGATACGAGCGGCACCCGCTACTACTATCCCCCGAGCGGCGTAGGGGATGGCGTGGTGCCGGTACCCACCGACGCGGACGTATTCAACCAGTGGTTCTCCGCAGCAAACCTGGACATGGACGCGAACGGGGTGCTCACCACTCCGGTCAACCTCTACATCACTCTCTGGCAGCCGCAGTCCGTGTCGCGCGTGCGCCTCTATCAGGCCTCATTCTACGATCCTTCTGCGTTCCACGCCAGAGACTTCCTCCTCTTCCTGCGCCTGGGCAACGGCGCATGGCAGCAGGTGGCCTCCGGGACCCTGGCGGATGCCAACGGGCAGCCGCTCGATATTGCCGTCGGTTCGATGTACGCGGACCAGGCCCGGATCCAGATCCTGAGCACGTACGACACGTATGACTATTTCGCGGTAGGTCTGGCTGAAGTGCAAATCAATCCCTAAGGAGTGAAGTGATGTACCGCATGGGGGAGCAGGAGATCGAGGAGCTGCGGTGCGTGATCTTAGCCAAGCAACTGCACCGGGAGGGAGACCCCGCCCAAGGTCATCGACAGGAGGTGGCTGAGTTCGAGCGGGAGTGGGCGCAGAAGATTGGGACGCGGTACGCCCTCTGCTTGTCAGGCGGCGGCACGGCTGCGCTCATCTGCGCCCTCGCCGGTCTGGGCATTGGGCCGGGTGACGAAGTCATCGTGCCGGGCTACACGTTCATGGCGACCGCATCCTCCGTGCTCGCCGTCGGGGCAATCCCAGTGATTGCCGAAGTGGACGAGACCCTGACGATAGACCCGGCCGATGTGGAGAAGAAGATCTCGGCCGATACGCGTGCGATCATCCCGGTCCACATGGTGGGGCGGCCCGCAGAGATGGGCAGGCTCTGCGACATCGCGCTGAGTCATGGCCTGCGGTTAGTGGAAGATGCTTGTCAGGCAGTCGGCGGCAGCTTTCGGGGACGCCGGCTGGGAAGCTGGGGCGACGCCGGAGCGTTCAGCTTTAACTACTACAAGGTGATTAGCTGTGGAGAGGGCGGCGCAATGGTGACACATGAGTACTCGATCTACGAGCGAGCGCTCATCTATCACGATGGCGGGGCCGATTTCCGCCCGTACGCTCGGAACCTCGAGTCTCCTGTATTCCTGGGCCTGCAGCTACGGGCAGATGAGATTATGGGCGCAATACTCAGGATGCAGCTTCGCCGGCTGGACGGGATCCTCCAGGACCTTCGAAAAGTCCGCAAGCGACTTGAAGAAGAACTGGCGGACGCGCGAAACATACGGATTGCGCCCAACAACGATCCAGAGGGAGATTGCGGCATTGAGGCCGCCTTCCAATTTGCGTCGGAGGCACGTGCCCGAGCGTTCGCGGCGTCCCCGGGCGTCCATGGATGGCTACCCATCGACAGCGGGAAACATGTCTATAGCAACTGGGGACCGGTGCTCGGAAAGCGGGTGGGGCATCACCCGGACGTCAACCCCTTCTACCATCCACGCAACCAAGGGCTGCGGACCAACTACTCTGCCGACATGTGCCCCAGAACGCTAGACATCCTGAGCCGCACGGTTTTGATCTCCCTCAACCCAGACTGGCAGGACGCCGAGATCCGGGAGAGGGTGGACGCCTGCCGCAAGGCCGCGAAGGTGCTTTCGTAACCTCCTTATCCCTTCGAATGCGTCCGGTCCGGTTCGGGCCGGGCGGCTGACCCATTGCACGGCGCATCCCGGCGCTGCACTTTTCCCTTGACGGTATCCTGCTTTGGAACAGGTAGAGGGAATGGGCCGCGTCGACGTAATCATCCCCTGTTATAACTACGGCCACTATCTCCGGGCTTGCGTGGAGAGCGTACTCTCGCAGCCGGTGGACCTGCGTGCGCTGATTCTCGACGACGCCTCCCCCGACGACACGGCCGCCGTAGCCGCGGAGCTCGCGGCGAAAGACGCTCGGATAACCATCCGCTGCCATCGCGTAAACGCCGGGTTCCTGGCGACCATCAACGAAGGCGTTGCATGGGCGACAGCCGACTACACAGTGGTCCTGTCTGCGGACGATATGCTTGCGCCGGGCGCCCTAAAACGCGCGGCCGCGCTGATGGATGCGCACCCGGAAGTCGGCCTTGTCTACGGCGCGTTCCAGATGTTTGCGGATGCTGCGGAGCTACCGACGGCGGGCGTGTCGGATACGGAGTATTCATGGCAGGTCCGGGACGGAATAGAGTGGATCCGAGCCGTATGCGATTACGGCGACAATCTGTTCGCTTCTCCTGCCGCAGTAGTGCGCACCCAGCTTTACCACGCGCTGGGCGCCTACCGGCGTGAGCTTCCCCGGATCTGCGACCTAGAAATGTGGCTGCGCGTGGCGGCTCACGCCAATGTGGGTATTCTGGACTCCTGCCAGGCCTACTATCGGGTCCATGGCGGCAATATGCATATCCAGAACCATGGCGGCGGGCTTCTTAATCTCCAGGAGCGCAGAGACGCCTTTGAGGTTTTCTTCCGGCACTGCGCGGCCCGGATTCCCCAGACTGCCCGGCTGCGTGAGATCGCAGCCGAGAGCCTGGCCTCAGACGCTCTGGAACGGGGCTATGATGCCTTTCATGCGGGCGATGTGCAGACTTGCCGCGAGCTCCTCCGCTTCGCCCTAGATACCTATCCGGACGCGAAGAACCACCGGCTCTATGCGCGCCTACAGTGGATGCTGCGCGCAGGACCGAGAGCCTGGAGCGTGCTTCGGAGACTGGCGTTGAGGCCAACTTAGGAAAGCGATATGATAACCGTAGCTATCTGTACCTATAACCGGCTGAACGGCCTGCGGCAAGCGCTCGAAGACCTTGCCCGGATGCAGCCGCCGGACGGCCACGATGTGGAGATCCTCGTGGTCGATAACAACAGCAGCGACGGAACGGCGGAGGCATTGCGAGATTGCGCCTCGTGCGGTCCGTACCCGCTTCGCTACGCGTTCGAGTCGCGCCAGGGTCTTTCGTATGCGCTCAACCGAGCCATCGTAGAAGCGTGCGGCCAATGGATCGCGTTTACGGCGGACGACGTGCGGATAGACCCGGGGTGGCTCGCGTCTCTGGCGCGTGGAGCGAGGTTGAGCGGCGCGGACGTGTCCGTGGGACGCGTGGTATTGACATGGCCGCCGCGCCTCCCGGCCTGGGTGGACCCCGAAGCGCCCCCGCACCAGCGCGCCATCTTCCTGAACTACGAGCTATCCGGAGGCTCCCGGCTTCTCGCCCCGTCCGACCTTGGGGAGCCGCATGGCAACAATACGCTCTTTCGCAAGGAGCTCTTCAGCCGGTACGGGCTGTTCCGGACAGACCTTGGCTATTGCGGCGGAAAGCCGATGGGCGGCGAGGACACAGAGATGCTGGCACGGCTTCGCAGCGCCGGGGTGCCGGTCTACTACGCTCACGACGCGGTGATCTACCATCCCATCGAGCCGAGCCGTATATCATTGAGATTCCTGGCGCGGCGCCAGTTCTGGACTGGTTACGGCCAGGCCGGCCAGCAGATGGAGGAGCCTAGCGCCAGAAGGATATTCGGCGTCCCGTTGTACGAGTATCGCCGGCTTGGCCGCTGCATCTATACGTGCCTGGGCTTTATGCTTCGCAGGAGATACCCTCCGGCAGCCCATCATCTTGGCGTCACCTGCAGCCAGCTCGGTTATATGCGTGGCTTGATGTCACTGCGCAAGCGGGCGCACGCCCCCATGCGAGCGGAGGCTCGCTAGCTTGCTCATGCGCGTAGCCTTCGCCACAGATACGCTGCCAAGCGAGGGGCTGGGGGGCGGTATCGGCACCTACACGGTGCTGATCGCGCGGGAACTCGCGCGCCGTGGCGCCGATGTGCACGTCTTTCGCTGGGGCGCGCCTCGGGCGTATCAGCGGTATGAACAGCAAGGGGTTACGTACCACGTGTGCCCGGCATGGATCTCCCTGCGTCGAGAGACCCCGGCAGCGGCGCTGGCCTGGCGCGCCGCCCATACCCTGTGCGACGAGCTCGGCATGCTGTTTGCGCTGCGCTACTACCTGAAGCGGGCGGCGCGCAGCCATCCGTTCGACGTAATGGAGTTCCCGGACTTCGGCGCCCCGGCGGCTGCGGCCATCAGGCTCCGGGGCGTGGGCCGCTTACACGTCCGACTCCATAGCTGCTCCATGCTGTGCCGCCAGTTCCGCTCACCCGCAGGTGCGGGCAGGCGCCGCCTCATCGACCGGCTGGAGGCGTGGACCGCTTCCCAGGCCGTCCAGGTCACCTGTCCGTCGGCCGCCGCGTTGGAGGCTACTGAGCGGTGCTGGGACCGAAAGCTTCCTGGCGTCCGGGTGATACCGAATCCGATCGATGCGCCCCCTGCCGCGGGAGCTCGCTCGTCGCCGGTGGAGAGAACAATCCTGTTCCCTGGCCGAATGGAGCAGCTCAAGGGACTGGATGTGCTGGCAGGGGCCATTCCGGACATCTTGAAGGTGTATCCGGATGCGGTCTTCAGACTCTTTGGCCAGAACATGAAGTGGCCGGATGGCCGGCACGGCAGCCAGGTTGTGAAGGATGTGCTGAAAGGCACCGGCATAGCGGAGGACCGTATTCAGATAGTAGGGCCTGTAGCCCGAGATAGACTCCTCGAGGAGATGAAGCGCGCCGCCGCTGTGGTCGTACCGTCCCGCTTTGAGACGTTCGGGCTGACGGTTACAGAGGCGATGGCGTGCGGGAGTCCTGTAGTGGCAAGCGATATCCCGGCCTTTCGGGAGATCATCCGCTCCGAAGAGGAGGGATTGTTGTTCCCGACTGGAGATGCCAGGGGACTTGCCCGGCAGGTGCTCTCATTGCTACAGTCCCCGGAGCGGTGGGAGCGGATGAGCCGCGGCGCGTACGCGCGCAGCCTGGACTTCGGCGTGCCGCGAATCCTGGATCAGTTGCTGGAGACGTGGACCGCTCGAAGGTTCGGCAGCGGCGGCCGGCTTGCAGTGCGGTACTCTTAGGAGCTATACCCCATGGTATCGGTAGTTGTTTGCGCGTATAATCGCGGCCATCTTCTTCCTGCGCTGATCTGCAACCTCAGCGGGCAGGCGCCCCCGCCCGGCCACGATGTGGAGATCATCGTGGTGGACAACAACAGCTCGGATGACACTCCTGAGATCGTCGCGCGGGCGGCTCAATCCTGCCGGTATCCAGTGCGGCTGGCGCTGGAGACCAATCAGGGACTCTCGTATACTCGCAACAGAGGCTTCACGGAAGCCCGAGGCGAGTGGATCATCTTTGTAGACGACGACTCGGTTCCGGACCCCGACTGGCTGCGCAATCTGGTCGCAGGCATGGAAACGCTGGGCTGCCTTGCAGGAGGCGGACCCATACGCGCCGTTTGGCCCGAGAGTACACCACGCTGGGTCGCCCGCACCGGGCCTTATCGCGTGAAGCCACTGTTTTGCCATACGGACCGCGGCTCCGAAAGCTTCGTGTACCCACCGGGCAAGTGGGACGGAGCGGGGCCCAACCTTATCTTCCACCGCTCGCTTCCCCGGGAGCTCCTCTACTTCAATACGGATCTGGGAACCACCGGGACTCGCGGGCTGACGGGCGGAGAGGAGTGCGAGCTGTTCGAGCGGTTGGTAGCCTCCGGGGTTCGAATCGGCTATATAACGGACGCGGCTGTGGAGCATCCTGTGGACCCGCGCCGGTTCCGGCTGAGATTCGCTCTCTCTTACGCCTTCCGCTGTGGCCGCTCAAACGCCGTACTGGAAGAGCGCCTCGGCACCGCCCCGAAGTGCAGCCGGGGTATGGCCCTTCAGTTCGAGGTACGAAGGTGTCTGGGTGAGGCGCTCCGGGCTGCGCTCCACGGCAGCCTGCCCGGCCTGTTCTGGTCCGCCCTCCAGCTCAGCTCCGCTCTGGGCGAGTTCTCGGAACGCGGCGCCCTGCGGCGCGTCCAGGCTCGCGCTGTCGCGGGGCAGGCGCGCCAATCGACGTGATACGGCAGGAAGACATGCCAACGGTTTCTGTTGTCATACCCGCTTACAACCGGGCGCACCTGATCGCCGAGACCATAGAGAGCGCCCTCGGCCAGGATGTCGCGGATATGGAGGTCCTGGTCGTCGACGACGACTCGATCGACGATACAGCCTCCGTAGTGGGCCGATATACCCGGGATCATCCGGTCCGGTACATCCGCCAGCAGAACGGGGGCCCGGCCAGCGCCAGGAACACCGGCATCGCGGCCTCCTGCGCGCCGCTCATTGCCTTTCTGGATTCCGATGATCTCTGGACAGGCGGAAAGCTGCGGCAGCAGGTTGAGCTCATGGAGAGGAGGCCGGATCTCGGGCTAGTGTTTACCGGTACTGAGACACGCGACGCGAGCCTGGGCCGCGTTCTACGCACCTACAGGCCGACGGAGCGTCAGCGCGGTGACGCGTTTTCAGAGATCCTGGTCGAATGCTTTGTCAAGACATCTTCGGTGCTGATACGGAGAGAAGTGCTGGACCAGGTTGGACACTTTGACACTTCTCTCTTCGGGCCGGAAGATTGGGAGCTGTTTGCCAGGGTGCTCAGCCGATATCCGGTGGACTTCCTCCCGGAGCCATACGTGATCTACCGCTCGCATCCCGGGAGCATCCAGACAAACATCGACCGCTGGGCGCACAACGATCTCATGGCCATGGACCGGATCTTCGCTCTTCCGCGAGCGCGTGAGTACCGGCATCTTCTGAGCATGCAGCGTCATCGCATCTACTCGGAAGGCGGAATCGGCTACTTCTATCGCGGGCAGCACAATCGCGCCCGGGCTTACCTGTTGCGTGCGCTGCGATACGGGGCGGATCCGGCCACGCTATCCTACCTAGTCAAGTCTTGCCTGCCTGCCGGCGTGCTGGAGCGCCGCCGAAGACGCCATAGGCTGAATGCGGTTATGGAACAGATATGAGCGAACAGACAAACGAACGACCCCTGGTCTCGATTGTGCTTCCAACGTACAACCGCGCAGCCTATCTTGGCAGCGCCATTGAGAGCTGCCTTGCCCAGACGTGGGAGCCGTTAGAGCTCATCATCGTGGATGACGGCAGCTCGGACCACACGCCCGAGGTTGCGGCCGAGTGGGTCCGCCGGGACGCGCGCGTGAGATACATCCGGCAGGAGAACGGCAAGATTCCGCGTGCGTTGAACACAGGCTTTCGGGAGGCGCGCGGCACGTTCCTCACCTGGACCAGCGACGACAACTTCTACGAGCCGGAGGCGCTGGCGGTTATGGCGACGTTCCTGAGCGAGCATCCGGACGTTGGCCTGGTATACTGCGACTACCAGCAGATAGATGATGCTGGCGAGTACCTGGGGCTATGCCGGCGCAGACCCCCTTCCGAGATTGAGCGTGCCAATGTTATAGGCGCCTGCTTCATGTACCGACGGTCCGTAGCGGAGCAGATAGGCCAGTACGACCCGAACGCTTTCCTCGCCGAGGACTACGACTACTGGCTCCGTATCAGCAAAGTGGCCCCTCTGGCCCACCTGGAGGCCACCCCTTACAAGTACCGGCTCCACGAGGCCTCCTTGACTAGCCTTCGCGAGGCAGAGGCGGAGATCCAGGCGGCCAAGGTACGCACCAAACATGCCCGGACCAGAAGGGAGTGGCGCGCCATCATGGCCGCAGGTTATTGCGTAGCGGCCACTGAGCTGCGCATGCGGGCGCGCTATCGCGCTGCTTTCACGTACTATCTCCGCGCTGCCTGGCTGAACCCGGCCGGCGCTGCCGCCTACCGGGGCATGGCGGCCAGCCTTATGCTGCACCGGCCGCGCGCGGCCGCCTGAACCGCTCAGTAGCTCCTTTACACAAGTCCCAAAGCCTCGCACTAATGCTTGTCGTCGTTCCGCTTACTTGCGGGAATATGACATGTTGGCAAGGGTCCTTTACCGCGAATAAATTGCTCCCCGGCCCGGAACAGGGTTCGGAGGCCCGAAGTCTTTGTAAGGGAATACGCGCGGCAGGTAACCAAGCCGCACAGTCGTAAGAGGAGTTACCTAATGCGAATCTTTAGCTGTACCGGCGCTTCCACCCCGGCCGCCAGGGTTCTGCCCCTGGCGCTCATTTCGTCTTTCCTCCTGGCTTCCGGGCCGGCAAGCGCCGTATTGACCACTCATCCCCGGATGTGGCTCACCCCGGCGCGGCTCTCCCAGTTGAAGACCTATGCTGCCCAGAACACGCTCCGCTGGCAAAACCTTCAGACCTTCGCCAACAAGGAGCTGACCGACTCCAACGCGGACGAGTTCTCGGTGGCCCCGCTGGCTCTCTGCTACCAAGTCACCGGAAACACGGCCTATGCTAAGCGCGCCATCCAGCTCATGGTCGGAATCGCGGTGTCCAGTAACGACATCAGCGGCGACAGTCACTACGGCTACCGCTCGACGATTCCGGAAGTAACGGCAGGGTATGACTGGTGCTTCGATCAGATGACCGTCGCTCAGCGCCAGCAGATTGCCACCTGGCTGATGGACCGCACCGATGAGATCTGGCCCGAGACCAATCCCGCTCAGGTCGGCGGCTGGGCGGTGGATTCTCCTTCCAACAACTACTTCTGGGGTTACTACACCACCTGGGCCGCCGCGCTGGCCGTATACGGGGACGGCACCGACACCGGCACCGATCCTTACCAGAGCCCGCCCCCTTCGGGAACCAACAGGCCCAACTACCATCTGAACCTCGCACTCTCCAAGTGGACCTCGCTTGTGAGGCCTTTTACCGACGGCTGGGGCGCGGGCGGCGTGTTCATGGAGAGCACGAACTATGACTCGTCATTCCTGCTCTCGCTCATTCTGGACGCCTATCTGACCGCCAACGGCACAGACCTTATCAACCAGACGGGCTTTAACTTCGTCCACGATAGCCTCTACTGGCGCATCTACTCCGCAACACCCGGGATGGACCAGTACTACTCGCTGGGGGACCAGCCGAGGGACTCGAGCGGGCCGCTCTCTGACTATGATAGAGACCGAGCGTTGGTTGCCACGGCGACCCTGGCAGACACAAAGCTAACACAGTACGCCAAGTACTGGTTGGATAACATCACTCCATCCACCAGCCAGTGGGATTTCACGCAGGTCTGGGAGTTCCTCCTCTACAACGAAGGGCTGCAGTCCGTGGACTACCGGACACAACTGCCCACGTGGTACTTCGCATCCGGCCCGGGCGTCCTCATCCGCCGATCTGACTGGACACCGAATGCGACCTACTGGGGTATCTGGGCGGGACCGCTTCAAGAGACGCATCAGGACCACAACGTGAACGGCTTCCTGATCTACAAGAGTGGCTGGCTGGCCTCCAACGCAAACATGTACTCTCAATCCGGGATCATCCAGGATACCGACGCCAATAACAACTACACCTTTGGCGGCAACGAGCAGTGGTGGCAATATCCCGACTCCAGCTATCCGAACGAGGCAGGAAAAGTTCTCATTCAAGAGAACACGAATGAGTACACTTACTTTGCCGGCTGGGGAGCCCAGGCGTATGTGCAGGACCGGTCCCACGGCGGTACCCCTATCGCATCAGACTATGTCCGGAAAATAGCCTATATCTCACCCAATACGTTCCTGGTTTATGACCGGGTCTCCCTGCTGAATTCCACCTTCGCCAAGGAGTATCACCTGCACAGCCAGACGGCAATCACCACCAGCGGGCGGACCTACAAGTTCGACAATGGAGCGTACCGCCTGTGGGGACAGTCGTTGCTGCCAACGTCCGGGGTGACCGTCAGTACGACACCCGAATACAACGGCGCAAACGGGGCTAAATCGAGTTACCGGCTGGACGTAGTGACGAGCCGGAACCAGGTGACCGACTACATGCTCAACGTGCTCCAGGTGGCCCCTCTCAGCCAGACGAGCGTTGCGACGCCGCTGGTTATGGCGGCAACAAATATGGACGGAGCGCAGGTAGGCAACTGGGTTGTGCTCTTCGGCAAAACCGAGCAGATCAGCGGGACCATTACCTACAACCTCAACGCTTCCGCGGTAACCCAGCACCTGGTTCTGGATCTGCTTCCTAGCCGCAAATATCGCGTGCGGATATTCAACACGCGGCGAGGGACTACGCTGTTCGCGACCGTCACGTCGACGGGTCAGGGGTCTCTCCGATTCGCTGTCCCGTCCGGCCCATACCGGATCACGTTGACACCCAGCTAGTTGTCAGGTCCTGAGAGGGATACCAACAATAAGGCCCGCTGCTGTTCAGATACGGCAGCGGGCCTCCCATTATGGCTCTATCGCCGGTCAGGTGCGGGCCATCTCCTTCAGGCTTAAGCAGCTCAGACCGCGGGCCTGGAGCATCTCCAGCAGTGGCGGCAGCGCCTCGAGCGCATTCTGTCCGTCGTCATGGAAGAGCAGGACGTCTCCCGGCCGGGCCTGGGAGCACCTCTCCACCAGAACAGCGGCATCCAGCCTCCGATGGTCCAGGCTGTCCAGGCTCCATAGCCCCACCCTCATGCCGGTGGCCAGGGCTATTAGCAAGGTGGACGGCCTCAGCCGGCCCCACGGTGGGCGGAAGTACCGCAGCGGCGCACCCGTGATCTCTTCCACGCACCGGCGGGCCTGGCAGCACTCCTTCCATGCCTGCCAGAGACTTGCTCTGGATAGGTCTACGTGCGTATCCGTGTGCCACCCCAACGCGTGTCCTTCTTCCACAATGCGGCGCACAAGGGCCGGATACATCCGAGCATTCTTACCCAACACAAAGAAGGTGGCGTGCGCTCCGTGCGCGCGAAGGGCATCGAGCACCTGCGGGGTGATTTTGGGGTGCGGCCCGTCATCAAACGTGAGAGCGACAGCGTTCTGTCGGGCGGACATGGACCAGAAGATGCGTGACTTGAGCCAGGAGCGCTCGACTATGCAACGTAGAGCCCTCTTGAGCGGCCGCCTCTGCCCGGTAAGACGGTATTGGCCGGTGTCTGGCAACGGCACCTCTACCACTGCGCGTCGCCCTTAGAAGCCAGGCGGATCCCCTGGCAAACGCCGATCCGGGGCTCCCAGCCGAGCAGATCCTGAGCCCGCGTGCTCTGGAACCGGCGCTGAGCCAGCGCGGAGCGGAGGCGATATACGCCCATTGGCGAGGGACGGCGGAGCGGCTTGAAAAGGATCTCCGTAAGCTTACCCAGCGCGAAGACGACGGGCCGTGGCACCCTTGTGACGCGCGCTTCGGGCCCGTGTACGAGACGAAGCACGTCGTTCTGCGTCAGCTCCTCGGGGTCCACAAGCTGGAGGATCTCAGCGTCCCGCAGGCTGCTCCTGGCAGCCATCAGTATCGCGTCCACCACATCGTCGATGTAGACCAGTGGGAGCTGCACCTTGCCGTTGCCGAGAATGAGCCATCGTCCGCGCCACCTGCGCGCCACTGCCGGCGTAAGAAGCGGTATTCTCCGACCAAAGATCTGCCCCGGACGAAGGATGATGGTGGCCAGCCCATACTGCCGCGCGTAGTCCACCACGAACTTCTCCGCCTCCAGCTTGGCCCGGGTGTAGGGACCCCGCTCCTCAGCCCGCGGCTCCAGCGGCGTCTCTTCCGATATCGGCTCGGCGGGGCTGCTGCCGGCCCAGTCTATCACGGACATTGAGCTGATGTGGACCAGCTTCTCCACGCCATGCTTGGAACACGCCTCCAGCACGTTGCGCGTGCCAACAACCGTACCGCCGTAGTGCTCGTCCCATCCGCCCTTCATCGCCGCGCCCGCGTGGATGACCAGCCTGGCGCCGCGAACGGCGCGGTCCACGGCAACGGGATCCCCCAGGTCTCCCAGCGCGACCTCGATGCCCGGCGGCACGTGCGACGGCGCACGCCGCACAAAGATGCGCACCCGAGTACCTTCGGCGAGCAGCCGCTCCACTACGGCGCTGCCCAGCCCGCCGGAGGCGCCGGTGACCAGCACGGGCGCCTCTTCAGAAAGCTTGAACCTGCTGATCCGGGTGGCATAGTCCGTATCGGCCGCCCGCGCGATTCGCTCGGTCCATTCCACTACCGGCGCGGCGTCGGCTGTCGATACAGGTACTGGCCGGTCCTCCTGCAGCGCACGATAGAACTCCGCAACCAGCATCTGGAGTCCATGATATGGCAGGACCTTCTTGCGGATAAAGCCCACCACATTGCGGGGCACGTCGATCAGGGGTTGAATGGAGTCCGTCGCAGCGTTCATCAGCCGCTCGACCGGTTTCGGAAGAGGCGTGGATGACCGCATGGCCTGGAACATCAGGAACAGGTCTACACGCAGCACCCCCTTGGTACCCTGGATGATGATCTGACTCTGCATCGGTCGCACGTTCCAGGAAAGCTGGAACTGACCCATTCCGGTGCGGCACCGGACCTGAGCGCGCCACTCGTCGAACGCCAGGTTAGGGTCTCCGCCCAGGCTCGACCAGTCCGCCTGAACGTGCTCGATCGGACCCAGAAGCTCCTGGAACAGGTACAGCGCGTGGACGCCGAGATCCCGAAACGGATAACCGGCGGCCCTATACTGTGGAGGCAGCGGGCCGCCGCGGTACGCCGGATACGCAGAGCTGCGCAGGATATCTACGGAAACGATCTGACCGATCTTGCCCCTCTTTACCGCCGCCATCGCCTGGCGGACCTGGGGATCGAAGAGCAGGGAGTGGTTTACGCAGACCTTCAGACCTCTCTCCTCGGCCACGGCCTCAATGCGCCGGCAATCGGCCACATCTTCTGCCAGCGGCTTCTCCACCAGTACGTGGCAGCCCTGCTCCAGCGCATCCAGTGCCACCTTCGCATGCGTGTGTGGAGGGGTCAAGACGTGGATCACTTGAGCTCCGGCTTCGCACAACGCCTGTAAGGAGGCGAAAGGCCGCACGTTGAACCTCTTTGCGGTCTCCGCCATACGTCCCGCGTCGATATCGTGTACCCCAACGATTTCAACGCCTGGGAGCCGCCGGAGTGCGGCGATATGGTATTCACAAATGTAGCCGGCCCCTACGAGGCCAGTACGGACTCTGGTTTGCTCTGACATCCTGATTCTTTCAGTTCATCGATATGGCGTATGAGCGCGGCGACCCTACGTTCCCACGTCTCACTCCGCATTGCCTCACTTCGCACATGGCGCGACTCCAGAGAGGCGGTGCGCAGCGCTTCCTCTACCCCACGCTCGAACTCGGAATGGTTTCGCGCAACCGTACAGTGCTGCCGATATTGCTCGACCTCCGGTACCGGAGTCGAGACAACCGGCAACCCGGCGCACAGGTACTCTCGGAGCTTGAGCGGATTCACCGCCAGCATACGATCACTGATCACATACGGGATAAGCCCCACGGCGAACGACTTGCAGTATGCGGCCAGCTCCTCGTGACGCTTGCGTCCCAACAGGTGGATGTTAGGCAGCCGCTCTAGCCGCGACACGTCCACAAAAGTGGGACCCAGGAGCACAATGCTCCACTCCGGATGGCGCTCCGCCAGGTAAACAAGTAGGTCCTGGTCAACCCAATCCTGGATGGTTCCATAGAAGCCCAGCACAGGCTGCGGCAATGCCGCGACGTCAGGTGGGATCTCGGTGGCTCCGTCAATCGCGCGGCGGAACAGGTCGTAGTCCACTCCATGAGGGGCCAGGAAGGTGTTGCAGTTGAACCGGCGCTTCTGCTCCGCCAGACGGGCGGTGGTGACAAACACTATGTCCACGCGCCGGCAGATGCTCTCCTCCGCGGCGGCAATCTTGTCTCCATCCAGGTAGGAAAAGCCCGACCACTGGTCAACGCAGTAGTAGACCGAAACCGACTCGCCGAGAGTGCCCACATACTCGCCCACGGTTGGCAGAAACGTCCATAGCTGGAACTCGCGCATCCTCAGCCTCCACCGCAAGACAGCAAGCGTGAAGCGGAGCAGCGCTTTGTTCACCGCGCGTGCCCGTCGGCTATGCGGGAATGGCAGCACCAGGGGTGAGTAGACCCACAGACGCTCGCGAACTTGGCGGGGGCCTTTGAGCGCCTCGATCACCTTGCTAAGTATCTTGCGAATATCGCGGCCACTGGTCAGTTGAGGCGCCCGCATGGCAATGGAGTTAAGCCACAATACCCTATGGGTACGGCCAAGTTGCTCCATTACATGATGGTTGCTGGTGGGATCTTCGCTCCAGTCTTTTGCAAAGCAGATGATGTTGCTGGCCGCACTGTGCGATGCGGCGCGTTCGGGCAACGGAGCAGGCTGACGAGCGGCTGCATTCATCGTGTACTCCATAGTTACTGCATCACCACACGTGAGCAGGGCCGGCAATCGTCAACGTCGGCAACCACGCCGGACGGGATACGCTCTCCGTAAATACGTACGACGCGCGCAGGGACTCCTACTGCAGTAGCTCCGTCCGGGATGTCTTGCGTTACGACCGCGTTTGCTCCAATCTTAACATCAGACCCCACGCGCACGCCGCCGATCACCTTAGCCCCGGCGCCGATGTAAATGTTGTCCCCCAGCTCGGGGCTCCGCCCCCCGGACTCACCGATGGTTACGCCGTGCTCCAGCACTACATTGCGTCCGCCCCGCACCGCGCCGTTGATCACTGTCCCAAATGTGTGCATGATGACCAGGCCGGGGCCGAACTCGGCACCCCGGCCAATCACTATGTTCGATAGTAAAGCATTGAGGCGGTAGAATGCGAATGCCAGCGGCCGCAGGCGGTGTATATCGCATAGCCGCATGAGACGGTATATTATCTGGGCTACACTGCCTTCCGCGAACAGGATCCGGACTATGGATCCCGCGGTCACTCGCTGTCCGCGGAGGGCAATCTTGTGGCTCAGGTCTGCAATAACGATCTGAAGCATCCTGCTTTTGAGGTGCCGTTTGCCCCATGTCCGTGCAGCATGCATACATCGGCCTCACGGCGGCCGCGGTTGTGGGTGGCCGCGCATTACGTGGGCTCCTGCGGCAAACGACCTGCGTCGATATTCTTCTGGCCCTCGTGGATCACTACGAGCCCCAGGTAGGCAAGCCCGGCCAGGAAGTAGCGCGCCGGCGGGTTGAGGATTGGCTGCGCAGATACCCGTTATTGGAAGGCCACAGAGATGCGGACGGGCGGCGACCGCCACACACCTTTTTCTACCCTTGGGATGAGTACGACGGGTGGGAACTCCAACAGATCTGCCGGCTCTGTTCACAGGGATGGGGCGAGGTAGAGGTTCACCTGCATCACGCCGATGATACCGAAGCGTCCCTTCGCGCGAAGCTGAGCGAGGCCGTAAAGGCATTCCGGGATCATGGGGCGCTCAGCGAATGGCGAGACGGAAGACCCGCCTTCGGCTTCATACATGGCAACTGGGCGCTGGACAACTCGCGCCAGGAGGGTGCCCGTAACTATTGCGGGGTGAACAGCGAGCTAACCGTACTCCAGGAGGAGGGATGCTACGCGGACTTCACCTTTCCTTCATGGCAGCACACTTCACAGCCCCGCCAGACCAACAGTATCTACTACGCAGTGGACGATCCGGCGCGACCAAAGTCCTACGACACGGGCCGGCCATTCAGGGTGGGCGTCTTGGACGCGCCCGGGCTGCCCATCATCCAGGGCCCGCTTGTCCCCTTCATTCGCCGCCGCGGTCCACTGCCGTTCATCGCCATGGACGATGGCGACCTGGCGCACTACCGCCGCTACCTTCCCAGCCGGCTCGACCGGTGGGTCCGCGCCGGCATCGGCGTGCAGGGGCGCCCGGACCGCATCTTTATTAAGCTGCACACACACGGGGCGGAAGACAGGAACAGAGAAGCGCTTCTGGGAGCAGACCTGAATGCCCTCTACGCGGATGCAGAAGCCCGGTATAACGACGGAAGTGGCTACAGGATGCACTACGTAACGGCCCGCGAGATGTTCAACGTGATCAAGGCCACGGAAGCAGGCGTGGAGGGCGACGTGCGCGAGCTGCGAGACTGGCTGTTGCCGCCGCCTGCCGCCGTGGCAGCCGCATCGTGAACCGGTTACGCCCGCCCTTGCAGCGCCCAGCGCCGCTGGCCGGGCTGCTTGCTCCAGGCGTCAATGGCGCCGGCCAGAACGTCGTTCAGCGTATGTCCGAACTGATCCCAGGACAGGCAATGAACAGACCGGCGGAGAGAGGCAGCATCCCACGGGCGGTCCAGTCCCCGCCGCAGTGCCTCTGCGAGCGCCTCCACATCGTTTGGTGGCGCCGTCACGCCGTTATCTCCCGTAATCAGCTCCGGCACGCCTCCGACCGCCGAAGCCACCACCGGCCTTCCGCACGCCAGCGCCTCCAGTACCACGTTGGGGCAGCCCTCGCGGCGGCTAGGAAGGCAGAACACGTCGCAGGAGGCGATCCAGGAAGGGATGCTCTCATGAGGCTGCCGTCCGGCGAACCAGATTCGGTCCTCCAGGCCCAGGGCCTGAGCGCGTTCCCTCAGAGATGTCTCCAACGGACCGCTGCCGACCATCACCAGCAGGCAGTCCTTCATACAGCGCTGTAGGCGTGACAGCGCTTCCACCAGGATGTCCACGCCCTTTTCCGGTTTGAAGTTGCCCGCATAGCAGACGATCCTGCGGTCTGCGGGAAGCCCAAGACTTCGCCGCGCTACGCACTTATCTTGCGGCATAAAGCGCTCGCCGTCCACTCCGTTGTGCTGAACGACGATCCGCTCGACCGGAATGCCCAGCTCGATAACGCGGTCCCGGAGCGATTCGCTCACAGCTACGATGTGCTGCGAGCGGTCGAGTGCCCATACGATCTGCTTCCGCAGCCCGGCATCCTGTGCCAGCTCGTTGATGTCGCTGCCCAAAACCATAGTCACCAACGGACATCCGAGCTCGGCCGCCAGATGCGCTGCCGCCACTCCGTCCGGATAGGCCCACGCCGCCAGGATGACATCGAATGGGAATTCTCGCCGGATAGCCCGGATGCGGCGCGCGAGGGACAGGCGCATGGCCCGGGCGTGTAGCGGGGTCTGTCCGGGCAGGGACCAGTAGGTAGGGTATACGGTCTGTATGCCGCCTCGTGTCTCCTCGGGCGCGAAGAGGAGGTCACGGGGGCGACGGACGCGGGACCACCACGGGACCGGCGCCACGATGCGGACCTCACAGTATCGGGCCAGCGCGCCAAACCGCTGGAGGTTGAACACGCCCCGGGTGGGCTCGGCCGACGATGGAAAGAGGTTGCTGAAGAGGAGCGCTTTCACGCGTGCCCCTCGCGGCACTGCGGAGCGAAGCGGTGGCCGGACCGCTTTCCTTCCAGCAGCAAGTTGTAAAGGTCGAGATACTTCTGCGCCATCTCCGAGAATGTGAATTCTCTCAGGATATGCTCACGGCCGGCTCGTCCCATGCGTGCGCGCAGGTCCGGATCCTTGACGAGCCGCGTGATAGCGTGGGCAAGTGCCGCCGGATCTTGAACCGGGATCAGTATGCCCAGCTCTTCCCCAATAATGATCTCCGGTACACCCCCCACAGGCGTAGCCACCACAGGGAGGCCCTGGGCCATCGCCTCTAGCACCGAGAGCGGCAGCCCTTCCGCCAGAGAGGGCAGCACAAAGACATCGCTTGCGGCCAGCAGATCCGGGACATCGGAGCGAAATCCGAGAAAGCGGACCCGACCGGGTCCCACGCCCAGCTCCGTGGCCAGCGCCTCCATGCGGGCTCTCTCCGTCCCATCGCCCACGATAAGCATGCAGAAGCGGTCCTCGGTGTCCATGCTCGCAAGGGCACGGATCAGGGTATCGTGCCCCTTCAGCGGATCCATGCGCGCCACGGTGATGCCGACCACACCGTCTACCAGGGCTAGATCCTTGCGGACGGACTCGCGATCCTGGTCCGGTGGGCGCGGTTCGATCCCATTGCGGATGACGACGACCTTGCCGGCCGAGCCCGGGCGTTGCTCTTTGAACGCTACCGCGGCCGCCTTTGACACCGCAATGATGGCGTGGGTCATGGAAAGCTTTACGGGACCCGGCAGCCGAATGGTCGCCTTCTGACCGTGCCGGGTCATGAGAATTCGGGCGCCGGGACAGATGCGGGCGAGGAGCGCGTACGTAAGGGCCGACGGATTGTGCGCGTTCACGATCCGGGGTCTTAGGCGCGCCCAGACTGCCAACGCGCGGAGAACACGAACCAGCTTTCCGCGGCCGCCGAGTACGATGGTCCTAACCTCGAGATCGGCGGCGCGTTGCTCCAAGGGACCCCCGCGGAGGGCCAGGACCACCACACTATGCCCTTGACACTGCTGCCAACGGGCGAGCTGGAGCACGAACTGCTCCATGCCTCCCACTTGCAAACTGCTCACGACGTGGACAATACGCATCGACTTAAGAAGAGAATGGCCCGGGGGAGCCGGTGAAAAACGTCCTTCCGCCCGCCCCCGGGCACGGGTGCTCGTTAGGTAGCGCTGTTTTTATAAGGATGCAGGTCTCCTCGCCGGCATGTGCGGTTTCCGGTTGGCCGTCGGTCCAGCCGGGGACCGGCTTGCAGAGCCGTATGTACCGCCTGAAGGCGGCGACGCAGTCCCGGGTAGGAGACCTGCTTCTATGTCAGACGACCTTCTTGCGCCGCTTCAGGAACATCCCCAGCGGGAAGATCCCCGGAAGCAGAAGCGCCAGCGAGCCGCCTTCCGGTACAAGCGTTGCTCCACCTTGCCAGACGAGGCTGGTGCTCCCATCCTGAACGGACAGCCATACGGACCCCGCCTGGGTGTTGAACCCATCCAGCGTCATCTGGGCGGTGAAGTAGTTAGACCCGTTCGTAGCAATAGCCGGCGGCGCGCCGGTGCTGCTGTCCACGTTCCACTTCACGGTTCCGTTGGCGCTGTAGGTGGGCGTCGTCGGGTTCCACACGTAGAACGTAGCGCCCTGCTGCACGCCGCCCGTCCCGCTGGTGGCTCCGATGGCCGTCTTGCCCAGGGGCGTGTTCGCCGGCTGCTGCTCCTTGAAGAACGTGACGCTCACCGAGTGGCCCACCGCGGCCGGGTTGTTGCCAGGCGTGGCTATGACGGAAATGTCGTAGACACTCGACGTGCCTACTTCGTTGACCGTCACGTGCCACTGCCCGGCGCCCGAGACGCTTGAGTCGACATTAAACGTTGCCGACCCCTGCGCCAGAGACCGGGCGGAGCTGAAGCCCAAGAAAGCCAGGGCCACCATACCGCCTGTGATTAGCTTCTTCATAGTTTCACCTCCTTTCTAGTTCGAGATTTGGCCTTCGAGTTTGCGCTACCTCGTCAGCACATCGGGTGCTGCGCCTCCCGTTAACGGGCTATCGACGTCTCCGCGTCGGGGCGCAGTCCAATCCTCTGTTCCGGTCCCACCGCTCTGGCGATGAGCGCCGTCGGAGCCTGTCTCTCCACCGGCTCTACGGCGGCAAATCCTGCCAGGGAGTCCGCCAGCGGCAGCCCCTTGCCTCCGATGAGGAAGCTCTTGGGGAGCGGCTTCTTGGCTTCGCGCTGGCTTGCGTAGACCATGTTCCACTGGCGGAAAACGTCGTAGACGTATTGCCACTCAGGGGAGAGTGTGCGCGTCTGCTCCGTCATTAGTAGCCACCGAGCCTCCGGGAACTGCTGCCTCTCTGCCTTGAGGGTGCTGTCTACCGCCGGTATCCAGATGGAAGGCCGGTTAGCATACCAGGCGACGATCGTGGGTTGGTCGCTCAGTACCACTCCGTTGGCGGGCATGGCCTTGCCCAGCGCCACAGCCGTGTCGGACTCGTTGATGCGGCCCGTATGATCGTTCAGCGCCACATCGCTCAGCAAGGGGTACACCACAGCGCACGCGATCAGCGCCGTAGCCGCCGCCATGGCCCCGCGGCCGAGCTTCGCCTGCTGCAGCAGGTAGAGCAGGTACGCCACGGAAAACACCAGCATGGCCGGTATGAGCGACGTGAAGAGCGGCATCTGGATCCCGAACAGCAGTACTCCCACAAACACCCCGACGAAGCAGTACATCATCACGCGGCGCACCGTGTTGGCGGCAGGATCCGCAAACCGGAAGAGCAGACTCGGCAGGAGGAACGCAAGCACCCAGCTTGCCGTAACATGCGGAAAGCCCTGGATCACCTGGCCTGTGCCCAGCAGGATCTTGAGCACCACGTCCTTCAGCAGCCCCACTCCGGGCGCCAGATCGTGCGGCGCCATGCGGTAAGCCACCATTCCGGGGTAGTGCGCCTTGGTGTTCATCCAGAGCTCCATGCCGCGGAGCCCAAACACGGGATTGCCTGTAAGCGCCATATTGCGCGCCATCCACGGCAGCGCCAGGATGCAGAGCGGAATAGCAAACCGCATGGCCGCCTGGAAGCGCCTGGCCGGGTGGAGAGCGAATACGGCCACCAACATCACAGGCATGATCCAGAAGAAGATCGGGTCGGTCAGGTATAGCAGTCCGGTCAGGATGCCTGCCATCGCCAGCGCGCCTTTAGGTAGCTTGGCGTCCTTCCGATCGGTATTGTCCTGGGCCGACACTGCGATGCGGTGAACGGAGAGCAGCAGGCAGGTCGTCAGGAAGATATAGAGCGTGATGTGCAGCCCGGAAGCCGCGTACTCCAGCATCAGTGCGTTGAAGGTAAAGATCAGCGTCGCCACCAGGGCTGTGGCCCGGCCAAAGAGCCGGTTGCCCAGCACGTACAGCGCCGGAATGGTCAGCAGGTAGAACAGGCCGGAAACAAAGGACGCCACGGTGTCTCTGGCGCCCAGTGCGCCAAAGGCCACCGCAAGGATAATGGGATAGAGCGGCCCGTGGGTTATGTCCGGCTGGTGCAGCGGGTTGCTCCCATGCGTGAGAGCCAAAGGCCGGAGCACAAAGGTCGTGAACCCGCGGCCGGAGGCCAGGTTGCGGCCGAGCTGGGCAAAGTCCAGCGCGTCCCGGTTGACGAGTCCCGGGAACATCGCCCTGTAGTAGAGGTAGAACAGGAGCGGCGGCCCCACCAGGAAGGCCACCGTGAGCAAGATCTTGCGGAACTTGGCCTCGCTGGGCTCCTCCGTTCCACCAGCCGTATGCGCGGTGGAGTCTTGCCACAATAGCTTGAATCGCTTCAACTTCACTCTAATCTATCCTTTTCGGCTGAAGGTTGAGGGTCTGAAGCAACGGCAAACGCTTCGGATTATCGCCTTTCACCCGCATGTAGACGCACGAGCAGCCGCCTCAGAACGACGGATGAGCCCGCTCCCGGCCTAGTCACCGGGGACTGAAGGCGGCCGCACTACCAACTGTCAAAAGCCATATGGTTCTATGCCTATCAGATGCACCCATCGCCCGGACCGTGCATACCAAATCCTCTGATGCACGCGGGGACAGGGTATTTATCCCGGCGCGAGACGGGCGGAGCGAATGCTTCCCAGCACCTGCGGCACGGTGGCGCGGGCGAAGTCGTCCGCCAGCCGCTCCGCCGCCCGCTCCGTGGACGTCACGGGCACGATAATCCGCACCATCGCGCCCAGCGGCAGCCGGGAACCGAACCGCTTGAGGAGCTGCACTCCCTGGAACCTGAGCACGCTCCCTGTGGAGTACTGGCCGTCGGTAAAGAAGTAGGTGACCAACATCTCCTGCCGGTCCTTCGTCATCAGAGCACGTACCGCCGGTATGGTGTGGCCCGGAACGCTTAGGTCCATCCCGCGCTCGGAGGTGAACTCCCATCCGTCCCCGGGCATGCACGCGCCGGGAGTATGTACGGAGCGCTTGCGGTGCCCGGCGATGACAGCGAGAGAGACCGCCTGCTCGCCCGGTCCCTGGTAGTCTCGAAGGAGAGTGGAGTCCGGCTCCAGCAGGGCCAGGTCTGACGGCTGTATTGCCTCGTCTTTGGTCTTCCAGCCACGGAATGGCAGGAAGAGCTGCCGCAGGAAGTCCGGCTGTGCCACCGTCGCGGCCTCTATCCGCCGCCCCCAGTAGCTGCCGAACAGGGTTCCCGCCAGGATCAGGTTAACCAGGAGTAAGCGGTACCGCGCCAACTTCGGCAGCCTCCTCTTGTTTCTGCGGATGGATCAGTGACAGCAGCGCTCCCCGGATGCCGATGAGCCCCATGCTGCACAGCAGCATCAGCACGGGTCCCTCGTGGTCATGCACCCATCCTGCAAGCAGTGGGTGATGGTGGCCGCCCAGGAGCAGGATTACCGTGAGACGGACCGTGTTGGAGAGCAGCGCCAACGGGAGTACGGTTCCCAGCAGCGCCGCCTTCCAGCGCAGCCGCACCGGCGTGTGCATCGCCACCAGGTAGCCCAGTGCCAGCAGGACCATGATAGACGTGAGGCCGCTGCACTTCTGCGCTACCAGAATGCTGTAGATGGGCGTATGGCCGGAGTCCGGCATTACACAAAGCTGAACTCCCTCGCGCTGGATGGGCAGGCCAAGCAGCCCGCTAAACAGGGCGGCATAAGAGCTGCTGATGAGCTGCACAGGGAATCCGAACCTATCGACAAAACTGGTCGGCCACGGCGCCATGAAGGCGAGAAAGCCCAGGGGGCCTGCCGCCGTCTTCAACGCACTCAGACCGCCTAGATACCAGATGGCGCCGCAAAGCACCCCGGCAAATGCTACCGGTTTGAGGAACTCGATGTCCGCCCAGGAAGAGGCTACGTATAGCAGAGCCGTCCCGGCGAGAGCGAACAGACCGGGAATACACGCCGCGTCCCATCGCCGCAATTGGTCGCGGCGCGACCATAACAAACCGGCCGCGATGAGCGGCACGAGCGGCGCGTGGGAGAGGCTTGGGTCAGACTGCCAGATATGCCATAGCGGCGCGATGGCAGTGCCTCCCAGGGCCGTGGCCAGAACGGCCAGCACTACCCACCCCACCGGCTGCTCCGGTCGGCTGGTTGCTAATGGTTGCGTGAGGGATCCTTGCACTTCTGCGGGCTACCTATCCGGTTCATCGTTACGATTCAAGTACCGTGGACACCGCCAACGTGCAGACTCTGCATCTCGTCGGATTCAGGGACCAGGAGAGAGCGCTATGTCCGCCACCACCGGGCGGTGATCGGAGCCCCTGGAGCCGCCCGTCCAGCAGCGCAGCGAGCGAAGGCCCCGGCTCAGGTAGATATGATCAATCCGGGTGTACGAGTGTGCGAGGCGCAGGTTATGACCGTAGGTGTAGCCGTAGCCGCGCCCGCCCTCTGCGAATGCGTCGTGCAGGCCGGCCTGCTCCAGCGTGCGGCACACCAGAGAGGGAGGCGGCGCGTTCAAGTCCCCGCAAAGGATGACCGGCCCCTGCTCCCGCCGAACGGCATCCGCCAGCTTGCGCGCCTCCACCAGCCTGTCTGCTGCGTTCAGCTCCAGCTCTGAGATGCCGCCTTCTGCGGCCTCGTCCTTTACCGCGGTCAGACCCTCGCGGGGAGTCAGGAGATGCGCGTCGAGGAGCGCCACGCGCGCGCCGGCCAGCGTTAGCTCGCAGCGCAAGCTGGTGTGCGGCGCTCCCGGAAAAGAGATCCAGCGAACTTGCGCCTTGCCCAGGGGAAGGCGGCTGGCGATGACGTATTGGCCGAACGTGCGCACGTTCCAGGACCGAAGGTACTGGCCCACTGGGCCCTCCATGGTTCGCCCGGTGTCCTGGAGCATCAGCAGGTCCGGCCGCGCATCCGCTATCTCGCGGACGATCTCGCCTGTGCCGTCCCTCCCCCACTTGACGTTGTAGGTCATCACCCGCAGCAGGGGAGCGCCAGGCGGCGCGTTCGCTCCTCCCCAGCAGAACCCCATGAGCGGGCCGGCCACCCAGACCAGCGCCAGTACGGGCAGCCATGCCCATCTGCGGAGCCAGAGCGCGCAGGCAGGGAGAAGCAGTAGCGCAGGCACGCCCCACATCCATTGCGGGAGATACAGGTTGAGGGTGCTGGGCCACCAGCGCTCCGGACCCGCGGCATTCGCGAGGGCGATTAGCCCCAGCAACGCGAGGTGACTGAGGGTGAGAATGCGGATTGCAGCCCGCCCCGACCGAATGAGGCCCTTCCCCCGCTCTGCTGACCGCTCCCGTTTATGAGCAGCAACACTGCGGGTGAGAATGGACGGGTCAAGGTGCATGCAAAGTAGGGGCGCTGGCGCTGGAGGGGCCCGGGCTATCTCGCGGTTCGGTTTGCCGCCAGGGACATGCGGACGAGGCAAACCACCCACGTCCGCCGCAGAATCCGGCGGCATGCTTCCAGAATGCCTCCGCTAGCGAAGTCTCTGTCGGCATGGGGGCGAATAACTTGAGCCGTCCTCTCGTAATCCATTACTGCCATCGTGGGTTTCCTGTCTCGCGTCCGGCCCAGGGGGCTCACCCGCCCTGGCGCAGATCCGCGAGCTGCCATCGTGTCAAGTACAGCAGGGAGGCGTGCCGTGCAAGCAGCGCCCGATTCTCCCCGCCGGTGTGCATAGGAATTGGCGTGCTATCCACGGTCCCGTGCGAGATATGCGGCCAGTGCAGCAACTACATGGGAGCTCCGTGGCGGCGTTTCCAAGTGAAACGGTGGCGCCGGGTCAATTCGGCCAGTATTGGATGCGGCTGGCGGCGACGCGCGCTACGTCGGAGCAAGCCATCCGGCCAACGTCGGTGGTGACGACCTCTGCGGGGTCAGCGCACCACTTGCTCCAGTCCGTCGGGCTCGCGGGTAGCGCCAGCCGACCCCCGGGTGTGTAGCCTAGCATGCCGGTGCCCCCGCGCCACATCACGTTCCTGGCGTGGCCATCCATGAACGCCATATTCCCGCGCCCTCCATGAACCATGGAGGCGTTGGACGCACCGTGGAAGTTAGTAAGAAGGCTGTTGATCGAGACCGTGTACCAGGGCAGGTCGTTGGAGTCTCCGAAGGCGAACACTTCGGCAGGGGCAACGAGCTGAGCGATGGTCCTGCCGGAGGCGCCATAGCCCTGACCGGTGTAGAAGTAGTCGTTCAGGAGGCCGCCCTGAGTGTAGGTGACGGTGAAGGACTGCATCGGCCCCCAGTTGTAGCCGTAGCCTATGCAGCGCTGGTCCCTGGGCTCATTGATGAACTCCTGCCACCCACACCCTGTAGCGGTGTAGTCCGGGCAGTAGAAGAGGCCCACGCTCTTGACATAGGGCTGGAGCAGGTTCCAGTAGTCCACCGCCTGGCGCGTCCGATAGACGTAGTACATGCTGGGGGTGGTCTCGTCGTAATCCTGCACGTACATCATGAGCCCGGAGCCGACCTGGCTGACGTTGCTCAAGCAGGAGGTTCGCCGGGCCGATTCTCTCGCCTGAGCAAAGGCCGGAAAGAGAATGGCTGCGAGAATTGCGATAATGGCGATCACGACAAGAAGCTCGATCAGCGTGAACGCAGTCTGACGGCGCTTTGGAGAATCCATGGCTACAACCCCCAGTAGGATATCTGCTTCGGCAGGGTCTGTGGATTCAGCATATTCTTCACGTCCACCAGTACGCCCCCCGGCTTCAGGAGGCCGC
>CAYNFH010000065.1:0-27926 GCA_964396385.1 uncultured Chthonomonadaceae bacterium | reverse complement strand
CCGCCGGGCCATCTTGATGGCCGCCTCGGTGGCTTCAGAGCCGGTGGTGAGAATGAACGCGCGGTCCAGGGACGGCGGCGTGATCTCCACCAGCTTGCGGGCGAGTCGGGCGCGCCAGGGGTTCACAAAGTCGTAGGTGTTCATCACCTCCGCGGCCTGCTGCTGCACTGCCGCCACGTGGTCCGGGTGGCAGTGGCCGATGTTCGTGACCAGCACGCCGGACGTGAAGTCGATGAACTTGTTACCGTCCACGTCCGTGACGACCGCCCCTTGCGCGTGGTCCCACACCACCGGGGCCTGCTCGCTCATGGACCGGGGCTCGAAGCAGCGGGACATCTCAAGGAACTCGCGCGACTTTGGCCCGGGTATGTCCGTCCGGACCAGCGGTACCATTGCGGCTCCAACGGAGTCAATCGTCGACATACGCGCCTTCCTCCAGTTGCACCTGCCCGTCGCGCGTGTAGGCGTACTGCCACAGCCGGTCCGGCGACCGGAACCCGCTGCGGGTGGCCGCCGCGCCGATCATTCCGTCCTTGGCGAGGGCGATGCAGGCGGCGCCTCGGTCCTGGTGCCCCGGCCGCTTGCGCAGGAGGTACCGGATCGCATCCTCGCACGCGGCTTGCGGATCAGCCCCCTGCTCCATCAGCAGGATTACCCGGTAGCTGAGGCACACCTTCATGATCTCGTCGCCGTTGCCTGTCGCCGCGGCGGCGCCTACCGCATTGTCCGCATAGAGCCCGGAACCGATGATCGGCGAGTCTCCGACGCGGCCGGGGAGCTTCCACGCCAGGCCGGAGGTCGTGCATCCCGCGGCGAGATTGCCCACCGTGTCCAGCGCGCAGACACCCACCGTGTCGTGGCTTTCAGCCCCGGTCTGATCCTCAAAGTGGACCACATCCGGCGCGCTGTGCTCCCTCCGCCAGGCCTCATAGCGAGATCGGGACTCCTCCGTGAGCAGGTCCGAGTCCGGGAAACCCTGGCGCAGCGCGAAGCGCCGCGCGTTCTGGCCCACCAGCATCGAGTGCGGCGTCTGCTCCATCACTCGGCGCGCCACGGAGATGGGTTTGCGGATGCCCGTGAGCCCGCCGACCGCCCCGGCGCGGTGTGTCGGCCCGTCCATGATGGCGGCATCCAGCTCCACGACCCCCTCGCTGTTCGGCAGCCCTCCGTAGCCTACCGACTGCACCTCCGGGTCCTCCTCCACCCCATTTGCGCCCTGCTCCACCGCGTCCAGCGCGGAGCCCCCGGCGGCGAGAACCCGCCATCCTGCCTCACACGCGATCTGGCCGAACCTCCACGTCGCTATGAAGACGGGCAACCCCTCCGCTCCTCCTAGAATCCTATTCCCGCCGACCAGAGGAAGTACCGGCTCTTCACGTAGCCGATGCCGACGTTCACTTCCGGGCCGTGGCCCTCCGCCGTCTTGCGCCAGGCCAGCAGCACTCCCTCATTGATCCCGAAGCCGTCGTACTCCGCCCAGACGCGCAAGGGTTGGAGCGCCTGAAAGCTTGCCGAGACGAAGCCGTCTTTGAAGCGGCGAGTTCCGAACCCGCCGCTTAAGTAGACTGGCGCGCGGCCGGTGTCCAGCCGGTACGTCGCGACCCCGAAGAAAGAGCGGGAAGATCGGGCATTCACGTCGCCGTTCCCGGTCGATTTGTTCGCCCCGATGAGCCCCTGTACGCCGAGCGATCCTACCCAGTGCGAGCTTCCGCTCGGAATGTAGCTGGCCTGGAGGTTCATCGCCTGGTTCAGGTCGGAGGTGAGAATCATCTCCGTGAGCGCGACGTTGAAGCGCCCCAGTGTGTGGCCGTACGTGATTACGGCCGTGCCATTGGTCTCCCGGTTCCCAAAGGCGGGGCTGCTGGTAAAGCTCATCTCCGCGGCTTCGAGCCGGAGTTGTCCCCTTCCCAGCACGTGGGCGACCGGTGTGGAGAGGGACACGGGTCCGGAAAGAGAGCCGTAGCCCTGCGCATTGACTCCGTAACCGCCCCCAGCGAGCCCGGACAGATTCCGGTACTCCGTGAACTGTTCCGGTCCCACCAAGGGGTCGATGGTGACGGCTCGCTGTGCCAGTGTCCTGCTCCCGGTGCCCAGAAGCGCGAGACAGAGGCAGATTCCGCAGAGTCGGCTTCTGGAAACGCGGGGACCATTCCTGGGCGTCATGCGGTAATCTCGGTCACTGCCGCGAGCGGTATGAATCTTGCGTCACACCATAGTAGCGGTACTGGAAGTATAGCCGATTCGCGGGTCACCTGGCGCTCGCCTCGCTTTCCTGGTGCCGCGGCAGACACGCGGAACGATGATCTTTACCACCTGGTCATTCCTCGTATTCATGGCCGCCGTGCTCGTGGTCTACTGGTGGCTGACGCCAGCCCGGTGGCGGCGGGCCTGTCTGTTACTGGCGAGCCTGGTCTACTTCACCTATAACTTTCCCTTGCACACTCTGCTGCTGGGCGGCCTGACGCTGTCTGTTTACGGGCTAGGGCGCGTGATCGTCGCCGTGCGGGAGCAGGAGGACGGCCGAAAGACGGCTCGCACCGCGTTGATAGCGGGTCTTGTGCTCTGCGCCGGCACCCTGGCCTTCTTCAAATACAGCCGCATGATTGTGGGCATCGGCAACGGGCTGCTCCACGAGTTCGACTACGACCGGCTGCTTCCGGAGCCCCGGTTCCTGGTGCCGCTCGGTATCTCGTTCTTCACGTTCGAGTTCATCCACTACTTGACTGACGTATACCACGGCCGGGCACAGCGGGGCAGCCTGCTGGAATTCTCACTGTTCGCCTTCTTCTTTCCCAGCCTGGTATCCGGTCCCATCAAGCGGTTCCAGATTTTCCGCGAGCAGGCGCAACAGAACGGGAGCTTCCGCGCGCACTACCTGGACGACGGCCTGCGGCGGGTGACGATGGGCATCTTCAAGAAGATCGTCATCGCGGACACGGCTGGCCTGTTCACGACCGCGCTATCCCATCCTCACGGCAGCACGCGGACGGCGATCTGGATCGCGATGTACGCCTACGCGGTGAAGATCTACTACGACTTCTCCGGCTTCACGGACATCGCCATCGGCCTGGGACAGATGCTCGGATACCGGCTGCCGGAGAACTTTAACAAGCCGTACCGGCAGCCGGACCTCTCGCGCTTCTGGAACAACTGGCATATGTCGTTGTCGAGCTGGATAAGGGACTACCTGTTCATCCCGCTAGGGGGCAGCCGATGCGGCAAGGCCAGGACCCTCTTCAATCTCACGGTTGTAATGGCAATCTGCGGGCTGTGGCACGGGGCGAATTGGAACTTCGTGGTCTGGGGCCTGTGGCAGGGGCTGGGGCTGGCGGTGCTTCGGCTCTACCGGCCGCTCGGCTCCCATGTTCCGGACAGCCGCCCGGTTCGCTGGGCGGGCACCGCGGTGACGTTCCAGTACATCTGCTTCGGCTGGGTGCTCTTTGCCGCGCCCAGCCTGCCGGTGGCGCTCGCCTGCTTCGGCAGGATGGTTGGCCGAGTATAGGAGGAGACGGGGTATGAGATCAGGTTGGAAGCTGGATCTGCTTAAGGGCTTCGGATGGGCGCTGATCATTGTCGCCTCCCTGCTCTTCTACTCCGCCACCGCGTCCCACTTCATCTATGTGGACTTCTAGAATGACGGAAGACGGCAGACGGAGGACGGAGGACAGAGGAGACCGGACGTGGCGGTGACGGCGGAGCGGGCGGACAGGGCCCGAGGCGTAGCTCCGGTTCGCGAGGAGCTCGCAAGCGTCGTCGTCGCGGCGGGCTCGGAGCATCTGCCGGCCCGTCCGTGGTACGTGACGCTGCGGCCGTGGCTCTTCTGCCTGCTGTTCCTTACGGTGTTCGAGCTCGGGACGCGCGCGGCATACGACCGAACGGAGTGCCTCCACCACCAGCGCTTCGATAACTTCCCCGGCGTGGGCTCGGAAGCCGTCTGGGTCGACCAGCTCAGGAGGGATCCCGCCTACCGTGTGGTGGTGATAGGCGACTCTGTGGTGGTGGGCGCTTCCCTGCTGCCTCCCGACCAGACGGTCCCGGAGTGCCTCGAGCGGGAGATCGGCAGGGCCCTACCTGGGCGCCCTATTCACGTGTGGAACTTCGGCATCGCGGGGGCGCGCTCGACGGACCAGCTCTGCCTGCTGACGAAGGTGCTGGAGGCCAGACCGGACCTGGTCGTCATCTCCAGCAACTACATCACGTACCAGCAGTCGATCCAGGACATTCCCATGGCGGCGCCGTGGCTCGCGCGCAACCTCCGGGAGGTGCCGGAGTGCATCGGGCGGCTCCTTCCGCGGCGCGCCGTGAAGATCGTAATCGACGACGCCACGTCGGACTTCTTCGAGCGGAACCTCCGCCTGGTCGGGATGCGGCAAGACATCAACGCAAGGCTCTTCGGAATCCAACCTCGCTCCCCATTCGAATCGCCGAACCCCGTCATCATGGCCGCCGCCACGGCCGGGAAGCGGATGGGCCGGCTGCGGATGCTCCCCTGGAACCGGAGGGGCTTGACCGCCGCGCAGTTCCGCGGGCTCTATACGGACAAGATCACCGCTGACCGCTTCAACGGGCAGTACTACCGCTATATCTTGGACGCGCTCCACCGTAGCAGCACGCCAGCAATCACCTACGTCACTCCACAGAACCCCGAGTTCATCGAAGCCTATATGTCCCGCGACAGGTACATGGAGAACCGCCGCGTGCTGTGCGGATTTCTGCGGGATCCTTCCATCCCCACGTACGATCTGAGCGATCTTCTGCCGAGCTCGTCCTTCTACGACAACGACCACCTGATGCCTGAGGGTAATCAGGTGCTCGCTCAGGCGCTCGCCAGACGAATAGCACCGATCGTCCAGGCGGATCCCCACTTTCATACGGCCCATTCCTAGCTTGGGTCATAATGAGTACCGGCGGTATTGCGCGCCGACCACTCCGTGGAATGGGAGAAACGCGTGGAAGAGACGAGTGTGGCGTGGGACCTCTCCGACCTGTACAGCGGACTGGATGACCCCCGAATCCAGGAGGACCTGGACCGCCTTCTGATCGGGGCCGAGGCCTTCGAGACTGACTTCAAGGGCCGTATTGCCTCCGAGGAGTGCACTGCGGAAACGCTGCGAATGGCACTCGATCGGTACGACGCCCTTCTCCGCGGGCGTGCCAAGCCTCTGTCCTACGCGAATCTGCTGTTCAACGCGGATACAACAGATGCCGCGCGCGGGGCGTTCCTCCAGAGGATGCAGCTTGCCTCCACGGCCATCGGAACGAGGCTGCTGTTCCTGGACCTGGAGGTGGGCAAGATGCCGGAGCGGACCTTCGCCACGATTCTGACCGACGCGAAGCTCGCGTCCTACCGGCACTACCTGGAGCACGAGCGCGAGATCGCCGCCCACTACCTTTCCGAGGCAGAGGAGCGGATTGCGGAGGAGCTGGCCAACACCGGCATACGGGCCTTCGACCGGCTGTTCGACGAGGCGATCTCCCGCGCGAGATTCCGCGTTGTACTCGACGGGGAGACTCAGGATCTCACGGAGAGCGAGGTCATAGCGCTGCTCTACCGGCCGGAGCGCCAGGTCCGCGTGGCAGCCTCCGAGGCCATCACGGCAACCCTGAAGGAGCACGCCCATCTGCTGACCTTCATCTTCAACAACCTGCTCCAGCACAAGGCCACCATGGACCGCCTGCGCGGTTACAGCTATCCGGAGCAGGCCCGCCACCTGGATAACGAGGTGTCTCCCACCGTCGCGCAACACGTAGTGGATGTGGCCGTGGAGAACTTCGGCATCGTGGCGGACTACTACCGGCTCAAGCGGCACCTACTGAGTCTGGAGGAGCTCACGCACTACGACCGCTACGCGCCGATCGCCGCCCAGGAGGAGGACGTCCGTTTCGAGGAGGCCCGCCGGATGGTGCTCTCGGCGTTCGGGGAGTTCTCCGGCAAGATGAACGAGATGGCGGACCGGTTCTTTACCCGGAGCTGGATCGATGCTGAGATCCGGCCGGGCAAGACGGGCGGGGCATTCTGCATGAGCGTCACGCCGGATGAGCATCCGTACGTCTTCATGAACTACACCGGCAAGCCGCGCGACGTAATGACGCTGGCGCACGAGCTGGGGCACGCCGTGCACGGGGTGCTCTCGGCGGACGTCACTTACCTGGACTTCCATCCCTCTCTACCCATGGCGGAGACGGCGAGTGTCTTCGCCGAGATGCTGGTGTTCGACCGGCTGCGGCAGCAGATCGAGGACCCGCGGGAGCGGCTGGCGCTGTTAACGGGAAAGATCGAGGACACCTTCGCCACGGTCTTCCGACAAGTGGCCATGTACCGCTTCGAGCAGCAGGCTCACCGGCAGCGTAGAGAGCAGGGCGAGCTGACCACGGAGCAGTACAACGCAATATGGCAGTCCAGCATCCAGGAGATGTTCGGCGATTCCCTCCGACTGGGCGAGGACCACGCCTGGTGGTGGATGTACATCCCCCACGTGTTCAGCTCCCCCTTCTATGTCTACGCGTACGCGTTCGGCGAGCTTCTGGTACTGTCGCTCTACGCCCAATACAGGCGAGAGGGCGAGCCGTTCGTGGAGCGGTACTTCAACCTGCTCTCGGCCGGGGGCTCGCGCCGCCCGGCCGAGATTCTCGGGGAGATCGGGGTGGACATCGAAGACAGGGCGTTCTGGCAGGGTGGAATGGAGCTCATACGCGAAATGGTCACGGAAGCGAGGCAGCTTGCGCAGGCGGTCGAGCCCGCCGCGGCTGCGGCGGCGGAGTAGAGAGGAGCGGCGATGCGAGGTTGGATGGCCGTCATGATGGCGGCGCTATGGTGGATGGCGGCGCTGCCGTCGACGGCCGCCCCGGATCAGAGAGAGCGAATCTCCCTGGACTCCGGCTGGCGGTTCCACCTGGGAGATCCGGAGGGCAGCCAGTATGGAACCCCCATCACCTCCTGGCGCTGGCGCATCGCGCCGAATGGGGCCGCCGACGCGGCCGCCATGACTGCGGCCGATGTCGACACGAGCTCGCCGGGCTGGCGGAATGCGACGCCCGGCCAGGACACGTTCCACGGCCGGGTTGGCTTTGCCTGGTACCGCACCGTCCTGCCCAGCGCGCCCGGTCAATCGCACGCTCTGCACTTTGAGAGCGTGGACGACAACGCCACCGTCTACCTGAACGGCCGGGAGCTGCTCCACCACGAAGGCTGGGATGAGCCCTTTGACGTCCGTCTGGATCCGGCGTGGAAGCAGAGCGGCTCGAACGTTCTGGCGGTGCTGGTGGAGAACACCAACGGCGCGGGCGGCATCGGCCTGACGATGCTGGACGCCGGCTCTCCGGACGAGGCCACCGGTCCCGCCCTGCCCGAATTCGACGATTCGAGCTGGCGCTCCGTTCATCTGCCGCACGACTTCGTGGTGGAGGGCACGTTCGACCCGCAGGCCAACCTCTCGCACGGTTTCCTTCCAGCCGGCGTGGGCTGGTACCGGCGCACTTTCACCCTTCCGCAGTCGGATCGGGGACGGCGGATATGGATAGACTTCGACGGCGTCTACCGGGACAGCCGCGTCTGGCTGAACGGCAAGCTCCTGGGCCGGCACCCCAGCGGATACACGAGCTTCCGGTACGACATTACCGACGCCGCCCGGTACGGAAGCTCCAACGTGCTGGTGGTGCGCGCCGACGCCCGCGCCTTTGAAGGCTGGTGGTACGAGGGAGGCGGCATCTACCGGCACGTCTGGCTCAATGAGGCTGACCCGCTCCACGTGGCGCCGTGGGGCGTCTTCGTCTCCTCCGACCTCTCGCAGTCCGACATTGCAAACCTCACCATCAAGACGCTCGCGGTGAACGACGGAGCCAGCGCGGCGACCTGCGCCGTGGAGACCCAGATACTGGACGCGAGTGGGCGGGTTGTGGCGCAGAGCCGCACGGAGCGGAGCCTCGCCGCTGGCGCGCGTGAGGAGATCGCTCAGCAGGGGACCGTACGGGATCCCCACCTCTGGTCCATCGAATCGCCTTACCTGTATCACGCCATCACACGCATCCTGAAGGCCGGCCGGCCGGTGGACCGCGTCACCACGCCGTTCGGCATCCGCACCATCCGGTTCGACGCGGACCGGGGCTACTTCCTGAATTGCAAGCCCGTGAAGCTGAAGGGGACCTGCAACCATCAGGACTTCGCGGGCGTCGGTACGGCCATGCCGGACGGGGTGCTGGAGTGGCGCATCAAGAAGCTGAAGGAGATGGGCTCCAACGCCTATCGGTGCTCCCACAACCCTCCGGCGGCAGAGCTCCTCGACGCGTGCGACCGGCTTGGGATGGTGGTGATGGACGAGAACCGGCACCTGGGCGACACCTATCGAGACCACACCCCGCGCGGGACACCGTACTCGAACCTGTCAGACCTGAAGGACATGATCCTGCGGGACCGGAACCACCCGAGCATCGTCATGTGGTCCATGTGCAACGAGGAGGGGCTGCAGTCCACGGAGGAGGGCGCCCGCATCTTCGCTGCGATGAAGGAAGCTGTGTTGCGAATCGATCCCACCCGGCCCATCACTTGCGCCATGAACGGAGGGTGGGGCCTCGGCTTCTCACGTGTAGAGGATTTGCAGGGCTGCAACTACAACCCGGGCGGGTACGACCGGTTCCACGAGACTCATCCGAACATGCCGATGTACGGCAGCGAAACGGCCAGCGCGGTCTCCACGCGCGGCATCTACGCGAACGACCGCGAGCGTGGATACGTCAGCGCGTACGACGTGAACCACCCGCCGTGGGGGCAGACCGCCGAAGGGGCATGGACGCCCCTCGCGGAGCGGCCCTTCATGGCAGGCGGCTTCGTATGGACCGGCTTCGACTACAAGGGCGAGCCGACGCCCTACGGATGGCCCTGCATCAACTCCCACTTCGGGATCATGGATATCTGCGGCTTCCCGAAGGACACTTACTACTACTACAAGTCCTGGTGGGGTGATAGGCCCGTCGCGCACATCCTGCCGCACTGGAACTGGCCGGGCAAGGAGGGGCAGCCTATCGACGTGTGGGTCCACAGCAACTGTGAGCGCGTGGAGCTGTTCCTGAGCGGGAAGAGCCTGGGCGCGCAGGAGATGCCGCGCAACGGCCACCTGGAGTGGAAAGTCCCGTACGCCCCGGGACGGCTGGAGGCGAGGGGCTACAACGGCAGCACGGAAGCAGCAACGGACGTGGTGGAGACGACCGGGCCGCCCGCGCGGCTGCGGCTTGAGACCGACAGGACGCTCCTGAACGCCGACGGTGAAGATCTTGCCGTGGTGCAGGTCGCCGTGGTGGACGCCCAGGGGCGCGTGGTGCCCATCGCCGACAACGAAGTAACTTTCGCGGTCGGCGGGCAGGGGTCCGTCGGGGGCGTCGGGAACGGCGATCCCAGCAGCCACGAGCCGGACAAGGCTTCGCAGCGGCACGCCTTGAACGGTCTGTGCATGGTGCTGGTGCGGGCCGGCGACCGGGCGGGAGGAATTACGCTTACGGCCACGTCACCGGGACTCGCTCCCGCGCACCTGAGCTTCCGCTCACGCAAGCCTCCTACCGTGCAACCGTAGCTGACCCACTCACTCGCCCTGGTGCATATTTGCACGCCATGCGCCCCAGCGCGGAGGTCCGCATCCGCCCGTGTATGGCCCTGCGCGCCTTCCACCACAATTTGACGGAATTCCGTCAAATTGTGGTGCTTCGGTAGCATCGCCGGATTTGGGTGGAGTAGCCCGGCCGTTAGCGAATCCCGTCACCGCCGGAGCGAAACATCAGAACGCAGATGGCGATCCCTGCGACCAGCCCAACGGCTCCGCCCACTGTCCCGGCGTTGAACGATCCGAACATCTCTCTCGGGTGCTGCGCCACGCCAACGGCGCACCCTCCCAGCACCCCTATGACTATGCAGATGATCACCACGAGGACAAAGCCGCAGAACGATTGCATGGGCCGGACCTCCGCGTCTCGTTCACGATATCCGCCATGAAAACCGGCCTTTAGAGGCCGGCCAGCATCTCGCTGGACTCGGCCACGGCCTCGGCGAAAGCGTTGATTGCCGTGTCTACCTGTTCGGGCCTCACCACCAGCGGCGGCTCGAAGCGGATCACCTTCGGGTTGTTGAGCGTATAGGCCGCGATCACTCCGCGCCGCGCCATGCCGTTGATGGTTAGCTCCGCCACGTCCTTGACGGCGAACTCCACGCCAATCATCAACCCCATGCCGCGCGCCTCTACAATGGCATCCGGGTGCTGCTGCTGCACCTGCCTTAGACCGGCCAGTAGTTGCGCGCCCCGCTCGCGGGACTTCCGTATCAGGTCCTCCTCCTGGGTCACCTGAATCGCGGCGAGGCCGGCGGCGCAGGCCAGCGGGTTGCCTCCGAAAGTGCTGGTGTGGATGAGCGGGTTCTCGCCGAACGCCTTCTGCCAGATCTCGGGCGTTGACATGGTCGCGCCGATGGGCATCACGCCGCCCCCTAGGGCCTTCGCGAGGGTAATAATGTCCGGCGCGACCCCCCAGTGGTCGCAGCCGAACATCGCCCCGGTGCGGCCGAGCCCTGTCTGGACCTCATCCATAATAAGGAGCACTCCCTCGGCGTCGCAGATCGCGCGCAGTGCTGGAAGGTAGCCGTCGGAGGCGCAGCGGATGCCCCCTTCCCCCTGGACGGCCTCCACGATAATGGCCGCCGTGTCCTCCGTGATGGCGGCTCGGACTGCTTCCGCATCATCGTAGGGCACGTGCGCGAAGCCCGGCACCAGCGGGTCGAACGGCTTGCGGAAGACGTCGCGGCCGGTGGCGGAGAGCGAACCCATGCTCTTGCCGTGGTAGCCGCCGATGGTAGAGATGAAGTGCGTCTTTCCCGTGGCTACGCGCGCGATCTTGAGCGCCGCCTCCACGGCCTCTGTGCCGCTGTTGGAGAAGAAGGAGTACTGCAGCCCTCCCGGCGCGATGGAGGCGAGGCGCTCCGCCAGGTCCGCCATGGGCTCGTTAAAGAAGGTGCGGCTGGAGAGCGGCATCCGATCGAGTTGGCGGTGGACCGCCTCCACCACCTTCGGGTGCCGGTGGCCCACCGTGAAAACGCCGTAGCCGCCCAGGAAGTCCAGGTACTCCGCGCCGGAGACGGTGCGCAGCACGCACCCCTCGGCCGTCGCCTCCACGTCTCCGAAGCCGCCGAACCGCATGAGGCTGGCCAGTCCAGGCGAGACATACTCCTGGTACTTGGCGATGACCTGGTCGATCCGCTCTTCCGCGCTCTGCTCCATCTCTCCCTCGCTACTGCTCCTTGAAGGCGTCCGGGATGTTGCGGGCCGGCACGGCCAGCATGCTGACCAGCGCAGAGAGCATCTGCTCGCGATAGACCGAGTTCACGGCCAGCGCCGCCTGCGTCTGGGCGTAACCAAACGGGATGCCGATATCGTAGCGGTCCCCCACCGCCTCAAAGGCCAGGTACCGCTCGCCGGATTCGCGAAGCCGCTCCTGCGCGCTCGTAAGCTGGATCTCGCCTTTCTCGCGTATGTCGTGGTCGATTGCGTACTGGAGCGAGTCGAAGATACCAGGCGTGAATACGTGCATTCCGAAGAAACAGAGGTACATGCCCCAGAGCAGCCCCTCCACGCGCAGGTGCCGCTCCGCGTACTCCTGGCTCGGCTTCTCGTAGATATGGTCGACCTCGTATACGCGAGGCTGCTGCTCGATGAGCTTGCCTCGGACGGTTCCGAACAGGTGCAGCAGCTCCGAAGGCGTCTGTTGCACCGCCGAGACACACGCGCCGAACCGCTCGTACACGTCCATGATCTGGCGGGCGCAACGCTTGTCGGAGCCGGAAGTGTAGATGTGGTCACCGAGCATCAACAGGAACGGCTCACCGCCGACAAAGTCGCGTGCGCACCACACAGCGTGGCCGTAGCCCTCCGGGTCCTTCTGCTCAACAAAGGAGAGTCGGCTGGCAACGTGCTGGAGGCGCGCGGACTGGAGAAGCGCCCAATCCTTGCCCTTGAACAGCCGCATCTCGGAGGCTTGGGCCGGCTCGAAGTGCGCCTCGATCTGCCGCCGGTTGTGCGGATTCACGACCAGACAGACCTCATCGATTCCGGAATCCAGCGCCTCCTCGATGATGATCTGAATGGAGGGTTTCGTGATGCCGTCGCGGTCCATCAGCGGCAGCATCTCCTTCTGGATCGTCACGGTTGCCGGGTACATCCGGGTGCCGCGCCCGGCCGCCGTGATGACCGCCTTTCGAACGCGATTCATGTCTTCTTTCCCTGCTGCTGGCTGTTGGCCGCGCCCTGGAGGAGCGCCTGGGCCTGCTTCAGCGCGGCGGAGTTCGGTGACTTCTTCAGAGCTTCGCGGATGTCATCGAGCGCGGCCGCCGTATCGGAGGGTGTCGCCACGGCCAGAGCATCCCTGTACTCCTTCTCGGCGTGCGCCCAGTCTCCCTCCACCGCATAGGTGAGGCCGATATTGAACCGGACGTAGGCCAGCTTGGCGTCGATCTCCAGCGCCTTGCGGCTGGCCGCAATCGCCTCCTCGTACTTGCCCATGCCGTAGAGGCTCCAGCCCAGGTTGCCCCAGATTATTGCGGCGTTGGGGTTCTTGCCGAGGATCAGCCGATACTCCTTGACGGCGTCTTCGCGCTTCTCCAGCCCGTCGTAGGCGATGGCGAGCGCGCCGTGCAGGTCCAGATCGTCTGGGAACATGGCGAGCGCCGCGTTCGCCTCTTTCAGCGCCTCCATGTACCGCTTCGCGCCGTTGAGCGCGCTCACCAGCCCGATGCGCGCGGGCCGGTAGTCCGGCCGCAGCCGGAGGGCGGCTTGAAACTCCAAAACGGCATTGTCGTAGCGGTTCTCGTCCGAGTAGAGCTGTCCCAGCGCGCCGTGGACTGCCGGGTTGTCCGGGTCGTAGCCGAGGGCGCGAAGGTAGCTTTCCCGCGCCTTGGCGTCCTGCTTCTGCTGCGCGTAGACAGTGCCGAGGGCCAGCACCGGCGCGGCGGCATAGGGCGCGAGGTCAGCGGCGTGCTGGAAGGCAGCGATGGCTTCGGCGTACTTCTGCGCCTGCGTGAGCGCCTCGCCCAGGCCCATGGCGATCTCCGGAGAGCGCGGGTTTATGTCCTCCGCCGTGCGGTACTCCTGCAGCGCGCCGGCGCTGTCGCCCTTCTGCTGCAGCGCCTGAGCGAGGCCGAGGTGGGCCGCGATGTCCTTGGGGTCGTCTTTCACGGCGGCGCGGAGCTCGGCGATGGCATCGTCGTTCTTGCCTGCCCGCAAGAGCTCGAACCCCCGCTGCCGGTGCCCGGGCGGCGGCTGTTGCTGCTGCCCTAGGGCAGGGACAAGGAGCGTTAGAGCCAGTATGGCGACGAGCGCCGTCCAAATGGGCCCCCTCGCCCGCAATTCTGGGGGAGCTTGCCCCCCAACCCCCAATTCTGGGGGAGCTATCTGACTACTTGAGGTTGTCATGCGAAAACCCTGGTCTTGCGGCGGTAGCCGTCGTACATGGCGGCAAGCCAGATGACCGCCCCGATGATGATGAGCTGGTAGTGCGGGTGGATACCGCGCAGATCGCAGCCATTCTGGATAACGGCCATCAGGAAGGCCCCTATGAGCGTGCCCGCGACTCCCCCGACGCCGCCCATCAGGCTCGTGCCGCCGATCACGGTGGCGGCGATGGCCTGCAGCTCCAGACCGGTCCCGGCGGTGGGCTGGGCGCCCCCCGTCCGGGAGATGTGGATGACCGCGGCGAATCCAGCCAGCAGCCCGGAGAGCATGAATACGGACAGTGTCACCCGGCGCAGGGAGATTCCGGAGAGTCTGGCCGCGTCCCGGTTCCCTCCCACGGCGTAGACGCTGCGCCCCCACGCGGTGCGCGACAGCAGCAGGTGCACCACCACGGCACTGGCCACCATCAGCACGAGCGGCATCGGGATTCCCTGCGTCGAGCGCGTCCCGAACAGTTCCCCCATGCTAAAGACGTCGAAACCTGCCGATAGGCCACTGATGTTCGCGTCGCCGGAGATCATGAGCGCCAAGCCATTGGCAACTCCCATCATACCCAGCGTCGCGATGAAAGAGGGCATCCGGCCAAACGTGGTCAACAGACCGTTGGCCAGCCCGCAAACGGTCCCGGTAGCGCACGCCAGAAGCACCCCTGTCCACATGCCAGCGTGGTGGTTCACCATCGCGTTGCCCGCCACCACGCCTGAGACGGCAAGCACGCGCCCCACCGACAGGTCCACGCCCGCGGTCAGGATCACGGCCGTCTCACCGATGGCGAGAATGGCCACGACGGCCGTGCTCTGAATGATGATGCGCCAGTTGTCCTGGCTCAAAAAATGCTCGTTGCGCAGGAGGATGGAGAGCGCGATGATGACCACCAACAGGAAGGAGAGGGGGGCGGCGATGCCGCTGATGGCTTCGGTGTAGCTTCGCCTCTGAATGGCTGCCTGTGTCGCCAATCGGTTTCCCTCGCGTCCGAAAAAGGTCTGGAGCGGAACCGCCCTCGCCCAGCGCCGGTGCGCGGCCCTCGGCATGGTAACATCGGCCGTTTCGGGTTGTCAAGGCACGTGGTGGCCCGCGCGCGGTGCTGATATACTCTTGCGGGACAACCGCATACGCCACGGAGCATGAACGGTGTGGGACGCACGAAGGTCATCCCGAGCTCCGCGAGGGATCTGCTTTACGGTAGCTGCACGTACTCTGCCGGAAAAGCATAATCCTCGCTATAGCTCGGAATGACAACCGTTCTGCGGGTACTGAGTCGGGAGGATACGGGTGCTGTCATATGACGTGATTGTAGTAGGGGCGGGGCCGGCGGGGGCATCGGCCGCGCATGACGCCGCAGCGGCGGGGATGCGCGTGCTCCTGCTGGAGAAGCACCCGCTGCCTCGGCACAAGACGTGCGGGGGCGGCATGCCCATGACCGTTGGCGAGGAGTTGCGCGGACTGGCGCCGGAGGCGTTCGTCGAATCGGAGGTGCGGTTTATGCGCCACACCTGGGAGTTCGACGACCCCTATCTGGCTACCATCAACCCGAGCCCGGAGGAGCCGGAGATCACCCTCTGGATGGTCCAGCGCTCCGTCTTCGACAATGCCCTCGCCCAACGCGCGGCCGCGGCCGGCGCGGACCTCCGGGACGGGCTGGCAGTGCGGAGCGTGGAGAATAACGACGGAGCTGTCACGGTCCGTGCGGCTGGCCAGGCCGGGGCAGAGCTCGTGGCGCGAGCGCCGCAACTGATCGGCGCGGACGGCGCGAACGGCGTCTGCGCACGCGCGGCCGGGCTGCGGCGAAGCCGGATGCTCGCCATTGCGCTGGAGGTGGAGCATCCGTACCACTGGGGCAACGGCCACGCGGATCTCCGGCGCGACGTCATCCACCTGGAATACGGCGCGATACGCCGGGGCTATGCCTGGATATTCCCCAAAGCGGACCACCTGAATGTCGGCGCGGGGGTATTCCGCCCTCGGAGCGCGGAGGGACGGGGCGACCCTAGTGTCCGAGACGAGCTTCAGAGGGCCATCTTCGGTTACCTGGACAGCCTGGGCGTGCCCTATTCGCCGAACCAGATGTGCTTTCACGCCCATCCGCTGCCCATCTGGAACGGCAAAGAGCGGGTGAGCACGCGCGACGGGGGGATCCTTCTTGTCGGCGACGCCGCCGGGCTGATCAATCCCCTCTTCGGAGACGGGATCCTGCACGCCGTTCGCAGCGGGCGGCTGGCGGCGCAATGCGTGGCCGAAGGCGCGGCGCGAGAGTACACGCGGAGGCTGCATGCGGAGTTCGCGCCGAACTTCGACGCGGCGCTGAAGCTGGCGAAGGCCTTCTACCAGTGGACCGGATTCATCTACAAGCACGGAGTGATGCGGCCGGGTGCGACCCGCTCCGCGGCCCGCCTCCTGGCCGGGCAAGCCCGTTTCGCCGATGCGGGCAAGCGCGCTCTTAAGTTACTCCGCCAGTCCATGGGCGTCGGCCGCCTGCCCGAAGTGGAGCCCGAGGACGGCTAAGAAACACCCACGCTATGTCTGCTGCCGGATCTCCACAGGTTCTTCGTTTGCGCGCAGGAGGAGGTCCGGCATAACGCCGACCTGCCCGGCGGGGCGAAGGAGGTTATTGGCCGGAGTCTCGGCGCTGCGCAGAAGGCGGGCGGAGTCCTTCTCGTTCTCTCGGCGCTGGCACAGCACGGCAAGCGCGCGATCCGCCGCCTCCAGCACCCGCGGCCGGGTCGTCCACCGGCGTCTCGCGGCTTCCACAGCGGGGATCGCCCGCGAATCCGACACCGTCCTCATGGCGTCGATTATAACAACCGCCAGCTCCGCATCCTGGGCTCCGGCGCGCGAGAGCGCATTGCACAGGCTGGGAGTGGTGTAGCTGCCGAGCATGCCGAAGTGATCCGGGGTCAGCATCGGCAGCAGCTCCTCCAGGGCGGCACGCGCGAGCGACCTCACGCGCGGGTCTGAATCGTTCGATGTTTCCGCCAGGGCCGCGATCCCGCCGAGCATCCGCTGGCGCCGGATAGCCAATGCAGCCTCCGCGCGCACCCTGTTCTGGTTGACCGAGTCGGTTGCGAGCGAATACAGCGTCACAGGCACGAAGAAGAGACAGGCGAAGACCATGGTGGCGATGACTATGGCAGGAACCGCCACGATCAAGCCAATCGGATTCCGGCTAACCTCGGCGCCAAGCAGTCCGAACACTCCGGCGAGAGACCCGGGAACGAGCCCGCACAGCAGGGACCGGCGGATGGCATTGGTCCCCCAGTTGCCGGCGCCGCGCTGCCCCAGCACCGTAGTGAGCAGGCTCACGGTGCTGACCTGAAGCTCCGGAGGGATGCTGATCAGACCCAGCACCCAGGCCGCCAGAGCGCGCTCCCGCCATCTGCCCGCAGACTGCTGCGAGAGCGCGCCAAGGATGGGCTCAACGGGGCACCTGGTGGCGCGATTGTCCACCAGGTCCCGCGCGGCCTCCACGGCGTTGCCGCCGCGGACACGCCCCAGTAGGTTCCGGATCCAGACCGTCTCCTGCCAGGTGACCTCCTGCCGGCGCGGGGCCGGGCCGGTGGCCAGGGGCGGGCTCGGCGGGGCCGCGGAATCCATCACGGCACCCAGTCCGCCACAAAGATGTTGGTCTGGTGCGGCCGGCTGCCGTGGCGGTTCGATGCCCAGACCAGCCGCTTGCGATCCGGGCTGAACATCGGGAAGGCGTCGAACTGGCCTCCGTACGTGATCCGCTCAACGCCCGTTCCGTCGATGCCGATGACGTACAGCTCGAAGGTGCGCCGCTGGGGGTCGTCCATGTTCGACGAGAAGATGATGTGCTTGCCGTCAGGCGTGAAGAAGGGCGCGAAGTTGGCGGCTCCGTTGTGCGTCACCTGCCGAGCGTGGGAGCCGTCCGCGCGGGCGACCCAGATCTCCATCTCCATAGGGCTCACCAGTCCGTTGTGGAGCAGGTCCAGGTACTTCTTCTGCTCTCCTGGCGTCTGCGGGTGGTTGGCGCGCCACACGATCATCCTGCTGTCCGGCGAATAGTAGGCTCCGCCGTCGTAGCCGAGGGTGCTGGTGAGACGACGAAGCCCGGTGCCATCCGGTTTCATGGAGTAGAGGTCCAGATCACCATCACGCGTGGAGGTGAAGATGATGTGCTTCCCATTCGGCGCAACCGTGGACTCCGCGTTGTACCCGGTCAGGACGCCTGGGCCGGAGTTCTTGGGGAACAGCGGCCGGAGGTTGGACCCGTCCGCCTTCGCGCGGTAGATGGTGTAGTACGGATAGACCGGCCACACGTAGCCGTGAGACCGGTCCGCTGGGGGCGGCGTGTCCGCGCTGTATTCGTGGGTGGAGGAGAAGATGATCTCCCTGTCCCCTGGCAGGAAGTAGGCGCAGGTGCATCGCCCTTTGCCGGTCGAGACCATCTTCACGTCCGAGCCGTCGGCGTTCATCGTAAAGATCTGGTCCGCCGTCAGCTCGCCCCGGGTGGACTGGAAGATGATCTTCGTACCGTCAAAGCTCCAGTAGGCCTCGGCATTCTCCCCCTCCGTGGTAAGCTGCCTCACGTTGGCGAGGTGCTTCTCCCTCGGTTCGTGGAGCTCGGCAAGCTGGGCGGGAGCGTGGGACGCCAGAAACAGCAGGGCCGTCGCAACAGCGGCGATTCTCATGCGCGATTCCTCTATCTACTGTCTACGAGGGGATTCCAGGGTAGCGGTAAGAGTCACCTCTTGGCCGCCGCGTTTGACGACGATGGTCACCACGTCCCCGGGGTTGCGCTCGGACAGGGCGATGGTGTAGTCCTGGATGTTGCGGATGCTCCTGTCCCCGAACTTTACGATGACGTCTCCCTGCCGCAGCCCCGCCCTCTCCGCAGCGCTGCCGGGCCGCACACCGCTGAGCGTCACACCTTCCGCCTCTGCGCTGTAGTCCGGTATGGTGCCGAGCGACACGCGGAACGAACGGGAAGGCCCGGCCTGCGCTTCCCGGATTTCCTGGTAGTCCGGCCGGGCGGGCATGTCCGCGATCTCCCGCACACACTCCGCCACCATCTCCAGGACTCGCGACTCGCCCATGGCATTGATCTTGTCCGCCGTATCGCTCGGTTTGTGGTAGTCCGGATGGATGCCGGTGAAGAAGAAAAGCACCGGGATGTGGGCCGCGTAGAAAGACTGCTGGTCGCTCGCCCCGAACCCGCTCTCATCGCGAGCGAGCGTGAAACCCGCCCTGCGGTTGGCCTCGTCCAGCACCGCCGGCCACGCAGAGGAAGTGCCGCTGCCCACCACGGTCAGCTTGTCGTTGCGGAGGCGCCCGATCATGTCCATGTTCACCATGGCGACGGTGCGCTCCAGCGGCACGAAGGGATGCTTCACATAATGGGCCGAGCCCAGCAGCCCCAGCTCCTCGCCGGAGAAGCAGATGAACAGCAGACTGCGTTTCGGACGCCACGAGACTCCGTCCGTCTTCCGTCCGCCGTCCTCCACCGGGCGAATTGCGCCGCAGAAGTAGTCCGCGAGGGCCATAACGCCGGCCGCGCCGGAGGCGTTGTCGTCCGCCCCGTGATGGATTGCAGGCCGACGGTCCTCGGCCAGCGACCCGGGGCCGCCCATGCCCAGGTGGTCCATGTGCGCGCCTATCACTACGACTTCATCCTTGAGCGCGGGATCGCTCCCCTCGAGCAGGCCGGCGATGTTGGCGGTCGTCTTTACCACCTTCTTCACGTCGGCCGTCAAGAAGACTCGCACTCCGGTCGCAAAGGCGGTTGGCGTGTCCGCCAGGACGGGCTCGAGCGTATCCAGCGGACGTCCGGTGGACCTGAGCCATTCATTTGCGACGCTCCGGCGCACCACCAAGATAGGCAGCCCCTCTCCGCTTGGGCTGTCGTCCGTCTCCATGCGAGGGGCGTCGCTCTCTCGGGGGAGCACCACCAGCATGGCAGCGGCCCCGAGATCGCGGGCGGTCAATGCCTTCCGGCGGATGCCCGCGAACTCCCACAGAGGCGAGTGCGGGTTGGCCCCGGGAGCGCCCGCGAGCACTAGCACGATCTTACCGTGCACGTCGATTCCGGCGTAGTCGTCCCGCTGTGGCTCCCTGGATCGGATGCCATATCCAGCGAAGATCACTTCACCTCGCGCGGTGGCAGAGCCGGAGACGCCCGACGGCTCGAACTCCGAGCCAACACGATACGCCTGCACCCTTCCTCCGAAGCGCGCCTCCAGCGAGTTGCGGCGGCCCTCCGCTACTCCCGAGACGAACGTGAACGGCTGGAAGTATCCGCTTCCGTCCATTGGGGCAGAGATATCGGATTGGCGCGCGGTGCCCACCGGCCTGAGTCCGGCGCGTCGGAACGCGGCGGCGATATAACGTGCGGCCTGGTCATTGCCCGGAGTGCCCGAGCCGCGTCCCGCAAGCGCATCCGAAGCAAGGTAGGTGATCCGCTGTTTGAGGAGGTCCGGGCTTAGCGCCCCGGCCGTATTCGGCCTCGCCCCGGCCGGAAGCACCAGGCTCGCGATCAGAAGGAGAAGAGCGGCTCTTGCAGTTCGTGTCATGATGCTCAGAGATTCAGTCCAAGTGCCAGGAGCGGATGCGGTCCAGCCCGTCGTTTGCGGTCAGGTCCAGGTGCACGGGCGTGACGGAGATCCTGTTCTCCAGCACCGCGTGCACGTCAGAGCCGGGGTCCGGCACGTCCTCCCGCAGGTTGCCGCACAGCCAGTAGTAGGGTCGGCCCCACGGGTCCGTGCGCCGGTCGATGCGGTCCACGTACTGCGTGCGGCCCTGGCGCGTAACGGTCACGCCGCGGATCTCGCTTTCCGGAACGGCAGGCACGTTCACGTTGAGCAGCGTCCATTGCGGCAGGCCGTTGGCGGCAATCGTCTCCGCAAGGCGGCGGGCGAATCGGGCAGCGGGGCCGTATTCGTATGGGCCGCGCTGGCCCGCAACGGAGATGGCGACTGAGGGCGCGCCCAGGATGGCGCCCTCCATGGCAGCCGAGACGGTGCCACTGTATGTCAGGTCCCAGCCGAGGTTGGGGCCCGAGTTGATGCCGGAGAAGACCAGGTCCACGCGCCCATCCATTACCACGTCGAAGCCGAGGGTCACGCAGTCGCTCGGAGTACCGTTGGTGGACCAGCCGGTTCCACCGTCCGGGAGCTCCACCTCGTCCACTCGAAGCGGTTTGTGGAGCGTGATGGCATGCCCGGAGGCGCTGCGCGGACGCTCCGGCGCTACCATCACTACCTCCCCCAGTGCCGCCAGCTCCCGCCTGAGGGCATGGATGCCGGGCGCGTTGATGCCGTCGTCATTGGTGAGGAGGATCCGCATGCGGCTATTATACCGGGCGGGCCGGATGACCCGGTGACAAGCCAAGTAGTCAGTAGTCAGCAGCCAGTAGCCAGTAGAACGGCGCGACCACACTCCGCCCTACTGACTACTGACTACTGATTACTCGCTTCTGACTACTGACGACCTGGGCCAGGTCCTTTGCGGCCTGGCGGCGGAAGTCCCGCATGGAGATGATCTGCAAGAGCAGTCCGCCGCACATCACGCCGATGGAGACGTAGAACGTCCCCTGCGCTGCGAGCGCGTGCTTGAGCGGGATGGCGAGAAGCGGCGCGATGGTCCCGCGGATACCGAAGAAGCTGGAGTGGAGGGCCTGGTACTGCGAGACCTTGCCCGGCTCCGCGAACATAAGCGTGGTGTTCAGGTATCCCAGGTCTATCCCCGCGCCGGCCATCCCCTGCATGGCGGCCGCGATGTAGAGGATGTGGACGTCGCCCGCCAGCGCATACACCAGCGGCGTACAGACATTGAAGCAGATTCCAAGCAGTACCGTGGTGAGTGGCCCGCGCCGATCCAGGAAGTGGCCCCAGAAGATGAACGCGCCGATGGTGACGATGGCCGCGATGTTCTGCATGTTCGCCACCTCGGTATTGGTGATGTTGAACCGGTCCACCTGGTAGATCGGGTACAGCGTGGCCGCGATGATGTTGCCGAAACCGAAGACGAAGACGGAAGCCGTGAACCACCGATAGCCGGGATTGCGCCACAGGATGTGCAGCGTGTCCAAGCAGAAGGCGCAGGCAGACATCCGCGGCTCGGACGGCTCGCGGGAGGCTTTCAGGGGGATGCGGCTAAAGGTGGCGGCTGTCATCGCGCCGCACATGCCGCCGACGGTAAAGGCGATGCGGAAGTCCAGACCGTGGTCCAGGAGACGGCCCATGGTCAGGGCGGTGAAGAGCATGCAGATGTTCATGAGCATCCGGACCATGCTCATGAGCCGCCCTCGGTGCCGGTCCGGATAGATCTCCTTCATCACCGCCGTATATGCGGGCGCGGAGATGGAGAAGAGGATGGGGGTAGCGCAGACGAGGGTGACGTACTGCCCACGTGTGTGGATAAGCGGTGCAAAGAGGAACGCGCCGCGGGCCACCACCCAGGTCCAGTAGACGAACGGGAGCTTGGACTTCCCGTCCATCTGTCGCGCCCAGAGAGTGGCAAAGACGTAGCCGAGCGCGGGGGCGGCGGTAATCCAGGCGATCTGCTCGCCGGTGGCGCGCATGTCCGCGCGCGCAACCCTCATCACAAAGGTCCAGACGCAGCCCTGATAGACGCCCGCGAAGGCGCCGGTCAGGAGGTCCCACTGCCATGCGATACGGGTCCGCAGCCGCAGCGTGGCGAGCGACTCGCGGGCACCGCCGAGAAGGGCTCGGAGCACGAGATAACCGGTGACGGATGACGGACGACGGACGGGCAGTCCAGATTCCAGCGCGTGCCTGCCGCGTTTGGGCTCCGGACTTCAGACTTTGGACCGGGGTCCCGAGCCCCGCCACCGGTCCGAGGGGCTGGGGCTTCCGACGGCCTCCCTATTGTACCTATGGTATCGGCCGTCTGCCAGGAAAGCTCGGCAGGTAAGATGGGAGGGAGTCGCGAATCCACGGGGGCGCCGCGACACTTTTTCGGCTCGCGGCAGCGTCCCTTCTTATAGGAGTGTGGATTTGGGCCGAGTGCCGGCCGAACTGTACGAGGCCCGACTGGTGGAGCGGTTTCGCCGGGGCGAGGCCGAAGCCCTGGCGGCGCTCTTCGACATGTACGTGGACCGCGTATTCGCGTACGCGCTGCGGATCCTCGGCAGCCGCGAGGACGCGGAGGAGGTCACGACGGACGCCTTCCTCCGAGCGTTCCGGCGGGCGGCGGACTTTCGTGGCGACGCTCCCTTCCGGGCGTGGGTCTTCTCCATCGCGCGCAACGTCTGCCGGGACCGGCTGCGGCAGCCGCGGCTGCTCACGCTGCCCGAGGACGAGAATCAGCCTGCTGCCAGGGACCCGGGGGTGACGGCCATCTCCGCGGATGTCCGGGCGGCCATGGCGGCCCTGCCGGAGGACCAGCGCGAGGTGCTGCTCCTGTGCGACGTGGAGGAGTGGGACGCCCGCGAGGCCGCGGAGCTGATGGAGCGGTCCATGGCAGCCACGAAATCGCTGCTGTACCGCGCGCGGCGCGCGCTGCGGGAGCGGCTGGTGGAGATGTGGAAAGAGGACGATTGAGGGGGTTGTGATGCGCTGTGACGATGTTGGACGATTGCTGGATCTCTTCATAGATGGGGAGCTGCCGGAGGAGATGGCGGTACGCGTGGAGCGGCACCTGCTGCGTTGTCCGGATTGCGCGCACGCGGCGCGAGGGCTGGAGCAGACGCGCGAATACCTGCGTTCGGCGTATCCTCCGGTGGAGGCGGACCCCGGCTACCGGGAGCGCGCGGCAGCGCGACTGGCAGAAGCTCTCTCGGACCAGCTTGTCATTCCCGAGGCGGAAGAGAGCCAGTGGCGTCTCCCGTTCCCCGCCGATAGGTAGCCCGCGAGCTTGGCGCAAGAGAACAGGCGATGGCTGGTGCGCCTCGTCGCGTACGGCGTGTTTGCGGCGCTGGGGGCCGCGCTCCTTCTGAGCTCGCCCAGCGACTGGATCCGCGCTCTCGGGCTGGGCTTTGTCCTCGGCGCCGTGTTGCGCGCCGGATTCCTGCTCGCCAGGAGGCCTCGCGGCGGCTGGCGGTCCGACCCCTACGACCTTGGGCGCCTCTGGGACGAGCCGCCTGCAGAGCCGGAAGAGCCCGATGCAGCTCCGGAGCTTGTCTACTGCCACGTATGCGGCAACTCTTCCCCGGCCGCCTTTGCCACCTGCCCCGAGTGCGGCAATCGCCTTCGCGGATAGCGCCTTTCTGGTAGGGATACCGGGTTGGGCGGAGGCTGAGGGCGGAACAATGTAGGTGTGAAGCCCCGTTCGTCCGGGCGACACCGCGACGCACGTACGCCAGGAGGTAGTGAGGCCGTCATGCGCAGGAGCGCGGAGTCTAAATCGCAGGATGCACAGGTAGGCGACGCGTACCGGGACCGCCGCCAGCACCCGCGCGTCGATTCGCCGGGAATCTCCGTCAACCTGTTCTTCGAGGGGCACGAGTGCGAGGCGGAGGTCGAGAACCTGAGCCTCTCCGGCGCGCGCGTCGCCTGCACCAGTCCCCTCTTGAGAGTGGGAGGGCGCGTACTGGTGGCCACCTGCCTGCCCGGCGCCGGGGAGATCACCCTCCAGGCCACCATCGTGTACGTGGATCGGCTGGAGGACGGGTGCAAGGCGGGCCTCCGCTTCCTTTCATTGGACCACACCAACATCCGCGCTCTCTACTCCTACCTCTACGGCGCCGGCCAGGTGACCCGCGAGCTCTGGTAACTCCGAGAAAAAGTTCGCCCGGCTGCGACACTTATCCACCTTGTCGACCCGTCCTTCTTATTGGTACATCCGGAGAGTTCCGAGGGCCCCACGCCTGTGCCCCGGCGACTGAAGTCGCGGGGTACGAACGGCGCGAAGTCCCAGGCCCTCGGACCAGTGGCGGGCCTGGGAGCCCTCCTTCGCGGACTCCGGTTGCACCGACCAGTGAACATACCACCATGGAGGACCCACGATGGCTGCAACCCAGGTCGCATCTCCTTCCCTACTCAAGGCTGTCTGCCCCCGCCGCGATCTTTTTGACGCGGTACAGACGGTAGCCCACGCCGTCTCCGGCCGCACCTCCCTACCTATTCTGAGCCACATCCTCGTCCAGGCCGAGGAGGGCGCGCTGCGCCTGACCGCCACGGACCTGGAGCTGGGCATCTCGCTCACCATTCCCAGCGCGCAGATCGAGACTGCCGGCGGGCTGACCGCCCCCGCGCGCCTCCTGACGGAGCTGCTGGGTGCCCTGCCCGAGGGCGACGTGACGCTCACCGTCGACCTGTCCCACGCGGTTCGCCTGAACTGCGACCGCTCGGACTACAAGATCCTGGGACTCCCCGCGGACGAGTATCCGCGCCTGCCGGACGTGAAGGACGAGAACGGCTTCACCATTCCGCAGGCGCTGCTGCGGGACATGATCCGGAAGACGCTGTTCGCCGTCTCCCCGGACGAAGCGCGCGCGATCCTCACCGGGATCCTGGTCTCCCTGGACGGCAATTCGCTCAAGTTCGTGGCCACCGACACGCACCGGCTGGCGGTGCGGAGCGCAACCGTGTCCGATGGGCGCGGCAGCGTGACCGCCATCGTGCCGGCCCGCGCCATGAACGAGCTCATGCGGCTCCTAGCGGATGAAGAGGGCGACGTGCGCGTCTGCCTCTCCGACAACCAGGTGGAGTTCGTGACCCCGCAGGGCATCCACGTCATCTCCCGCCTCATCGAGGGCCAATTCCCCAATTACGAGCGGGTCATTCCTTCCTCCCATACGCGGCTGCTCACGCTGCAGACCCAGGCGGTACAGCGAGCCGTCAAGCGGGCCGCCATCGTGGCCCGGAACAACGCGAACCGCGTGGTGCTGAAGACGCTGGACGACAAGCTGGCCATCCGCGCCGAGTCCAACCTGGAAGGTACGGCGTACGAGGAGGTGGAGGTCGCCCGCGAGGGTGACGACATCGAGATCGCGTTCAACGCCAAGTACCTGCTGGACGTACTGGGCGTCATCGAGGAGGAGGGCGTCCACCTCGAGATTACGGAGCCGCTGAAGCCCGGCGTGATGCGCCCGGTGCCGGACAAGGAGGGCGAATCCGGCTCGGACTACCTCTGCGTCCTGATGCCCATGCAGATCGTGTAGGTAAAGGGCGAGGAGGGGCTGGAGGGGCCGGGCTTCGTCCCGGCCCCTCCGACCAACGATCTTCCCCTACCGAGGACACGTGTTGCCGTTCACCCTGGCTGCCGCCACGTCCTTGGTTGGCGTTTGCGGAGGGGACGGGTGCGGGGTCCCGGGCGCTGCGATTTCCGTGCTCAAAGTGTGCAGCGCTGCACGAATTGGCCTGGATGAGCAGGCAGCAGGCGGCAGTCGTCAGTCGTCAGTCGTCAGTAGTCAGTTGGCGGGCGGCAGGAGCCGGGGCAGTGGGTATGCACCCAGTGATATTAGCGTGAGATCGTTGTCTCAAATTGGCGCGCACGTGGCAAATTGCGCCAGGCGATCTGGACCGGATCGGATTCAATGCCGCCCTGTGCGGGCGGGCGCGTTGTAGCTCAGACTCTGCTGCTCTCGATTCGGCGTGTCTAGCCGCCCTGTGTGGGGTGGGCCTCTCGGGCGAGCCTCCGCCGCCCGGTTGTAGCAGTACGAGTGTGCGTTGCGGGGGTGCCGGGCGTCGCCTCACCCTGCCGGCCCTCCCCACTCCCCTCCCGCATGCCCCGGAGCGCAGCCGCGCCCCGCGGCTGCCTGGATCCTGGCTGGCCGCACGATTAGCCTTTGCGGGCTGACGCTGCGCCGGGCGCGGGATAGTGAGACATTGTCTTAAATTGCGGCGCGGCTGAACTCTGTGTGGCTCCAATGGCAAACCACCACAATTTGGGAACATGTTCCCATATTGTGGTGGTTTGTTTCTATCGCTGTACACGAGCATGGGACCGCATCCACGTCACGGCACGAGGGAGCCGTGCGGGCGGACACACGTGGGGCGGCACTGCTCGCCAGGCGCGTCGAGCTGAGACATTATCCCAAGTTGACACGCCGCGTGTCAGATTGGGATGGTTGAGGCGGGGAATCGCGGCCCCGGGTAGAGTGAGACATTGTCTCAAAATGCGGAGCCGAACGTCCAGAGTCGAGAGGCGTGAGGCCAGAAGCCGGAGTCGAGGGTCGAGAGTTGGCGGCCGACTTGAGCGGTGTCAGCGGGAGTGAGATCGTTGTCTCAAATTGGCGCGGTGGCGCCACGTTGCGGCGGAGTCGTGAGTCGGGAGATTCGGATTCCGGAGAGGCGGAGTGAGATCGTTGTCTCAAATTGCTCGACTTTGCGCTCGGCCGCCCGCTTCAAGCGTGCTCGTCCCGAGCCTGACGCCGTGCAGTCGCCCAAATAGCGCCATATACCGTGCGCAACATGACATCGCGCAATTTTCCGAGGGTTCTTGGCCGGGAGCTTGACGAGTTCATCGCTAAGCGAGCGAGCGTGCGCAAAGTCCAGAAATTGGCTAGATTAGGCGATCTGGAGGATTGGCGGCACGGGATTATGGATGCGACTGGCCACCGGCGTGGGTGTGGTGATGGGCAGAGGCTGCGCAAAAAGCGAAGAAAGCGTAATAAGGTAGCGCATGCCCCATTCCAGGCTGAGCCGGGCAGGACTCCGGTGTTGCGCGGTAAGCGCGGTAAGCGCGGTAAGGGTGCAGGTTTCACCCGTACCAGGGCTGACGGGCATCCTCTACCAGCGTCAGACCCGCCTGGGCGGGTTCGACTCTACAACACCCGAGAGCCCACGTTGACGCTGGCAGGGGCCGGTGCTATAATCGAGGCTGTCCGGGCGGTTGGCTCAGTGGTAGAGCGCCTCGTTCACACCGAGGAGGTCACTGGTTCGAATCCAGTACTGCCCACTCCCACCGTCCCCCTTCGTTACGCCCTCCAGTATCTGGCTGGAGGGCGCTCGATTCAATAGAGTGCCGGGGCCTGCGTCAGGGCGGTGGAGTCCACATGGCTCCCGGCCCGGAACCGGCCATGACACTAACTCTGGACTTCACCCCCGAGCAGGAGGCGAGGCTGCGCGCAGAAGCCGAGCGAAGCGGACTCCCTATCGAGGAATACGTTGCCCGGCGGCTTGTGGGAGATTCGTCGAAGGCTCCGAAGACTGACGCCGAGAGGCTCGCCGCCATCGACGCTGCTTATGGAGCCCTGGCGGGACTGGGTCTTTCAAGCGAAGAGTTCATGCGGGATAAGCATGATGAAACCGAGCGCGAAGAGCAGCGGTGGCACGACCGGTACGGGACGAACAAGCGTGCCCACCGTATTTGATGCCTCCGCGCTCATCGCTTTTCTCGGGCTGGAGGCAGGCGCTCAGGTTGTCAGGAGAACACTCCGGGACCATCGCGGCAATTGCTATGCACACGCAGCCAACCTGTGCGAAGTCTTCTACCATGTAGTCCGCGTGCGGGACGTTTCAACCGCGCATCGGGTGTTGGCGCTCTTGGATCAGGCGGGAGTTCAGGTCCGCGCCGACATGGATGATG
>CAYNFH010000064.1:0-27929 GCA_964396385.1 uncultured Chthonomonadaceae bacterium | reverse complement strand
TCCGGTCCGGCAAGGGCCGGGAGCACGTCTGGCAGCCGCCATAGCGTGATGGCGGCCAGTCCCGCCAGCGCGGGGTACAGCGGCACATAGTAGCGGCTGGGCGTATAGCTGCTCACGGCCAGCTCCGCGTAACCGAGCAGCAGCCACCAGGCCAGGAATGACAGGGTGACAAGGTGACAAGGTGACAAGGTGGCAAAGTGCCCGGGCATTCCGACTTCTGGCTGCTCCCCCAAGGTTGGGGGCTGGGGGGCCTCCGCAGTCGCCTGAACGCCTGAACGCCTGAACGCCTGAATGCCCAATGCCCAGTCCGCGATGCCCAGTAGGGCGAGCACGAACATGACTGGGGAGTGGCGAAAGAGGTATGGAGCCACACCGCGCCGGTCGCCGAGGAAAGCGTGGTACACGTTCTCATAGAGGTGAGTCCAGGTGTGGGGCTGGATCTGCTCCATTCGGTAGAACCGCGCCATGTGACCTATCTCGACGCGGTTGGGCCAGTACCAGAAGAACGCGTATGGGATGAACACGATGGCCATACCACCAATAAGCGGCCAAAGGTCCGTCCCGCGCAGCGCTCGCCGGCCGGACCACATCGCCAGCAGCGGCACCGGGAGCAGGTACGCGCAGAGGGTCCGGTTGATTACGGTAACCGTCAACAGCCCACCACAGGCGAAGAGCCACCCGGACCGCCACTTCCTCCCCACGTCGCCGCTCTCGGAGCTCCCTCCCTCCGCACGTTGCGCCTGGACCACTGCCCGGACAAAGCAGTAGAACGCCCCCAGCGCGAGCATCGTGGCGGGAGTGTCCATCAGCGCCATGCGATTGAAGAGGACGTACACGTGGTCTAGCCCAAGAAAGGCCAGCGCGGTGAGCGCAATTCGGGGCTCGAGGATCCGTCGGAGCGCGCCCCAGAAGATGAACAGACTGGCGATGCCGCACACCACGGAGATGGCGCGCGCCTGTACGCTCCCTACGCCCGCCGCGAAGAAGACCGCCACCTGGACGTAGTGCAGGAGCGGCGCGAGCAGCATGTTGTTGAACCCATCCGTACGGGGATGGCCGAACAGCGCTACATTCCGGGCGTTGTGGATGTAGAAGCCTTCGTCGGTAAGCTGGCCGGCGCTCCAATCGAGAGCGGGATATGGGTCTGAACGCAGCGCGATTACTCGCAGGATGACTGCCGCCAAGAGGATGAGGAGGAAGAGTCGTGAGTCGTGAGTCGTAAGTCGTGAGACCAGCGGCACCGGGCGAGTAGCCGCGCCTGTTTCGGGAGTCACTCTCGACTCACGACTCACGACTCACGACTGATTCTCCATCATCTCGACAAACTGCCGGAAGAAGTACTGACTGTCCATCGGGCCGGGGGAGGCCTCGGGATGGTACTGGATTGAGAAAACGGGCAGCTCGCGGTGGCGCAGCCCCTCCACCGTACCGTCGTTGAGGTTGACGTGCGCCACCTCCATTCCGCCGCTCAGCGCGTCGGGGTCCAGCGCGTAGCCGTGGTTCTGGGAGGTGATGTAGACACGCTCCGTGTGAAGGTCCTTCACGGGATGGTTCGCGCCGCGATGACCGAACTTCAGCTTGAAGGTGCGGCCACCGAAGGCATAGCCCAGTAGCTGGTTGCCCAGGCAGACGCCCATGATGGGCTTCTTGCCGACCAACTGCTTGACGGTGTCCACCACGTAGCCGAGGAGCGCGGGATCCCCCGGCCCGGGCGAGAGCATGATCCCGTCCGGGTCGCGCTCCAGGATCTCTTCCGCCCTGGCCGTGCAGGGGAATACGGTGGTCTGGCAGCCGAGGGAGGCGAGGCTGCGCATGATGTTGTACTTCACGCCGCAGTCCAGGAGCGCGACGCGATGCTTCGGCTCCCCCTCAAAAGGCCACTCATACGACTGCTCGGTGGTCACCCTGCGCACCAGGTCAAGACCCGCGTATGTGGGGGACGATTTGATGCGGTCCAGGATCTCTCCCGGCGCTTCGTCCGTGGAGATGGCCCCCATCATCACGCCACGGGCACGGAGGCAGCGTGTCAGCGCCCGCGTATCCACACCTTGAATCCCGACAACGCCCTTGCCTTTCAGAAAGCCGTCCAGCGTTGCGCCGCTGCGCCAGTTGCTGGGCAGCTCTTCCGCCTCGCGCACAACGAACCCCTCCACCTGCACGCGGCGGGACTCGAAGTCCTCCTCGTTTATCCCGTAGTTACCAACCAGGGGATAGGTGAGGCAGACGATCTGCCCGGCGTAGGAGGGATCGGTGAGGATCTCCTGGTAGCCCGTCATGCCGGTGTTGAAGACGACCTCGCCGTACGCGCGCCCCTCCGCGCCCAGCGACTCGCCCTCGAATACCGTGCCGTCTTCCAGTGCCAGTAATGCTCGCATATCAGCCCAATGCCCCCTGGCCGTATACGCACCTGCCGCCCGCGAACGTTGCGACTACCTCCGCTCCGTCCAAGTCTTCGATAGGATCACAGGATAAGACGGCAAGATCGGCGCGCTTGCCCGGCGATATGGACCCTGTCTCTCCTTCATCAAACGTGCTGAAGGCAGCCCAGTAGGTGTAGTTTCGCAGCCCGTCCTGCGGGCTGACGCGCTCGTCCGCTCCCAGCAGCCGCCCGGATCGCGTCACGCGGCGCGCCGCAGCCCGGATCCCATCGAGCGGCGCGCCGGGCACAATCGGACAGTCCGAGCTGAACGGCACTCCCAACCCCGCCCGCTGGAGACTTGCGGTCGCGTTCAGCCTCGCGGCCCGCTCCTCTCCCAGCCCCAACACGTACGCATCGCCCAGGCGCGAGATAAACTCCGGCTGGATCACCGGCACGATCTGCTGCTCCACGAGCCGGCGGATGAGGCCCTTGTCCAGCAGCATCGCGTGCTCGATCCGGTGCCGCGATGGTGGCAGCCCGGCGTAACAGTCCAGGACCAGCTCGACGGCCCCGTCCCCGATAGCGTGGACGGCGACCTGCCAGCCGCCTCTCGCCGCGGCATGGATGTAGGCTCTCAGCTCCTCTGGCGGATGAAGCAGCATTCCCAGGCCGCTGCCGTCCACGTAGGGGTCCCGAAGCGCCGCGGTCCGCACTGTCAGCGCGCCGTCCGAGAACAGCTTCGCCGGCCCAAGCCGCACCTGTGCGCCGGGATCCTCCAGCCCCATAGCCCGCGCGAACTCGGTTCGGAGTGGGACCTCCTCCGGCTTGCCGAAGCACGGCGCGTGGGGGAAGAGCGTCATCCGGACCGGAGCGCCCTGCTCCGCTGCGGCGCGATAGCACTCCACCTCCGTGCGAACGTCGTACCAGCCGGTGTTGAGGTCTGACGCGGACGTGATGCCGGCCCTCACCAGCGCCTGGTTCGCCCGGTGGATGGCATCCACGATGCCCGCGCGGTCCGGCCGTGGGATGAGGTGTGTCACGAGGCCCACCGCTGATTCCAGCAGCACGCCGGTCGGCTCTCCACGTGCGTCCCGCACGATCTGGCCGCCATCCGGGTCCGGGGTGTTGCGCGTGATGCCGGCCAGGCGCAGAGCGACGCTGTTCGCCGCGCCCGCGTGCTTGCTGGTCTGCATCACGTAGACCGGGCGGTCCGGGAGGGCCGCATCCAGTTCCTGTCGCGTGGGGTGTGCGGCGCCGGGGAAGGTGTTTTGATCGTAGCGATTGCCCAGCGCCCATTCGCTCCCGGCATTTTGTTCGGCCCAGGATCGGAGCCCGTGGAGCAGGGACGGCACGTCTGTCACGCCGGCCGACGGCGAAAGGTCCGCCTGCGCCAGGTCCAGCCCGTAGGGCAGGATGTGCATATGGCAGTCGTTGAAGCCCGGCACCAGCGTGCGGCCGCCCAGGTCTATCCGGATAGCGCCACCAGGCCGCGAATCCGGCACTTCTGCGTATACCGTGGAGATCCGACCATCTTCAATAAGAACAGCGCCGGCCGCAGGCGTCGCGGGGTCCATCGTCAGTACGTTGGCGTTGCTCAGGAGTATCCGTTCGGCCATAACTTGCTCGCGGAATCAAGCACCGGAGACATGCTCTGTCGCATCCCTCCTCCTCCTCGCCACTTACGGCTCGCGATTCCGTCTTCCGCTCTTACGACTCACGACTCACGACTCGTCACTGAAATTCTGCATCAGGAGCCAGTGCCAGACGGACGGGTGCTCGGAGCACCACCAACGGGCAGGATTGCTCTCGGGGCGGTGTACCACGTAGACGCTCTCCTCGCCGGGCTTCACAACCAGCGGGTTGCCGTCAAAGTCTACCCCGATCTGCCTGAACCGCGCCGCTCGCGCCTCGCCGCTCCGGCCGAAACCCAGCACGTTCGAACCGGGCCACTCGAACCGGCCGAGCGCCTCCCCGCCGATGCGCGCCTCGCCATACCGGCCGTGGAGCGCGCCGTAGCGGGCGAAAAGGTCGCGGAGCGAAGGGGCTAGGTCCTGCGTCAGGTCCGGATCGGCAACCTCCTCCTTCCGGACCTCCCAGGTAACCGGCTCCGCGAGGAGCGACTCGCTCCGGCGGCGGGCCTCCTCTATGGAGAGTGCGGCCACCTCGTCACGATAGCGGGCATACCGGAGCTCCGCCTCCGACGGCTTGCGGGGGGCGGGAGCGGGAACGGGAGCGTACTCTCGCGGCTGCGGACGCCACTGCCCGCGCAGGTGCGAGCGCAGCGCGACCACCCCGATAATGACGAGCGCCGCGACAACGCCCTCCTCTCCCATCAGGCGCGCGCCCAGCCAGATCAGGAGCACCGCCCCCGCGATATACGCCAGTGTCCGGTCTCCGCCCATAGCCGCGGCCTACACCTCGATAACCCGGCCGCCCAATACCGTGAATACCGGCACGCCCTGGAGCGCCCAGCCCATGAAGGGCGTGTTGCGGGACTTGGAGCGGATCGACTCCGGTGTTATGGTTGCTTCCCGGTCCAGGTCGAAGACACTAGCGTCGGCCGGCGCGCCGGCGGCCAGCGTGCCGCCCGGCAGCCTCAGGATACTCGCGGGAACGGTGCTGAGCATGGCAATCGCGTCCGGCAGCGACATGATGCCGGGCTTCACCAGGTGGGTGTAGGTCAGTCCGAAGGCTGTCTCCAGACCCACGATCCCGAAGGGCGCTTGATCGAACTCGCGCTCCTTCTCATAGGCTGCGTGCGGCGCATGGTCCGTGGCGATGCAGTCGATGGTCCCGTCCGCCAGGCCCCGCTTCACCGCGTCCTGGTCGGCCGCCGTACGGAGCGGAGGGTTCATCTTTGCGTTGGTGTTGTAGCCCTCGCAGGCCTCGTCGGTGAGCGACCAGTAGTGCGGGGCCGTTTCGCCGGTGACCGGGATGCCGTCCGCCTTCGCGCGCCGGAGGAGCTCCACCGTCCCGGCGGTAGAGATGTGAAGCAGGTGCAGCCGGCAGCCGGTAAGCTGCGCGAGATGGATATTGCGGGCCGCAGCAATGTCCTCGGCCACCGCCGGGATGCCAGGCACGCCCATGACCGTCGCGGTGTAGCTCTCATTCATCGCGCCACCGGCCGTCAGCGCTTTGTCCTCGTTATGGGTCATGAGGACCATTCCGAACTGCGCGCAGTACTCCATACCGCGCCGCATGGTCTCCGCGTTCTGGATGGGAAAGGCGTCATCGGAGATGGCGCATGCGCCAGCCGCTTTCAGGTCCGCGATCTCGGCAAGCTGGTCGCCCCCCATGCCTCGCGTCAGCGCCGCGATGGGGTAAACGCGCGCGGAGCCGACCTGCTCCGCCCGCTCTATGATCTGCCGGACCACCGCGGCCGTATCGATGGCCGGGTTGGTGTTGGGCATGCAGCAGACGCCGGTGAACCCGCCTGCCGCCGCGGCGCGGGTGCCGCTCTCGATGTCCTCTTTGTACTCGAACCCCGGCTCGCGCAAATGGACGTGGATGTCGATGAGCCCCGGGGTTACGAGCAGGCCGCGCACATCCCGCACCACGTCGCCCTGACCCGATCCGGCGGCGACGATGCCGGCGATCCGGCCATCCTCAATGACCAAGTCTCCGACCCGATCCACCCCCTGAGAGGGATCCAGTATCCGCCCACCAGCCAGAACTAGCCTCACCTGCGCGTTCTCCCGCTCCGGATCTCCTGCCTTCCGATGGCGCGTCGTATTCCGCGCAGAACGGGACCGGGGCGCTCCCGTATATCTGGGACCTCTTGGCCTGTGTGAAGGGGATAGAGCTCGCGAAATGGAGCCTCGCCGTGCATCTCAGTATATACTTTCCAGGCGGTTAGGCTGTCCGGGAATGCGCCTATCACCTCCACATTATCCAATAGACGCCGATCACTCTCAGTGTGAGCTTGAAGAGCTTCGACTAGCACCCATTGGTGTGGATAGGCGTCCCGCACGTCATTCCACGTCATCCTGTTCGCTCCTACTCCTGTCGAAATCCATTCATTCGCGGCTGAACTCGTCCCCGCCCATGAGAAGGTAGAGACACGCCATCCGGATCGCCACGCCGTTGGTCACCTGATCCTCGATGGCGGCGCGGATTCCTCCCACGCCATCGGCTACGTCGGCGGAGATCTCCACGCCGCGGTTCAGGGGGCCGGGGTGCATCACCAGTACGTCGGGGCGCGCACATGCCAGGCTTCCGGCCGAGATGCCCCACACGCGCGAGTACTCCCGCAGGCTGGGCAAAAGCCCCTTCTCCTGCCGCTCGGTCTGGAGCCGCAGCGCCATCACCACGTCCGCCCCGTCCAGCCCCTCACGCAGGTCCGTGTGGACCGATATAGGCAGCCGGCCCGCGTCTACCGGGATGAGCGTTCGGGGGCCGGCCCATCGGACCTTTGCTCCCAGCTTCGTCAGTCCCCATACGTTGGAACGGGCCACCCGGCTGTGCGTGAGGTCTCCCACAATCGCCACGGTGAGTCCCGTGAGGTCGAACGGCCGCTCGGGGGACAGCGCTCGGGGATAGGTTTCGTCCTCGCGCCCCACCACCTTGTTCTCCCAGATGGTCAGGATGTCCAACAGGCCCTGCGTGGGGTGCTCGTGACGCCCGTCCCCGGCGTTGATGACGGGCCTGTCGGTAAAGTCCGCAGCCATCTTGGCCGCGCCGCTCGACGAGTGGCGGATCACGATGCAGTCCGCCGTAAGCGCCTGGAGTGTCCGGAGCGTATCCTTGAGCGACTCTCCCTTGCTTACCGACGACTGCGCAACGGCGATATTGATCGCCTCCGCGCTCATGATCTTCGCGGCCAGCTCAAAGGACGTACGCGTGCGCGTGGAGGACTCGTAGAACAGCGTGATGACGGAGCGCCCGCGCAGAGTGGGTACCTTCTTTACAGACCGCCGTAGGATCTCCTTGAAAGCCGCCGCCGTCTCCAGAACGCGGCGGATGTCCTCTACGCTGGTCTCCCGCAGGCTGATCAGGTCGCGCATAGCTCAGGCATCCCGGATCGTTACAACGTCCTCGCCGTCCACCTCCCGCAGGTGGCAGTCGACGTGCTCCTCGCGGGACGTGGGTACGTTCTTGCCGACGTAGTCCGGCCGGATGGGAAGCTCGCGGTGCCCGCGGTCCACGAGCACCGCAAGCTGGATGCCGGCCGGGCGGCCCAGGTCGATGAGAGCCGTGATGGCTGCTCGCACGGTGCGGCCAGTGTAGATGACCTCGTCCACCAGCACGATGTCTTTGCCGGTGATATCGAAGGGTATGTTGGTCTGACCCACTGCCGGGCGGCGCTCAGGGTAGTCGTCCCGGTAGAGGGCGATGTCCAGGCTGCCCACCGGGACCTGGACGCCCTCTATCTGCTGAATGATAACGGCGAGGCGCTCGGCCAGCGGCGCCCCTCGCCGGAGGATGCCCACCAGTCCGAGATTAGAGGGGCCGTGGTTCTTTTCGAGGATTTCGTGGGCGATGCGGGTGATGGCACGCCGCATCTCTTCCGCGTCCATCACCTGCCTTGGGTTCATTGCGCTGGCTCCGTCACAGCAAAAAGCGCCTCCCGATGGGAAGCGCCGACGCAGCAAGAGTGGTCCCGCAAGTCAGCGGGAGTTCCCGCCCCTTGTCGGCCTCTCCGGGCACACCTGTTAAAGGGACGTCCATATGGGTTGTTCTAGCCGAAGTGTACTCCTGAATCCAGGGCCTGTCAACCGGTCGAGAGCCAGGAAGCAATGAGTCCGGCCAGGGGCGCATAGTCTCGTCCGGGGCGGAGCCGAAGCGCTCCGATGCCGGCCCGCCCGAACGGTTCGTGCGACGACGAGGTGGGGTAGGAGATAATCTCCGGTCCCTCTGTCCGGCCCGGAAAGAGACACCAGGCCGCGTCCACGACCGGTCTCTCGGACCGAACGATTGCGTCCCGGTAGGCGTGCATCTTGTCCACGTCCTCGTACAGAGCGCCGGCCTGGTAAACGGAGTCCGGACCGGCCGGAGGATCGTAGCTCCGGTATTTGGCGTCCAGGACAAGGAAGCGCCCGCGGCATTCCAGGCAAATGTCCGGAATCATCGTGTGGCTGCGGGAGCCGGGCTGCGCCTCGTCGGCCGAAGGACCGGCAAACGCACGGTTGTAATAGAGCTCCACCAGTTGTGATCGGAGGGAGAAGCGGAGGCGCGAAGCCCTTCCCTTGGCCAACTGGAGTGAGAGCCTGCCCGGCCGCACCTGGACCGAGTCGCCTGACACAGCCCGAAAGCCCAGTGCCATGAGCGCGGCTGCGGTGCGCAAGAAGCACCAGGTCTCGTACAGCAGCCAGCCCTCTCGCGCAGGAAGGGTGAAAGCGGGCGCATCCCACTCGATGCGCAGCCTGCGACGGTGCTCGCGATCCAGCTTCAGCAGCGTCCGATAGCGGGAGTCCAGGAGAAGACGGGGCGGAGGCGCTGCAGGTGCGTACCGGCAGCTATCCATGAGGAACTCGGCGGCCTCAAGCCGGCGAAGGCGGCTGAGGAGTCCCTCCGCGGTGGACGCCGCAGCGGTATCCCCCGTCCACCGGGCCAGTGCCGCTATCGAGGCGAGATCCCGCCGCCATCCGGCCAGCAGCGCCGCGATCCACCGGTTCTCCGGCGTGTCTGTGGTCGCGACGGTCACCTGCTCCTCCAAACTGGCAGGAACGCGCCCGGACAGGCGCTCCGCGAGCCATCCAGTAGCGCTCCATTTTGTATCCACTGTCTTCCGCCCGGCAGCCTGCATCACCGCGCGCGGCGTGACACGCCTGGCCCTGTCGAACGGCACGTCTTGCCCGGTCGTGACAACGAACACGAGAGGATCCGCGGCGATGCGCTCGATCGCGGCCTGCAGGATAGGTAAGTGAGCCTCCAGGAATGCGAGCTGCTCCTGGCCCGTCAACAGTCCCGCGGTCCGGCCGCTCCGAGCGGGTAGGGGACCAAATTCCGAATCGCGGTCCCGGCCGATGGTCATCGCCACCTCCCCGATCTCCTCGATCAGTCGCCGGCGCTCGACCGGGCTCAGCAGGCCGTCATCCATCGTAGAAGGTGGCGTATCCATCCCGCTCCAGGCGAGCCAGGAGTCGGAGGGCTTTGGCAGCCGAGCGTGGGTACGGACCGGGCTGGTCCGCCCCTGAAAGCCGTGGCGGGGCCGGAGCCGGCGCCCGTGCGGGGATAAGCCCCGGGGCGAGGACTTCCAGGACCGCACGCAGCGCCGGCTCAATCTGTTCCAGGCTGCCTGACAGCCGCGGCAGGACTTTTTGGAGCACCTGGAAGTCCAGCGCGATCTGGCCGTTCCTGCGACTGTCGGTATCGAAGAGGCCCCGTCCACGAGCGTCAAAGCTGTTGGCGAGGTACATCAGCGCCTCGTCCCGCACCCGGTAGGCGAATGAGAGCTGCGACTGCGCCAGGGCGCCGTTCAGCCGCGTAAGGAGGTCCAGCGCCCGCTCAACGAGGCCCGGCGCGACGGTCTCCAGCTTTCGGTTTGCCGCCGCCACGTCGAGCACACGGCTGTTGAGGAAGAGAGATTGGAATGCAATAGGATTTTCGGCTTTCGGTTTTCGAATTTCAATTCCGAGTTGCGATGGCGGGAACCGGAGGTCTACCTCAGTCAGCTCGATGGTGTTCGCGCGGTCCAGGACTTTGCGGCTGAACACGTGCGTGGTCTCGTCCACGTTCACCGTACCGGTCAAGAATAAGTTGGAAGGCAGCCGGACCACCGAATCGGCCTCCAGCGGGATCTCCCGAGACGGCGATTCCATTGCGGACAGCAAGTCCGAAAGGTAGTGCTCCACGCGGGCGAGATTCATCTCATCCAGGCACAGGAAGTAGGCCCGGCCCGAGCTCTCCGGACGCGCGGCGTGGGCCAGGAAATCCAGGAAGCGCGTTGTCACGTACCGCCCTTCCGGACCGGCCAGCAGATTGCGATAACCAAGAAGCGCGGTGGAATCCGTCCAGTCCGGCCGGACAGGGATGAGGCGATACTGCTGTTCCACGTTCCCGGTTAACGCTTCGGAGAAGAGGTAAGTCAGCCGCGTCTTGCCGATGCCGGAAGCTCCGGAGAGGATCGCGAACGGTTTGGTCTTGAGCGCGACATAGTAGTTGCGGATCGTAAGCGGAGGGTAGGTAAAACCCAGTTGAGCGATATGCAGCTCCAGCAAACCCAGCAGGTCCGTCTCTCCGACGTCCGCGGGCACATAGGGCCGGCGCTCCTCCATCACGGCCGCGTGGGCCGCGAAGTCGCGCACGATCACGGCGTCGGCCGCCTCGCGGGGACCACGCTCAAGGATCCGGTGCACTTCCAGGTAGCTCTGCGTGCCAAGCGCCTGCCGCACCGCCTCCAGGACGCGGAACCCGGCCAGGGCACGCAGCGCCGCGCCACTCGCTTCTGCTGCGCCGGCGTACTCTTGTGTCGCGTCGCGCAGGGCGAACTCTCTCTGCGCGTGCGTCAGCTCCAGTGCCTCCAGGTCCCCGGCATGGACCAGCGGATACTCGTCCGGATGGGTTGCGCAAAGGAGCTGGGAGGCCGTCTGTGCGCCGACACCCTTGCGCTCCATAAAGGCCGTAAGCCGCTCCGCTAGCGGCTGATCCCCAAAGAGGAGCTGTCGGAGCAGCCGGTTGAGCTCAGCCGGCTCCTCCGGACCGCCGAAGAGCCTGGCGTCGAGGTTGGGGTTCGGGGCGAGGCTCCGCGCCAAAGAGAACAGCCGGTTCAGCTCCGGCGCGGTCAGGTCACGCCCCTCCGGGAAGCCTGATCGCGCGAACAGCTCCGCGATGGCCGACGCGGTCTGCTGGTCTCGATCACGGACCTCCCAGTTTGCGTAGCGGTCTTCGCTCTCGGACCACCAGGCGCGCCAGGCCTCCAGCCGCGCCCTCTGCGCGGCCGTGAGCGTAAAGTGCGGGCGGTTGCGGGTAGGTGCGGTCATATCGGTCCGGCCGAGCGGCCTCGGCCGAGCATTCTATACGCGCATTGACGGCAGTTGGTTCGCGCTGACACTCCTGGAGAGTTACGCGACGAGGTGGAATATCTCCTCGATAGCAAGGCCAAGGCCATCCTCGTCATAGGGCGGCGCCACATATCCGGCCGCTTTCAGGATCTGCGGCTTGGCCGTACCCATGGCCACGCCCAGTCCGGCCCACCGGATCATGGGCAGGTCGTTATGGCCGTCCCCAAATGCTATCGTCTCGGCCTGCGGGATGCCCAGCCGCTCCGCCACCAGTGCCAGCGCGCGGCCCTTGTTCGCCTCGGGGTTCATAAACTCCAGATACTCCGGGTTGGTCTTGGTAATGTAGAGCGAATCGCCAAACCGCTCCCGGAACCGGAGCAGCAGCCGGTCCGTGACCTCCGGAGCATCGATGAGGATCATCTTCGTCGGCCGGCTGCCCATAAACCGGTGGAGGTCGCCCACCTCCTCCATGGGCGAGCCCGTCTGGCGCACGTAGAGCTCCGCCCACGGCCCCCGCTTGGCTACGTACAGGTGGTCGTCCAGATAGTAGTTGAGATGGAATCCGCCCTTCGCGCACAAGCGAATCACTTCGTCGGCAGGCTCGGCGGGGGTACGAAGGTGCAGCCATACCTCTCCCGTTCGCGGCACTTTCACCATCGCGCCGTTGTAGGAGATGATCGGCGCGTCCAGCCCTAACTGCTCCGCGAACCGGGTCGTAGCCTCGTGCATGCGGCCACTGGCGATGACGCAGACTACGCCCGCCTCGGCAATCGCCCTGACTGCCCGGGCATTGCGCCGGGAGATGAGATGATCCTGGCCGAGGAGGGTGTCATCCAGATCGATGGCTGCCAGCCTATAGGGAGGGCTCATGCATCCGTCCACATAGGCAAAAGCGCCCCGCACTGCTGCGGGGCGCCATAGGAAAGACCGCGGACGACTGACCACAGACCGATGGTTCCGGGATGGTCCGTCGTCTGTGGTCCGTGGTCCTTTGCCGAAATCACATCAGCTCAGCGGCAGTGATGATGCTCTGCGCAATGTCCTTCATCTTCTTGTTCTGGTTGCGCGCCTGGAAGTGGATCTTCTTGAACGCCTCATCCTCCGTCATGCCCTGCCGGTCCATGAGGATGCCTTTGGCCCTCTCGATGAGCTTGCGGGTCTCCAGCGATTCCTTGAGGTCGTTGATCTCCTTGTTCTGGCTTTGGATCTGGCGGAACCGCCGGACCGCAATCTCCAGTGCGGGCGCGAGGTCCTCTTTGCGGAACGGCTTCATCAGGTAAGCCAGCGCGCCGGCCTCCCCGGCCTTGTCCACGAGCGTATCCTCGCTGAACGCGGTTAGGAAGAGTACGGCACAGGGGTTGTCACTCACAATCTGGCGTGCGGCCTCGATCCCGTCCATCTCCGGCATGCGGATGTCCATGATGATAACATCCGGCTTTGCCGACGTGGCTGCCTCGACTGCCTGTACGCCGTTTTCGGCTTCGGCGACGACTTGGTGGCCCAGCTTCTCCAGCCGGGCTTTTAGAATAGTGCGGGTTAGCGCCTCATCCTCGGCAATCAGCACGCGCAGAGAGTCCATCCGCGCTCCTCCTTAAGCCTTGAATAACCGGGTGTCAATCTTTGCCGGCCGCACGGATAAACGCTCCCGTTTGCCCCGTAATTCTGCTGGCCGGCGTGGCACGATTGTACTCAACCCGCCCGGGATAGTCAAGCAAACCGCGCACGTCCCCAAGTGCCATACAGAGGGGGCGGATTCCTTCAGCCCGCTTGCTCGCTAGAACTGATTTTTCTACGGGAGATTGGTGTATGCTAGAGCGAGGAATTCAACCCCCGCCGAGTCCGCCCCGGCTTGCCGCAGGCCCCTGAATCCGGCCGGGCACACCGCCGGGTATCCATTCCACCCAACGAGGATAGAATGCGCCAGCTCAGGACTGTCTCGCATACGGCTGTGTTCGCCTGCTTATTTGCCCACCTTGCCACTGCCCAGGCTCGGCATCATACGCCCGGCCACGCTCCGGCGCCGTCCCACGCGGCGCAGCCCTCGCTGCAATCGGAGCTTGCGGCGGCCAAGGCCGCGGGTCTTCCCACCACAGCGGCGGAGCTGCAGGCTCCGCTGCCGCCGGCCGACCAGAACGCCGCCCCGGTCTATCAGCAGCTCGACAAGCGCCTTACCGCCAGCCCCTTCCAGGGTACGGAGGAGCAAGATGTCAGCAACCTCATTGGACCGGCCATTCCCTCCTCCGCCCAGGTCCGCACGGCCCGCGCCATACTGCGGGACCACGGCGACATTCTGGCCCTGGTCCATCAGGCCGCGGCGAAACCCGAGTGCGTTTTCCAGCGGGATTGGTCCCAGGGCCTCCTGATGGGATTCATAGAAAACGTTCGGATGCGCTCCGCGGCCCGCTGGCTCACGGCCGAAGCGTACCTGCACGCGATTGACGGACAGCGGCCGGAGGCGGTCCGTACTCAGGCGCTGGTGTTTCAGATCGCCCGGCATGCCGCCCAGACACCCACGCAGGTTGCCAATTTCGCGGCACTTGCCATCGGATCGATTGGGCTCGGCGGTATGGAGCGGCTCCTGGACCTCTACGGCGGCGATCCGGCCGTGGTTCAGGCGGCCGGAGAGGCCATTGATCGCTGGAAAGTCCCGAGCCTGGCCTACGCCCTCCGTGGGGACTACGGGGTGCTCGCCATCACCATCCCGATGCTCCGCGAACGCGGCCCCGAACTCTTGACCGACCTTCAGGCAGTCGCCCTGGACAGCGACTCCAGCTTTACGCTGCCGGGCACCGTCGGTCAGGCATGGGCGCGGGGCCGCGAGGCCTGGAGCCGGTTCGTGGATACAAACGGGGCGGTTCTTCTGCGGCGCGCGCGTCTGGCAGCCGCAGCCGGCGACCTCCCATATCCCCAGGCTGAAAGTGCGATGCGCACGGCCGCCTCGGCAGGCGGCGACGCATATGCCATCCTGGCCAAGCTTATTGGGCCGCCGTATAGCCTGATAGTGACCAGGCACTCCGTGGTGGAAGCGCGACTCCAGGTTGACCGGGGCGCCACAGCCGTACTTGCATTGAGGGCGCAGCATCGCGCCTGGCCCGCAAGTCTCGCGGCCGTCGCGACGCCGCCCACGGACCCGTTTAGCGGTCGTCCGGTGGTCTTCCGAGTGGAGGGAGACGGGTTTGTCGTCTACAGTGTCGGCGAGTCCGGGAAGTTCACGGGCGGCGATCCGGACCACAAGCCCGCGCGGACGGAGATCCTGTTCCGGTACCCCACGCCTGACTACCTGCGACCCTCCGCGGGCTAAGCGGTCCTGATGCGTCTCCTTGCCGTGGCCGCGGCCCTGGTTCTGCTCTTCAGCGAGTCTGGATGCCGCACAGGTTCTGGGACGCCCGGTCGGAGAATCGCGCGAGGAGTCATCTTTCGTACCGTGCCGCGCGGGAGTGGCGTCTCACCGGCCGGGGCTCTCTATGTTCTGGACGTAGACCTCCGCTCAGCCGGCGTGCGCACCCAGGTCGTGGCGGAAGGGGCCCACGTGCGCGGCAACCGTATCTTCGCGGACGCCCGCACCGTTCGCGACTGGTGTGAGCGTCTCGGGGCCATAGGGGGCATCAACGGCGGCTACTTCGGCGCTACAGACGGAACGAACAAAGAGGTCATGGGCCTCCTGGCTGTCCATGGCGAGGTCCTCTCTTCCGGTCGGCTTGTGCACTCCCAGGGCGATCCCCGCCGTCGCTTTGCCCGCTGTGTTCTGGCGTTCGACGCGGACGGTCTACCCCATATCGGTTGGGCGGTCGCGGAGCGTGGACGCGCCCCGGTGCTCACGGCATTCGCGCAGCCCGTCAACCCGGTGGCGGAAGGCTACTGGAACAGCGACTCCGTGGTGGCCTGCGGACCGCGCCTGGTGGAGGGCGGCCGGATCCACGTCACCGACCACGAAGAGCGGCTGATGAGCCCGGCGCCCCTCTGGCGCACCTTTGCGGGCTACAGCATGGAGGCCGGGCGACCGCGCTACCTGGCCCTCTGCATCGGGGAAGCCCTCACCTATGCGGATGCTGCGGGAGCGCTCCAGCGATATTTCCGGCAGTATCACAAGGCGGCCTGTGCGGAAGGAATGTGCCTGGATGGCGGCGCGTCCTCGCAGCTCGTATACCTGGAGGGAGGCCGGTACCAGGAGGCCCGTCCTGGCGGTCCATCCGTTCCGGACGCCGTACTGATCCTCCCGGCGTCCGACCGCTAGCGCCACGGTCCAGCCGCCGTTCCACAGCCGCTGTTGCCGCCACGGTACCGGACGCGCCGCACGCTCAGGTATACTAACAGGACGCGCCTGCAAGGGCGCGCCTTTTGTCACGTGTGCCGGATCGTTGAGAGGTGAGGTTTGAGGTCTGAGAGTCCGGAGCGGTGTTCCGGAGCCAATATAACGCTGTTTCGGCGGCGGCCGACCGTTCAGATGGTAAACCTGGGGTGCGCAAAGAACCTGGTGGACTCCGAGGAGATGCTGGGCGTGTTGGCGAGCCACGGCTATAGCATCCAGGGTGGCAGTCGGCGGCCGGACGTGGTGGTAATCAACACGTGCGGTTTTATCGAGTCTGCCAAGCAAGAGAGCATCGACGCGATACTGCGGGAGGTTGAGCGGAAGCGGCGCGGCGAGGTGCGTCGTGTCATCGTAGCCGGATGTCTGGCGCAGCGACACGGCACGGAGCTGGCAAGGGAGATCCCGGAAGTCGACGCGTTCCTCGGTGCGGGCCAAATGGCCGATATCGCCGAGATGGTCGGCGAGACGCTAGCGGCAGACGGCGGACGAGCGCTGCCCAACGGGACATACCAGAGCGCAACAGCGACTCCTCTGCTGCGTGTTCCGGAGAGGCCGCATCACCGCTGGCTGGACGTCCCGACGCGCGTTCGAGCCACGGCCCCCTGGACCGCCTATCTGAAGATCAGCGAGGGCTGCGATCACTCCTGCACCTTCTGCGCCATCCCCTCATTTCGCGGGAAGCACGCCAGCAAGCCGCTGGACCGGATATTGGATGAAGCGGCCTCTCTGGCTCGCCAGGGCGTGCGAGAGCTGAACTTGATCGCCCAGGACTCTACCCAGTATGGATACGACCTGTACCGCAAGCCGATGCTGCCCACGCTGCTCCGTGAGCTCTCGCAAGTCGATGGCGTCCACTGGATCCGCCTCTTCTACTGCTACCCTTCGCGTGTCAACGCGGCGATAATCGAGGCCATCGCTACCACGCCGCGGGTCTGCCAGTACATCGACATGCCGCTCCAGCACGCCGACGACGAGATCCTGCGGCGCATGAGGCGCCCGCAATCCGGAGATCACTACCTGCGGCTGCTGGAGCAGTTCCGCGCGGCCTCGCCGGACGTGGCTATCCGGACCACGTTTATCGTCGGCTTTCCCGGCGAGACGGAAGCGCACTTCCGCAACCTGGAACAGTTCGTCGAAGCGGCCCAGTTCGACCGTGTCGGCGTCTTCGAGTACTCGCAAGAGGAGGGCACGCCGGCGGCCGAGCTGCCGGACCGCGTTCCGGCGCGCGTGAAGCGAGAGCGGCGCGAGCGTCTCATGCGCCTGCAGCAGCGAATCTCCCTGGCCCGAAACCGCGCCTGGGTCGGCCGCGAGGTGGAGGTGCTCGTAGAAGGATTTGCCGGGGACCGAGGACGGAGGACCGAGGAGGACGGCGGACGGCGGAAGGGTGATGGACGGACCAGCGCATCTGTCAAGAGCGGTCATCCGTCATCCGTCTTCGGTCGGTCGTTCCGTGACGCCCCGGAGGTTGATGGACAGATAATTGTCTCCGCCGTGGATGTAGAGCCCGGCGATTTCATCACCGCGCGCATTACGGGCGCGCGGGAATACGACTTGGTTGGTGTTCAGGTGTCCAGGTGTTCAGAACCAGTACCGTGAAGACCTGAACATCTCTCCGAAGGAGCCCCCATGGCAATAGCAACTGAACCTGCATTGAACGAATCGCTGGCGGCGGAATACGCGGCCGACCTGCTGCACCGTGCGCTGCTGGACAGCGGTGAGCCCGTCAAGGCGTCCGAGGCCGCGCGACACGTGCCCCGAGAGGATGTAGACCTCCGCCTTGCGCGCGTCATCCTGGCGACCCATCCCGCCCGCTTTACGGCCACGGACAGAAAGTGGACGCTCTGGAGCCGCTTCGCCGGTCCGGACAGGGCGTTGGAGCGCAATCTGGAGGAGGTGCTTCAGAGCTACGGACTTCCGGCGCCTCAAGAAGCGCTGGCGCGCGAGTTGGCGGTTATCTACGATCGCCCCGTGGAGGTGATGCGGGAGACTCTTTCCCGAGTTCTCAGTAACCGGGACCGCTACTTCCCGGCGGGCGATGGCACGTATGGCCTCGTCCGCTGGCTTCTCGACACCTCGACCGAGGGCCAGTCGGAAGAGGACGTCCTGTTCGACAACTACCTGAAAGCCGCCGATGTCCTGAAGTACCAGGCCGAGGCGAAGGGACTGCATCCGCGCAAGCCGGACACGGTGGTCGCCTTCCTGGACAAAGTCGGGGAGCCCGTACCGAGCAAGGCGCTCCAGTTCCTGGCCTGGCGCGCGGATCCGGATCACTTCAACGCGGTGAGCTTCTTCTCCAGCCTGCTACGAGATGGACGTGTGGCCTATCTCTCCAACGGCACCTGGATAGGTCCGAAGGCGATTGCAACTCTGAGCCGGTTCTTCCCCGGCATTGCCGAGCGAGAGGTCGACGAGTACGGTGAGAACAAGCCGGCGGACGTGAACGTGCCGCTGGTCATCGCGCCGGAAGAGCAGGAGCAGCTCATCGCCTCCATCCTGGCCAGTCCGAACTCGTCCCGTGCCAGCCGGATGCTGGAGGACGTCTTCGAGGTCTCGCCTGGCGAGAGCACGTACGCGGGAGACCTGAATACCCTGATCACGGCCCTACGCGGAGAGGACCGCGTGCAGTGGATCGGGGCCGACCGGTTCCTGCCGAAGGGCGCGATCCCGGAGTACGTTTACTCGGTGCCGGAGATCCTCCGCTTCCCGGTCGTTCACTACACCGACCAGGAGGGCAACGAGGTCGACCTCCTTCTGGAGGATGACGGCTTCGACGGAGGTCTACAGCGCGAGGTGCTCAGCCCTCTTGCGCAGGACGTGCTGGATGAGGAGCCCGCCTATACGCCGGACCCCAACCCGCCGGCTACAGCTCGGTGCGTGCTCAAGTTCCATCACAAGGAGATCGGCACGTTCCCGCTGTGCCAGCTTGCGCCGGGCTTCTTCCCGATGGACGCGCCCATCCTGCAGGTGGACATCATCCTGCCGACGGGCCAGCGCACGGAAGTCTGGATCAACAATGAGACACGCCTGCTATACGGGCTGTTGGACTGGTACCAGATGCTTCCCGTGGACAGCGGCGCCGTGTTCTATCTGGAGCGCCAGGCCCCGGACCGGTTCACCATCACCTACGGTGAGGAGACAGAGCCGGCGATGTTCATTAGCCGCAACCGCGTGAACGAGCTGATCGATCTAGGCCAGCGCGCGGACTCCGAGGAGCTTCCCACGTTCGACATCCTGCGGGAGATCATGGAGCACTATCGCAAGGGCATCGAGTTCATCACGCTCCTTACGGAGACGAACATTGCGCGCCGCACCCACCGTCGAATGGTGGCCTCGCTCCTGAGCGCGTATCACTGCTTTTTCCAGCGCGGCGGCGCGTGGGTATACGACGCCAAAAAGCTCTCCCAGGGCTTCGACCGCAGCAAGAGGAAGTACCTGAAGAAATAGTATAGGAGTGTGGGAGTATGCGAGTGAGGGCGCAAGTACCTCCTTCTCCCACACGCCCACACCACCACACATGTCAGTTCGCGTTCGCTTCGCTCCCAGCCCCACGGGGACGCCGCACGTCGGCAACCTCCGCACGGCCATCTACGACTGGCTGCTCGCGCGCAAGACGGGCGGCCGGTACCTCGGCAGGCTGGAAGACACCGACCGTGACCCCGTCCGCTACAAGCCCGAGTCCATCGCTGAGATAGAGGAGAGCCTGCGGTTCCTGGGCATCACCCCCGACGAATGGTGGGTGACCGGCGGACCCAACGCGCCATACATCCAATCGGAGCGGCTGGAAAGCTATCGGGCCGCCGCGGAGCAGCTTATTATGGGGGGACACGCATACCGCTGCTACTGCACGGAGGAGCGCCTGCGGGAGATGCGCGAGAAGCAGCAGGAGCAGGGCGTGCCGAGCGGATACGACCGCCGCTGCCGGTACCTTTCGCCGGAGGAGCGGGCACGGCTGGAGGCGGAGGGCCAACCGTTTGTCGTCCGGCAGGCGCTCCCAGTGGAGGGGGAGACGGTGGTACACGACGCGGTATACGGCGACGTGGTCTTCGAGAACCGCCGGCTGGATGATCCGGTCCTCCTGAAAGCAAACGGCTGGCCTACGTACCACCTTGCGGCCATGGTGGACGACCACGCCTGGGGCATAACGCACGTCTTTCGCGGCGAGGAGTGGCTGCCCAGCGCGCCCAAGCACGTACAGCTTTATCGCGCCTTCGGGTGGCAGGAGCCGGTCTGGGTCCACCTTCCCCTTCTGGTGGGCTACGACCGCAGGAAGCTGAGTAAACGGCACGGGTCCACGGCATTCCCAGAGTTCATCCGCGCGGGCTACCTGCCCGAGGCGCTGTTCAACTTCCTCGTGCTGCTGGGCTGGTCGCCTGGAGAAGGAGACCGCGAGATATTCAGCGTTCCGGAGCTTGTCGAGCGGTTCGGCCTAGAGAGCATCAGCAAGCATCCAGCAGTCTTCGACTATGACAAGCTGAAGTGGATGAACGGAGAGTATATTCGGTCTTCCGCGCCAGACCGGCTCCTGGAGCTCTGTCTGCCATTCCTGCAAGAAGCAGGGCTCATCAGTACCCCGCCCACGCAGGAGGAGCGCGCCTATACCGCGAAGCTAGTCCCGCTCGTCGCGGACCGGATGAAGCTGCTCTCCGAGGTTGGACCGTTGACCGACTTCTTCTATCGGGAGCCGGAAGAGCCGGAGGAGAAGGGCCGCCGAAAGTGGTTATCCGGTGAACGCCCGATAAGGATCCTGGACGGGTGGTCTAATGAGGTCCGGCCACTGGAATCGCTTACACAGGAGGAGGCGGAGGCCGCGACCAATCGCGTGGCGGAGGCGATACGCAGCGAGCGCGGTCCGGTGATCCACACGCTGAGGATAGCCGTCACCGGCCGGACGGTGGGTCCCGGCCTGTTTGAGTCGCTCGCGGTCCTGGGCAAGGATCGCGTGCTCCGCAGGCTCGAGCGCGCCCACAAGTGGATTCAAAGCTAACCACGAAGACACAGAGGCAGCGCATCATGGCGACCGGGACGGCACGCCCACGCTAAGACCTTCTTGGCGTCTTCGTTTCTTTGGGGTTCAAATACCCATGGACGATATCGTAGATGTTAACACGCTGTTCGGACCGCTGCCGGCGGCTGCTTCCGACCTGTCCGTAGATGACCTGGCTGCGCTTATGCGGGAGCATGCGGTGAGCACATGCTGCACGCTCTCCACGGTGGGACTGTTGCTGGACCACAACGCGGGTAATGCGGCCACGCGCGCGGCCTGCTCCGAAAGTCCCAGCCTGGTCCCGGTTGCTACAGTCAACCCGCAAGCCTTTTTCGGCGGTGATGGACCACACAACCGGTTTCGGGCGGACGGGTTCAAGATGGCCCGCTTCTTCCCTCATGCACAGGGTTGGGAGCCTAGCTACGCCCCGTTTATTGCGCTCGCACGCGCGCTCCAGGGGGAGCAGCTACCAATTATGATGAGCATCGACCTTCCGGGCACTGCCTCCCGGCTCATCAGGGCGCTTGGATCGCACCCGTCACCGGTCATTCTGGCCGGAGTGGACGAACGGACTTTGGCGGAGGCGCTGGTTCTCATGGAGGAGCATCCGTCCGTATACCTGGAGACTTCCAGCCTGCTGGCGGCCGGAGCGCTGGCTCATGTTGTCAGGATCGTAGGGGCGGAGCGGGTGATGTTCGGGTCCGGCGCGCCGGCACGCCCTATGGCTGCCGGAATCTCCGTGCTGCGTCATGCCGGGCTGTCAGACGCGGAGAGCAGCCGCGTACTCGCAGGCACCGCCCGCGAGGTACTCGCCATTTGAGCAGTCCCGCGCTCACAATCGCTTCGGATTCCCATCCTGAACACCTGAACACCTGAACACCTGAACACCCATCTTCCTATGCCAATCTTTGACATCCATAGCTACTTCGGCGGGAGCGTGGTTCCCGGCGTAGCGAACAGTCCCGTGAACATCATGGCTGCCATGCAGGAGCGGGGGATCGACGCTGCCGTCCTGATGTCGGCGCACGCCGGCAGGGCGGACCCCCTCGCGGGCAATCGGATTTTGAGGAAGATGCTGGACCAGGGACCGAACCTCTACGGCTGCCTCGTCACCCACGTAAACCGGGTCGAAGCGTCCGTAGAGGTCATGCGCGAGCAGATGGGGAGCCGTAAGTTCGTGGCGATGGCCGTCATGGGCAACACGCCAGGCGCGCCGGTGACGAAGGCAGTGGCGGACGACATCGTGAATGCCTACCGCCGCTACACTAAGCCGCTGTTCCTCTTCACGCCTAACGCGGACTGCGTGCGGACCGCGGTAGAGATAGCCAAGGGCTACCCCATGCTCAAGTTCCTCTTTCTGGGCATGGGAGGACCGGACTGGCGGGCGGGCATCGCCGCCGCACACAGCGCCACCAATGTACTGCTCGAATGCTCCGGTGCGCTGGACCGCTCAAAGCTCCCGGCAGCCGTGGATGCGTTGGGTTCTCACCGCATACTCTTCGGTTCCAGCACGCCGCACGTGGATGCCGCGGCCGCCGTTGGCCTGGTCCACGACTCTCCCCTGACCGATGAATCCCGCCGCAGGATCCTGTATGACAATGCCCGGCGGTTATTCAACCTGGTGGAGGAGGCTTAAGGTCCGAACTCGCCTCACTCTACTCCCTTCGGCGGCAGTAGGTTCAGGATCAGGCTCACCACGGAACCGCGAGCGCGATACCCAACTCCGAACTCAAGACAATCCAGCCGCCTGCGGATGCTGACCGTTGTGTCGTAGGCCTTGCGACGCTGGATATCGAAGTTAACCCCAAAGTTATACGCCCAGCGCGTCCCCAGATATCCGTAACCCAGCCGTGCCTCCTGCCGGATGTCCAGCGAGTCGAAGGCAAAGGGCGTTGTCCCGAACGCCTGCTCGTACCGGTAGGCTGCGCTGACCAGGTGGGTCCGCCCAAACAGGTAGTCCAGCTCCGCCTCCGGGGCAAGCAGCGCGTAGCTCCGTCCTCCACTGTATGCGTTGGCCCAGGCAGTTCCGCCGTAACGAAAATGCAGCGCCCCGGCCAGCGGAATGAAGGGGCTCGTCGCGTCCCCGCGCAGCGAGACCCGCGCCGCGTGCGCGTGCGTGGGACGCTCCTGGTAGTAACCTGCCCCTACATCGAAGTTCAGCAGCCAGTCACGGGGCCGAAAGAGCGTCCGGGGTCCCGTTAGCGGCTCCCCCGTGTCCGGGATGGCGGCTCCCAGCACGTTGGCGAAGTGCACTCCCACTTCCGGCAGGCGGCTCACCTGAAGGTCCGTGCGCACACGGTTGAACACAAACGTGTTCGCGGTAGTCATGGCGTACATCGTGTACCGTTTGGCTGGCGGCGGCGTGTCCGTGGAAGAGCGGAGGGTAGGCGGCGGTAGCGCCTCCAGCGCGGATTGACGCGGCGGAGCGGCCAGCGTGGAGTGCAGCCTCGGTGGGGGCATGTCCGGAGTGGCCCGGCCCAGGTCCCGCTCATAGTCGAACATGAGCTCCGGCGGCGTCTTGGTTGCGAACGCCGCGCTGTAGTCCAGCAGCTCCTCGGGTTCCGCGATGCTCTCGTTATGGAAATGGAAGCGCAGGCCGGAGCTGCTGGAATACCCGGGCAGTGGTACTGGGCTGCTGGAGGCGTGGCGGAAGCTCTTGCGCAGAGACGGCAGCGAGATAATCCGGACCTTGCCCAGATAGAACGTGACGTTCTTGGCCCGCACCACTCGATCCGGAGTCACCCTCACCTCCTTCGCCGTGATGTGGTAGTCCGGGTTCTGCTTGATACAGGTGGTGAGGTACGCGCCGCGAGCGACCAGGACCCGGCCCGGCTGCAGGTCGATGCGGTCGCCTCGCAGGCGGATTCCGTTGGCGTCGATCCGGGCGTGCAGCACGGATCCGGTCATCGTGTTCGCGTGGTACGTAAGCCCCTCCCCGCTGAGTGTCCCCTCCGTCCGCTCCACCCGCGCGGCGCCGTGGACGATGATGTCGCCGTTTGCCTGGCCCTCCGCATCATCCGCCAGCACCACGGTCTTTTCGCCGGTCTTGGGGTCCTCTAGGATGATCCTGACCGGTCCCGGGGACTTGAAGTAGTTGGTCTCCGGCCGCCAGATCAGGTCCATGAACTGATCGATGATGATGTTCCCGATGTGTGGCGGCGTGGGGATACGCTGCTGCGCTCCGGCGCTGCCTGCGAATGTGACGGTTGCGGTGAGCGCGGCAAAACCACGGGCCACGGACCACGGACCACGAACTGCGGACCACTCCGTGGTCCGCAGTCGGTCGTCTGTGGTCCTATTCCGGAAAGTCACGCTCCGTATCCTTGTCCAGGCGGAGGCGGGGACGGCCGGTCTCAGCGCTGCCCATCGCCAGGCGGAACGGCTCATCGTCGTAGGTGCGCGTCTTGATGACAATAGGCATCGGTACCGCATGGCCGAGGATGAGCGCTTGGCGCCGCGTGTCGAGGCCGGCCAGCACGCCGCGCAGGCCGCCCGCATTGGGCGTCCCTGTAAGTACGGCGTCGATGTCCTTTTCGTCGTCCAGCAGGCATACGAGCCGCGTTCCAACCTGCGACAGCACCTCGTCGTCGATGCCCGAGGGCCGCTGGTCCACGATGAGGAGCGTCACGTCGTACTTCCGCATCTCCCGCGCGATGGTCCCGAAGATGGTCTGGCCCGCCAGCGAGGGAGACAGGAACTTGTGGGCCTCCTCGATGGTGATGACGAGGGGGCGCTGCCCGGCGCCGCCGGTTCCCATCGACTGCTCCTTGCGCCGCACGTACTCCCGGTGGATGAGGCGGGTGAGGATGTTGGCCACGAGCATGTACTGGAGCGGTTTGGAGTACTGGCCGAACTCCACCACTACGTGCTTGCCGCTCTGGAGGCAGGAGAGGATCTGCTTCACCGCGTCGTCCTCAGGGGGCACGCGGTCCTTGAGGAAGTCCTGGCAATCTTCGCGCAGCACATTCAGCTTGCGCTTGAGCGCGTTGAGCGCTCCCACGTGCGCCCCGGACTCCTCCGCGAAGCCGTTCACCGCCTCCGCGTCCATGGCCAGGAACTGCGCCAGCCAGTCGGAGCCGTAGCGATTGACTAGCAGGTAACCGGTCTCCACGGCTGTGGGGTTCAGGTTGAGCTCCCGCTCCAGCAGCGCGATGTCCTCGATAATGACCTGTGAATACGGGATTCGGATAGGGAACTCCACCTTCACGTTGCGGCGGCGCGAGGATTCCGGATCGAGCGTAAAGACCATCACCTCGCTGCCGAAGTACTGCTTCAGCCCGCGCACACTCTCTCGGGTGCGATCTTCGGTGGTCCCCTGCCAGCCGTACTCGCTGTGCATGTCGAACACCAGGTTCACGGCCTTGCGCTGCTTGATGATCCCACAGAGGCAGAGGCGCGTTAGGAAGGTCTTGCCGGTGCCGGACTTGCCGAAGATCCCGTTGGAGCGCTCGACAAACCGGTCGAGGTTGAGGCAGACGGGGGTGTCCTCCATGTCCAGGGGCGCGCCGATGGTGAAGAAGCCTGCGTCGCCGTCCCGCCCAAAGACGCGGTCAACGTCCTCGCGGCGAGCGTCGTGGACGGGGCTGAAGTGGGTGGGGATGGTCTTGACGGGGAGAAGTGCTTCTTCGCTGTACTGTTCCGGCGCATCGCGGTCCAGCATCAGCATGGGGCGGAGCTCCACGGTGCCGTAAGTGCCGATGCCTTCCAGTACGCGCCGGTGGAGGGTCTCATCAGCGGAAGGGGGATTGAGCAGGATCTGAGGGTTGGACGTACCGAGGGAGACGTTGGTGATCATGGAGAAGAAGCGGTACTGCTCGCCCTGGATCACTACGAAGCGGCCGGCGCGGACCTCCTCCACGCTCCGCCCCTCTGCCAGTCGTACCTCCAGCCCCTCGGCCAGCGATCCCCGGACGACAATCCCCAGTGCGTCAGCCGCGAGATCCGGTGGTGCTGGGCTCCCGCCCCACTCTTGCCCGCGCTGAACTTGCTCCAATCTCATGTTGCAACTGCCCGCGCGTACGATTCCGCGTCCTCGCCGCCGAATCCTCTGGCCCGCGAAAGGAGGCGGAAGGCGGGCGGACGGGGAATAGTGACGCCATGACCGAGACCCTCTACCTCATCGACGGCTATGCGCAGATCTTCCGGTCGTACTACGCCATCCGCAATGGGATGCGCAGTCCCAATACGGGCGAGCCCACACACGCGGTGTTCGGCATCACCGGAATGCTGCTCAAGCTGTTTCAGCAGTTCCACCCTCACTACGTGGCGGTGGCGCTGGATACTCCTGGCAAGACCTTCCGGGACGAGCTCTACGCGGACTACAAGGGCACCCGTAACGCGACCCCGGACGACCTCACCTCCCAAATCCCGCGCGTGCTGGAGCTCATCGAGGCGTTTGGCATCCCCATTGTAGGCCATCCGGGCCTGGAGGCGGATGACGTCATCGCCTGCATCACGCACCGGATCCTCAGCGACCCGCAGTATGAGCACGTTGACGTCCGCATCGTGTCAAAGGACAAGGACCTGGAGCAGCTCCTCGGCGACCGCGTGACGATGTTCGACATCCACACGGACACCGCCGTAGATGTGAAGGCGCTCTGGGAGAACAAGGGCATCACGCCGCAACAGGTGGTCGACGTGCTGGCCCTTACCGGGGACACGGTGGACAATGTGCCCGGCGTGGAGGGGATCGGTCCCAAGACCGCGGCCCAGCTCATCCAGCAGTACGGCTCTATCGACGGGATCATCGCGCACCTGGATGAGATCAAAGGCAAGCGGCGGGAGAACCTCGAGAAGGCGCTCCCGCTCCTGCCGCTCTCCCGCGAGCTGGTGACCCTCAAGTGTGACGCGAGCTTCCCGTTCGAGCTAGGGACAGCCCGCGTGCGGCCCCCGGACGTGCCCCGCCTCATCGCTCTGTTCCAGCAGCTCGGCTTCCATCGGTTCCAGGACGAGGTGCGGACGCTCGCCGGTACGGAGGATGAGCGCGCGAGCGGGGAAGTGGCCGCAGGAGCGAAGCCGGATTCCGGTCCTGAACACCTGAACACCCGAACACCTGATCACCCATCGGATTCCGGTCCATCAACCATCAACCATCAACCCTCAACCCTCAACTCGTGTTATGAGGCGATCACAGACCTGGCAGCGCTGGAGGCGGTGATCAAAGCCCTGCGACACCAGCCGATGGTCAGCGTGGATACCGAGACGACTGGGCTCGAGCGCGACGCCCGGCTCTGCGGAGTCAGCCTGGCATGGAAGCCCGGTCACGGCGTGTACGTGCCGATGCTCTCGCCCCATCCGGGGCGGCATCTGGATGCGGGCACGGTCCTGAGGACCCTCGCACCTGTGCTGGAGGACGACTCGATCCCGAAGTGCGGGCACAACCTGAAGTTCGACGTGCTGTCCCTCCTTCGGGCGGGTGTGAAGCTGCGCGGTATCCGCTTCGATTCTATGCTGGCCAGTGCCCTCATCGACCCTTCCCAGGCCGTCCAGAAGCTCGACCACATGGCGCTCCAGCTCCTCGACTACCGGATGACGCCTATAACGGACCTGATCGGCGAAGGCTCGGGCCAGCTCTCTATGGAGGCCGTCCCGCTGGAGCAGGTAACGCCCTACGCGGCGGAAGACGCGGACGTGGCGCTACGGCTCTACCACCGCCTCCTGCCGGAGCTGGAGTCCCTAGGGATGAGGCGGCTGCTCGAAGAGGTGGAGGCGCCGCTGACCGCCGCCATCGCTGAGATGGAGTACAACGGCATCCTCTGCAATCCGGACGAGCTGTTGCGCCAGGGCGAGCTGCTGTCCGGCCGTCTGGAAGAGCTTCGGAAGGAGATACACAGTGTCTGCGGAGTAGAGTTCCACATCGATTCCACCAAGCAGCTCGCGGAGGTGCTATTCGACCGCCTGGGCCTGGTCTCCACCAAAAGGACCAAGACTGGCCGCTCCACGGATATCGAGGTGCTGGAGAAGCTGGCCGCTCAGGAGGACCGCAGTAAGCCGCACACCTGTGTCCCCGCGATGGTCATCGAGTACCGGCAGCTCGCCAAGCTAATCAACACCTACCTGGGCAACCTGCGCGGCTCCATTGACCCGCGTACCGGCCGCATCCACTCCACCTTCCACCAGCTCGTTACGGCTACCGGGCGGCTGGCATCGCACAATCCAAATCTGCAGAACATCCCCGTGCGCTCGGATATCGGCCGCCAAATAAGGAAGGCGTTCCTCGCTCCGCCCGGACACATGCTGATATGTGCCGACTACTCCCAGGTGGAGCTGCGTATCCTGGCCCACTGCTCCGGCGATGAGGCGCTCATCCGGGCGTTCGAGGAGCGGCAGGATATC
>CAYNFH010000063.1:0-27994 GCA_964396385.1 uncultured Chthonomonadaceae bacterium | reverse complement strand
CTGTTGAACCGGACTGCAAGGAGGATGTCCGTGCCCTCCGCGAACGAGTACTGCGTTCCCCCTGCATAGAAGCCGACGAACTTATCCTCGTCACGCTCTCCGGTTACCCCGAAGTCACAGGAGCCAATTTCCATGTTCTTCCTCACCCCCTATGCGAAGGTCCGCTACTCTATCCGCAGGCTGTTGCAGATGCCGAATCTCAAGAATCCCGTAATCCTGACAATGTTCGGTACGTGCCCGTTGCGGAATAGAAAGGTACGCCGTGACGGGGCGCCCGCCTCGCACCTCTCTGTGTCGCTCCGGTCCGGCGGTAGTGGGAAGTCGTCCGCCGCTTCCCGCACGTCGATACAGAAAGGAGTCCCAAGATGGACAAACCTATCGAACTACGCACCGAAGAGCGCCGGAACGTCATCCAATGGATGATGCGTCAGGCTGCCGTGTCCTGGCGGAGGCGCTTTGAGCTGGACAGAGAGGCTCCGGCCCACTCCGCCAGTCCAACAGGAAACTGTCACTTCCCGGGGACGGTCCCTCCATTACCTGGCTAACGACCGCTCGGGACGGCATGCGCTAAGCCGTCCGGGTTCACCAAGAAGTGCCGAGCTTCCGCCGCTCGGCACTTTATATGTGAGAGGTATGGGAACGGCAGGGCACTTCAGTGTGCCCTGCCGTAGTTGGAGAGACTATTTGGTTGTATGGGGTAATTGTCGGTCAACCCGGGGCGCCGCTGGAATGCGTCCCGCCCGATAGGTACGCATTACGGGCCATGGGCCGTCGCAATAACCTCGGCTGTTCACTCTAACGCACCCGTAGTCCGCGGGTCGTGAGGGCAGGTAGACGGCCGGGACAGCAGCCTCCGACAGCCGGAATGGCCGGGGATGTGATTTCTCCCTACCGGTGGCAGCACAACGGGTCTGCGGCTCCCGGGGCGTAGTCATAATATAGCAGTACGCATTGCCTGGTCGCTGTCCAGCACGCGCCCAGCACTGAGTCAAGGCAAGCCATGGGAACCTTCTGGAAGCTTGGCCCCTTGGTTGGATGGGCCGGGCACTTCCGGAGAGCAGGATCCTGGTATAGCCACCATTGTCGTTCACTCCGGGCGCCTGGTCACTCACTCTCGCTTGCAGTTACACTTGCCGGCCGGATAGCCCAACATCTCCGGCTGGCGGAACCTGCAGAGGAAAGCTCACCACGACGCGCGCTCCGCCTTCCGGCAGATTGCCGAAGCTCACGGACCCCTGCAGGTCGATGCGGACGACGTTCTGCACTAGCTCCAATCCCATGCTGCCCGTACCATCCGCGGTAAATCCGTCCGGGAACCCCGGACCACGGTCGCATACTTCCAGGCGGGCTGTACCGTCCACGACCGCGAAGCTCACGTCTATATCCCCTCGCCCGTGCTTCGCGGCGTTGGTGACCAGCTCATTGACCAGGATGGTGAGGGCGGTGGAGGACCGTGCGGGAATCTCCACGTCCTCAATCTCGACGTTAATCGGCCGGTCGGCAAGGCCGGTGCGCAGGTTGGCCAGCAGCCTGCCCAGGGTCGTGAGCGCCGAGAGCACGTCGAGCTTGCCGCGGCGGGACTCGGAAGTGAGCAGGTCGTGGATGACGGAGAGGCCCCGCACGTGCTGACCCAGGCGTGCTAGTTCCGCCGAGGGGATGGTCTGCGGATGGTCCATTGCCTGCAGGTCGATGAGCCCGGCTAGCATCTGCAGGTTGTTCTTCACCCGGTGGTGCGTCTCGGAGACGGTACGGCGGAGGAGAGCGTTGAGGCGCTCGACCTCCTCTTCGTGCTGCCGACGCTCGGTCAGATCCCGGGCGATCTTGGCGAAGCCTATGAGGCTGCCACTCTCGTCTTTGAGCGCCGTAGTAATGCCCGAGGCCCAGAAGCGGCTGCCGTCCTTGCGCTGATGCCAGCGCTCGTCGGTAGCCCGGCCGGTGCTGGCGGCGTGGAGCAGTTCCTGGTCGGGAATGCCGGCGGCCCGGTCGTCGGGAGTGAAGATGGCAGCAAAGTGTTGCCCCGTAATCTCGTCAACGGAATAGCCGAAGAGATGCTCGGCGCCGGCGTTCCACTGGACGATCTCTCCGGAGGTGTCCATGAGGAAAATGGCGTAGTCGGCAACGCTCTCCATCAGGAGCTGAAAGCAGGGTTCCTGCTCACAGGAGAGCGAACGTACAGACACGGGCGACGATCCGGCCGGCATAGCGTTTGCTCCTTGGCGGAAAAGATAGTCAGCCAACGCTTCAGCCATTGGGAGCGAAGGACGCAGCAGGCGAGCTCCGCGGCGGACCATCGGGAACGCATGAGGGCGCAACTACGCGCCCCTGGTGGAGGGCTGAGGAGGTGCAGCCGCGCTGCCTGTCCTCAACAGCCGGGCTGTTGTATCACAGTTCTCTGAGCCAGGCAAGCAAGCGGGCAATGTCCGAGTGGCAGTGACGCTCTTTGTTATATTCGAGCACTCGACGGGCAGGAAACCACGGCTCCAGGCGTAAATACCACCGGCATGTGCGGCTGCTGCCGCGCTCTCCGGTAGGTTGCTGCGCAGTACTAGCAAGGAGCAAGAACGGATGCCACTATTGCTGCTGACGGGAGGATGGCAGGAGGTCGTTCAGCCCATCCATCCGGAAGAGGAGCGCGCCACCGCAGCGGCGGGCCTTCAGGGTAGGACGGCCATCATTGTGGAGGACGAGGGCATCACCCAGATGCAGGTGCGCCGGATACTCTCCCGCGCCGGGCTGCGTGTGCTGGCTTCCGCGATTTCTGGTGAGGAGGGGGTGCGGACAGTGCTTAGAGAACACCCAGACCTTGTCCTGATGGATATCAATATGCCGGGAGCATTCGATGGCCTGGAAGCGACCCGGCGGATCCTGCACGAGTTTCCCACCTGCGTCGTGATGGTCACCGCATACTCGGAGCACCGGGAGGAGGCGGACAGCATAGGAGCGAGCGGCTACGTCGTAAAGCCGGTAAACAGCGACACCCTCCTGCTGGAGATGGCGCGCGCCTGGCACAAGTTCCACCCGCCCTGAGTAATCTGGCTGTCCGGTGCGGCTCTGGTGGCGACACATAGCGACGGGTAGGGCCGCTTACCATCGCTGCACGCGACCTGGACTGACGGTGATGTATCGCTGCTGGCCCGTGGGCAGCGTGATCCGTACCTTGAGCGCCTCCTCTGCCGGATTGACCTCTGCCACGACTCCCACAACGGAGGTCCCCCGTACTTCCGGCACAGCCAACTCCAGGCCTGCGAGGTCTACCCGCACCTGCTGGCCTATCCGCGCGTCTATCAGCCGCATCACCATTCCTCCCTGCCCTAGCTACTGGGTGCCACGGCCGGCTGACAGTCTCCCTGCTAAGGATTATCGGCACGGGCAGCCTGGGCGAGGAGGATGCCGGACGCACCGACGGTGCAGCCAGAATGCCGCGCACCTGTGACTTCTGAGTGGCCCGTGAGCGGGCGAACAATCAAAGAGCGGCGGACGTCCTATTTGCGCTGAGGTCGCCCGATCAGGCGTGCAGAGCGGCTACTCTCGCACCTGCGAGGGCGCCCTGTCCCAGGCTGAAGTCCGCGGGGAACCGAGCGCAGTTGAGCCTGACACCTGTCGGGGAGGGAAGGCCATGAGTACTGAAGAGCTGATTATCCTGTTAGTGGTATTGGTGCTGCTGTTCGGCGGGGGCGGCTTCTACTGGCGGGGACGTAGGCGCTAGGCTGCTTATCACCCCGGCCGTGTCTCAGGCGGCTTCCGCAGAAACGGCGCGCCGCAGATTGTTGATGGCATGGCGCAGCAGGCTCCTGGTAGTGGAAACTTCTACGGACAGCCGAGACGCGATCTCCTCGAAGCTTTGCTCTTCATAGTAGCGCCAGATCAAGACCTGCCGCTGTCTCTTGGGAAGCTTGGCGATGGCGTCGGGGAGCGAGCGCAAGGCTTGTTCGGTCGCCACGTGCTCGTCCCACTCACTCGTCGGGTCCGCGTGCTGCCCCAGCCACTCGCCGCCGGTGATTGCGTCAAGAGAGGTCTCGCGCTTCTCACTCCGCCAGCCGGCCCGGGCGTAGGTGTACACGGAGGCCGTGAGCTGGCGAACCAGATAGGGCCGAAGGGGCACCCCCCGTGCGGGGTCATAGGCGTCCAGCAGAGCGCAAAACCGGCAGTAGATCTCGCCGGAGAGGTCCTGGCGCAGCTCGGGAGTGTCGCCGTACTGGCGGATGAGGCGGCGCACCAGGGGCTGGAACTCCGCAAACAGCGCGTCGCGCTCCTGGCGCGGCAGTTCGGAGGCGGGAGCGCTCTGGGCTAACTGGCTGTTCAGATCTTGGAGAGAAAAGGTGGCGCAGACGGCAGTAGCAGCAGCATGTTCGGGCAAGTAGGGCATCTCCTTTGACCGCGCTCTCACGGTCGTCTGGAAGGGCAGGTGTGCAACCAGCCGAGGCGGCAATGGGCGGAGACAAGGGAGGCGGCGCCACCGGCTGCGGTTGTCCGGGCAGCGCCTCGCGTCGGGGAGAGGCGGGAAGAACGCTGGTTCTTCCGACCGGCAGTAGCTGCCGGCCCGCGGTTAGTTTGGGGCCGCTCTTGGCGGCGCAGACTGTTGTACTGCATGTTAAACGCGATTGTCAAGTCTATCGCACGTTAGAAGGCCAGGCTGGTTGCACTTTTCCGGAGCATCGCGGTACTTAAGCTTGGTCAGAGGTTACTGAAGCGCCGTGGCTGTCTGGGATCGCTCGGGTCGGTACTTGGGAGTATGGGAGTGCAATGAGCAGTAAGCCGAAGTGGTTTCCGGGCGAGGGGGTTCCAGAGAAGACGCAGATGCTGGGGCTGCGGCTCTGCCGGACGGAGAGTGAGCGAGTGGAAGAGCTGCGCCGGATACTGCGGCTCCGGTCTAACGCGGAGGTTGTCCGCCTAGCCTTTCATCTGCTGGAGTGCGTGTGCGCTGGCGAGCAGATTGAAGCCTGCTCGCCAGATGAGCTGCTGCTTCGGGCGGAGTCCACATAACGCTCAAGAGAGCGGAACACGCCAGAAGCGGCGTCCCCCGGTTTGTAACGGGTAACAGAGTTGCCGTTGAGTGCGGGTGTGTGCTTGCATCGCGTCACGACTCTGGAAGCTGGACGACATGGGCGTCGCCGAGCACGCAGGGCGCCGTGAACAGGAGCGCCGTGGCGCTCACCACCAGAGCTGTGCCGGCCTCCCAGTCGCCCCTTCGCTCGATGAGCTCCGGCAGTCGCAGTCCTAGCGTAGAGCGCGCCGCAGTTCTATCGCCAGGTTCGCCCCAACGGACGCCCCAATGACCGGTCGGCCGTCCTCCAGCAGGAGGAGGTTCATGGCTATATGCCCTACTCGCCCTTGATGGCGTCGGAGCTCAGGTCCACCGCGCTGGAGGAGGTCCCCCAGCAGGCCCGGTCGCTCCACACGGCTGTGCCCCACATGGCATGGCTGGAGGTGAGGGTGGTCGTCCCCCAGATGGCGTTCGTGCCCCAGAGGGCGCGGCTGGTGTCTACGTTCACGTTCCCCGAGCTGTCAACGTAGAGCAAAGGGCTCACCGCGGACTGCCTCGCAACCACCGTGCTGCACAGGGCCGCCGGGATGTCCAGGTATCCCGCTCCAAAGGTGCAAGCGTCGGCGGATCCGTCGGGGAACCCCACCTGTCGGCGAAGACCATCAGTCGGACCCTGACTGCATCGGGTGAGAGATTCGGGTTGGCCTGGATCATGAGGGCCACCGCCCCCGCCACGACCGGGGATGCCAGGGAGGTGCCGGAAAGCCGGAAGTAGCTCTGCGATGGGCTGGTACTGGTGTCAGTACTGTAGTAGGAGACTGGAATTCCGAGGCGGCGCCTCTTGGGTCTGCGTCATTGCGTTCCTCCTACCATTATAATCTCTCTACCGAACCGTGGGCATCTGGAGTCTTACGCATGCGCCGCCTTCCGGGCGGTTCTGGTACCAGACGCGGCCGGAAAGGTCCCAGCGCGTTACCTGCTCCACTAGCTCCAGCCCGGTATTGGCGGAGCGGCTCACGTCGAAGCCCTCCGGAAACCCTGCGCCGTTGTCGCACACCTCCACAGTGGCCAAACCGTTCTCCACCGTCAGCCGGACTTCCACGCGTCCGCTGCCGTGCTTCACCGCGTTCGCTATCACTTCGCTCACCACCAGCGCCAATGAGGTGCCCTGCCTGGCCGTCACCCGCGCGTCCTCGAGATGAGTACAGAAGGTACGCCCCGAGCCCGTCTGGCGCATGAGCTCGATCAACTTGCTCAGCACGGCCCGGCAGGAGACGTAGTGGGTGTCTTCGTCCTGGCTCACTTCCTGGGTCAGCAGGTCGTGTACTGCCGCCAGCGTACGGGCGTGCAGCGCCACGCGCCGCAGCTCGTCGGTCGGCACGGTCTCCTCGCCGTCCATTATCCGCAGGTCCAGAATGCCGGCGATGACCTGGAGGTTGTTCTTTACGCGGTGGTGGGTCTCACGCATAGCCCTGCGGAGCTGCTCGTTCAGCTCCTGGATCTCCGCCTGGTTGCGGCGCATCGATTCCTGCTCCGTAAGGTCCGTCACCACGAGGCAGACACATCCCTCCACCTCAGGGGGCAACGGGCTCACGGCCACATAGGCCGGCACCACCGTGCCGTCGCCCGCGTCAAAAGCGACCTCCCCACGCGCGGCTTCCGAAGCGCCGGCGCGCAGCAGCGACTCAAGCTTGACGAGGGATTCACCGGATACGTACTCGCGTATCCTCGTGGTAATGAGCCGTCCGTGGGGGACGCCCAGCATGGCGGAGAGGCGGAGGTTTGCGTACAGCACAATGCCGTCCGGCGAGAGCGTGGCCGCTCCCTCCTGCATCTGCTCCACCAGCACGCGGTACGGGAGCTCGGCGCTCTCTAGAGTGTAGACGCGCTCGCCCTCCGCTCCGGAGACCACCACCGCGTCCACTTCACCGTTGCGGATGGCCCGCAGCGTCTCCTCCGCTTCCGCCAGGCGGGCGCGCAGTTCCGCTATCTCGTCGGTCTGTTCCATACTGCCTGGTTGCTTGCTCACTCCCCTCCTGGGCTCCTCCAGTTATGGTCCGGGACTCTTCGGGCGCACGTCCAGCCCCACGAGGACCCGCTCCGTGTCCGACATGTCCCCAATTATCCGGCAGAGCGGCGGCGGAAGCTGCTTTATGAGCGTGGGCAGCGCCACTATCTGATCGCCCGCCGCCAGTTGGGGCTGCTTGTACAGGTCGATCACTTCCAGATCGTACCTTCCGTGGAGGTGCTCCTCACATATCTTCTGCAGGTTGGCAATGGCGCGGAGGGACCGGGGTGTGCTCCCGGTCACGTAGAGCCGGAGCAGGTATGTCCCGCCCGTCCCGTCAGAGGCAGCGGACTCGAACCATTGCGTAGAGTCGTATGGGATGTCGTCTGCCATGGCGCTCCACTCTCTTCCTGGCCGGACTCCGGCTATTTGGCCGGGCGCAGGTCTAGCCCTACCAGCGTACGCTCCGTGTTAGACAGATCGCCGATTATCTTCTTGATGGGCTCCGGGAGCTTGCGGACCAGCGTGGGGATGGCCAGTATCTGGTCTCCCTGCGCCAACTGCGGCTGCACTAGCAGGTCAACCACCTCGATGCGGTATCGCCCCGCCAGGTGCTCCTCGCACAATCGCTTAAGGTTGGCAAAAGCGGCCACCGACTTGGGGGTCTTGCCAGCCACGTAGAGCCTGAGCTCATAGAAGTCTGTGCCGGAGGTTGCCTGCTCCTCCTGGCTCATGTCGGTCCTCCTTGAGGGCCGCCGGGCGTGTCGGCGTGGCGGCTCCGCGCCATCTCCTCCCGGTCCTCTTCTTCGCGCGCCTGCCGGCGGCGCTCCTTTTGATCCAGGACGCTGAGCTCCGCGTCGCCGGCTGCAATCTCCGCCTGCAGGGCGGCGACCTGCGCCTGCAGCGCCTCCCGTTTGTGCGCCGCCTCAACACGGAGACGCTGACTCTCTTGCATACGTTCCTGCTCGGTGCTCCGGGAGCGCGCCTCCTGGGCCAGACGGGCAGAGCCGGTGAGCACGCCCTCCGGTCCCAGGTATACGTCCACCAGGTCGATCCCATCCCGGCTCAGCACAAACTCCCGCACCTGATTGGAGTGCGCCATGCCGCGTGATTTGAGCACGTAGAGCACGCGGTTGCGCTCCCCTCCACTCTCCACCCCCCGCAGCAGGAGCCACGTGTCCATGATGGAGGAGATGCTGCACTCCGTTGCCTCCTGGTCCTGCTCGCCGTCCACCAGGTTGGTGCAGAGGGCGGTGATCTGGTGGGATTTGAGGAAGTCGATGAGCCGCGTGAGCATGGCGCGCACCTCATCGTGCGATCCGGCGGAAAGGAAGGTGCTGACGGGATCTACCACCACTACCTGAGGCTTGCATTCCGCTATCCGCTTGTGCATCACGGCCAGGTGCATCTCCAGGCCGTATGTGGTGGGCCGCGCGGCGAAGAATTTCAGCCGACCCTGCTCAATGCACGGTCCCAGGTCTATGCCGATAGAGCGCATGTTGCGCACCACCTGGTCCCTGGACTCCTCGAAGGCAAAGTAGAGGCAGGTCTCTCCGCGCTCGCAGGCCGCTTCCGCGAACCGGGCCGCGATGCTGCTCTTGCCGGTGCCCGCCGTGCCGGACACCAGTACGCTGCTGCCGCGGTAGTAGCCCTCGCCGCCCAGCATGGCGTCCAGGCGCGGGATGCCGGTGGAGACCCGCTCGTCAGAGGTTGTGTGGTCCAGCACCAGGGCGGTTACGGGGAGCACGCTGATGCCGTCGTCATCAATCAGGAAGGGGTACTCGTTGGTGCCGTGGGAGGAGCCGCGGTACTTCACCACCCGCAGCCTCCGGGTGGAGAGCTGGTTCTCCACGCGGTGGTCCAGCAGGATCACGCAGTCGGAGACGTACTCCTCCAGCCCCTGCCGGGTGAGCGTGCCCTCTCCTCGCTCGCCCGTGATGACGGCGGTGACTCCCCGGTCCTTGAGCCATCGGAACAGCCGGCGCAGCTCGGCCCGCAGGATGGCGTCGTCCTTGAGCCCGGCGAAGAGACTCTCCACCGTGTCCAGCACCACCCGCCGGGCGCCTATAGAATCGATGGCGTGGCCCAGCCGGATGAAGAGGCCCTCCAGGTCGTACTCGCCGGTCTCTTCAATCTCACTGCGCTCTACGCGCACGTGATCCACGGAGATTAGCTTGCGCGAGGCCAGGTCCTGCAGGTCGAAGCCGAGGGAGGCGACGTTGGCCGTCAGCTCCTCCGCGGTCTCCTCAAACGCCATAAAAACGCCGGGCTCGCCATACTGGGCGGCGCCGCGCACCAGGAACTCCGCCGCGAAGAGCGTCTTGCCGCATCCCGCGCCGCCGCAGACCAGCGTGGGCCGGCCGCGCGGCAGCCCGCCGCCGGTAAGCTCGTCGAATCCGGTAATGCCGGTAGGGCTCTTGAAAAGGGCAGCGCCGTGTGCCTGGCTCAAGGATTTACTCTCGTAATGAAGTGTCGCAGCTACAGCGGAAAGTTCGGAGCCGCGGTCGCGCTCTCCTGCCCCGCCCCGGTGTGATCGCCCGTGCCGGGACGAGGGAGAGGCGGCAGGGGCCACTATATTGGGACGCCCCTGCCGCCTGGGGGTGCACAACGCAGTGGGATATAAGACGCTTCATGGTCCGTCCGGTTCGCTGCCCGCCCGCCCGGCGCGCGGTGAACTCCAAGGCTGGCCCGGCGCGATCATCTCTCGGACGTAGGGAGCAGCTAGGAGGTCCGTGCTGCCTCCGGGCGGGCGGCCAGCGGGTATCCGCAAGGCCTAGCCGGTGAAGCGATTCCCCTTACCGCCCGGATTGTCGCCGTGGCTGATGTCTATGACGCGCTTACCAACGAGCGGCCGTACAAGCGCGCTTGGACGAGCGAGGAAGCGGTGGAAGAGATTGCCAGGCAAAGCGGCAGCCAGTTCGCCCCGCAGGTCATTGCCGCCTTGCTGAAGGTGCTGGGGAGTCGGAGGGCTTTGCAGCAGATGCGGATTGCGGCTTAGTCGGATGGCCCAGAGCGCTCGTCGGCCACGATCTCCACAACCGGACGGGGCATGCCTTGCTTTCGGGCCACGGCCCAGCAGAGTATCCGCAGCGCATCGGCGAGCCGGCCGTCACGGCCAATTGCGAAGCGCGCATCGGCCGGCGCCACTTGCACGCGGTAGCTCACACGTCCGTCCGAGGCAATCTCGCCTGCCCACACGGTCACCTGCTCTGGGTGCTCCACGAGTGCTCGCACGACCGTTGCGATGAACGCCTCCATCAGTTGCCTCGCCTGCGGACTGCGGACTTGCCAGCCCGCTTGGGCGGCTTAACGGTAACGGTTGCCGCGACGACCGGCTGCTCCTGGGATTGTCGCCAGAGGGCGGCTATGGCACTGAGCACTGCGCTTGTCTGGAGTGGCTTCACCAGGTAGCCGGCTGCTCCTGCCTCCATGGCCGCCTGCACGGTTGCTTCATCGGAGAAGGCGCTCATCATGATGATGCAGGTGGGAAACTGGGCCAGGATGCGCCGGGCGGCTTCGATACCATGTAGCTCGTCGCTAAGGCGCACATCCATGAGTACAATATCTGGCCGGGTCCTTAGTACTAGACGCACAGCCTCCGCACCAGACTGAGTGCAGCCCACGACCTCCAGCCCGCCGTACCGAAGGGCACGCTGCAGCTGCATCACCGTAACCCCTTCGTCCTCGCAGATTACGATGCTCTTACCCCGTAGCTCCGGTTCAGCTTCCACGATATACCTCCGCAAGGGGCCGGACGGCCATGGACGGGCCGCGTCAGAGTGGTCGGCTGACCCATGGCTGGCAGCAGCGCCCATACAACCGTAGCCGCCACTAGCGCGGAACGTGTTTGACACAGTGTTCGCCTCTCGCGATGCTCACTCCTGTAGCTCGGAGCTACGCGATCCGACTGGTTGTTCAAGCCTGCTTCAAATGGCGCAATATCAGGTGCGCGGACGATTGCGTAGAAAGATACTCGCAAATACCCGATCTGATAGCAGGATAGTGTAAACTATGAAGCCGGCCAGGTCCCTGTAGTGCACCGCCGCTGCCTGGCTTGTATCGGTATCTGATGCGCACGCTGAAACCACGTGCGCGCGAACTTCAGCAAGGAAGAGGCTGATGAAGCGGTGCGTATACCGCGTGGTCACCGACCACGCTGATGAGGTAGAGCGCGTACTGAACGAGCTCGCCGACCAGGGCTATGTGGTGACTGCCATGGCGGTTCAGGGTACGGCGGAGAGCGTGACCCGTCTGCACATCGTGTTTGAATGGGCCGGCCCTCCAGATGTGGCCCGGCACATCCCTCTAGAGTGACGCGTCGGGCGGGTTTTCATTCGAGACCGTCGGCTCCGGGCCGCGGCTCCGCGTGCCCCAGCCGGGCGTATCACCCCAAGTGACGCACCTGACGGTCTGCGGCATGCAGAGCTGTCATCACCAGGGACTCGCCGCTCGGGGAGGAAGCGGGGTCGTGATGGAAGGCAGCGCTCTCCACCAGGACATCCGGCAGACCCCACAGGCCAAGCAGATAGGCGCCTACCTCCAGATGCGTCGTCCCAAAGGCGGCGCGCTCCACATCCTGTGGCCGCTCGCCTTCTTCGGCTTCCCGATACTGCTCAGGGAAGCACAGGCCGAAGATCAGCTTGCCGATGTCGTGCAGGAGCCCCGCCGTGTAGGCAGCGGCGCACTCCTCCGCCGTTCCGCCACTCTCTTCCGCAAACCGCTGCGCCTGGCGGGCCACACGTAGGCTGTGCTCCCGCAACTGGAGTGTTGAAAAGCCTGCTGGAGTCGGGTCAGGAGCCGTGCAGAAGGAGTGCTCGCCCTTCACCAGGTCTCGCAGCGTCTCCAGCCCCACGAGCGCCACCGCGTCTCTGGCCGAGCAGACCTGGCGCGGGCTCCCGAAGAAGGCAGAGTTCACTAGCTGCAGGATCTTGGCCGTCATTGCCGGATCGGTTCCCACGATCTCGGCTATAGCGGCGACGCTCGCGTCAGACGCCTGTACGCCATCGAGCAGCGCCTGGTAGTGGTCAGGCGGACTGGGCACGCACCGTACCTGCGAAACCACGCGCTGGAAGGGCTCACTTGGCAATAGGTCCCTCAGCGTGCAGGCCCGGCTCACGGTCGCCTTGAGCAGCTCCGGGTCGCACGGCTTGGAGAGAAACTGATGCGTTGCTCCTACGGCTCGGAGAGCGTGATCGCGGTCCGCCTGGCCGGACAGGATCATCCGGACCGCCTCCGGCTGGCGCTCGGTCACCAGGTTCAAGAGCTCGGCCCCGGACATGCCCGGCATGCGCATGTCGGACACAATCACATCATAGCGGAGCTCGGCCAAGGCAGACAGCGCCTCCGGTCCGCTCTCCACAAACTGCATGCACCACTCGCTCCGCATGGAGCGCAGCATCCGCTGCAGGCCCTGGAGAATGTTTGGCTCGTCGTCGACAAAGAGGATGTGTTTCATTGTCCTTCCGTCCACCGAAGGAGTAAGTTTGAGCGTGGTCCGGCGGCCGGATAGTGGCGGTCTTGCCACGGGCCGGGGCGCCATCACCGCAATTGTCGGGGCGAAGGGGCCGACCGTGGAGGGTAACGGATCCGCCACGTGCGTCTGCTCGCTAGCCTCGTTCCACTGTTCCTGAATGTCCACGGCTGTGCGAGCGAGCGGAACGGGTGAGATTCCTAACAGACCCTTATGCGGCGGCCTACTCCGCCCGACAATAGAGTGATTGGTGAGAATTGCGGACCTCCAGTGTTCAGTAGACGCCTCTCACTCCCCGAAGGGTAGATGTGCTACATGAAAGTGGATGTACGGGCAGTTCCCCCTGCCAAGGAAGTGCGTCGTAACTCCTTACCGGTCGCTTCTTCGGCCGAGGCCGCACCGGTCTGTACGAGCCCAAACGTGAGATCTGGTTCTCCCGCCTCGACAGAACTTGGCCTGCTCTTCGACGCCAGCCCGCTTCCCATGTGGGTCTACTGCTTCGACTCCCTTAGTCTGCTCGCGGTCAACGATGCGGCGGTGGACCTGTACGGCTACCCCCGCGACGAGTTCCTGAGCATGACCTTGCCCGAGATTCGGCCCGTGGAGGACCGCGTAGCAGCCGCCGCTGCCATCCGGGGCGGAAAAGGAAACTTCAGTCGGGCGGATCGGCAATGGCGGCACCTCACCAAGAATGGCCGCATTCTCCAAGTCGAAGTGACCTCGCATCCGCTTCCTCAGCTCGGGCCAACAACCGGACTCGCCATCATCCACGATGTCACGGACCGGCTGGAGTCCTTAGAACAGCTCAACCACATTATCTCCAGCGTGCGGTGCCTGCTCTGGCATGCGCTGGTGGTTCAGCATGGCGATGGATTCAAATGGGAAATCTCGGTGGTGGACGAGGAGGCGGCGCTGCGATTCCTGCCCATCCCAATGAAACCGGGACAGTTCTACGCCGACGCGTGGTACTCTTCCAAGCTCGACGAAGAGAAGGAGCGGATGGACCACACGAGCCTTACCGCCATTGCCGCCGGCGAGCCTGGCTATTCCGTGGAGTACCGGTGCAGGCGAGCGGACGGTGAGATTCGCTGGATGCACGAGGACGTTCGTATACAGGCCCTCGGTTCCCAGTCCTGGCGTTTGGTGGGAGTTGTCACCGATGTGACGGATTCTCGCCGGGCAGAGGAAGAGCTGCGGAAGGGCGATCAGCGGCTTCGGATGGCGCTGCAGGCCGGCGGCATGGGCACATGGGATCTGGACGTACTGACCGGCGAGGCGCTGTGGTCGCCTGAGATGGAGAAGCTGTGCGGCCTGGATACGGGCAGCTTTCCGGGGAGCTTCGACGCGTTCCTGGGCATGGTCCATGCCGATGACCGGGCGCGCATCGAACAGCACATGCGCGATGTGGGGCGCTCCGGCGCCGGCTTCTCGTGCGAGTACCGGATTATCCGCTCCGACGGGGAGGTGCGGTGGCAGACTGCCTGGGGGATAGCGCTGCGGAATGAGGAGGGCAGGCCGGAACGTGTGCTAGGAGTGACCAAGGACATCACCGACCGGAAGCAGACGGCGGAGAAAATGGAGCACCAGCTCCAGCAGCTCACCGCGCTGCGCGCCATAGACGTTGCCATCACCTCCAGCCTGGATCTGAACCTCACTCTGGACATGCTGCTGGCCAAGACGGCGGAGCTGCTGGGAGTGGACGCGGCGTCCGTGCTGCGGCTCAATCCGCACGCGCTCACGCTGGAGTTCTGCCTGGGCCGCGGCTTTCGCGGGAGCGGCTTTCGCAGCCGCCGAGTACGGCTTGGCGAGGGCATGGCGGGCAGGGCCGCGCTCAAGCGGCGGATGGAGGCCGTACCTTCCCTGGAGCAGGCAGCCGAACCCATTGTGCACCGCGACCAGTTTGTCTCGGAGGGCTTCCGGTCCTACTATGCGGTGCCGCTGATCTCCAAAGGAACGGTGCAGGGAGTGCTGGAAGTCTTCTTCCGCCGGCCCTTCAGCGCCGACCCGGAGTGGCTGGAGTTTCTCCAGACGCTTGCCGGGCAGGCGGCGATAGCCATAGACAGCGCTGCGCTTTTTGAGGAGCTGCAGTGCAGCAACACCGAGCTGGCCCTGGCCTATGATGCCACTATCGAGGGGTGGTCCAGAGCGCTGGACCTGCGCGATCAGGAGACGGAAGGGCACACCCAGCGAGTGACAGAGCTAACTGTCGCGCTCGCCCGGGCGGCGGGCCATTCGGAGGAAGAGCTTGTCCACATCCGGCGGGGCGCGCTGCTGCACGACATCGGCAAGATGGGCATTCCAGACGAGATCCTCCTGAAGCCCGGGAAGCTCACAGACGAAGAGTGGGTGATCATGAAGAAGCACCCTGTCTACGCCTATGAGCTGCTCACGTCCATCTCCTTCCTACGCCCTGCCCTGGACATCCCCTACTACCACCACGAAAAGTGGGACGGCACGGGCTACCCGCACGGGCTCAAAGGCGAACAGATCCCGCTCTCGGCCCGGCTGTTTGCCGTGGTGGACGTGTGGGACGCTTTGAGCTCCGACAGGCCTTATCGCAAGGCGTGGCCGCAAGAAAGGGTGATTGACCACTTGCTGCAGGGAACGGGCAGCCACTTCGACCCCGCTGCAGTGGATGCGTTCATGAAGCTCGCAGAGGCCCAGTGCGGCATAGGAGGCCCAATTGCCAGAGCTGCCTGACGCTGCCATGCCACGAGATTCGCGACACCATACAGACAAGCGCGGTTATGGCTACCTCGGGGAGCGACGCGGCGACCGCCGCTACGTGGTGGACTGGCCGCTCACGCTCTCGTCAGATCACACCTCCTGCGATGCGTCCGGCCTCATTGTGAGCACCGCCGGTATGTTGTGCTCCTGTTCGCATCGCTTCGGACTGGCAGACCGATTGGTTGTAACGCTCATGCCGCGATCGGGGCTGCGTATCCGGTGCGAGGCGACCGTGGTACATGTGCGTCTCTGCGAGGACGGAGACCGTCTCCTGGGCCTCGTCTTTCTGGACCTTGCGGCAGCCGACCGAGAGACGCTCCGCGGCGCGCTCAAGATGTTTGGAAGAGGCTGGGCGGACGCCTCGGCGCACCATCCGACCGCCAACGAGTCGGCGGACAGCGTTTCCTGAGTGACACCGCTCACATGCGACAGCCCTAAGGGAGTTCGTACTCCGATCCGATAATCAGGGTTGACGAAACCTCACAATCGTCCATCCTCCGGCGGTCTCAGTAGTTCACTGGGACCGCCGTTCTTTCGTCCAGGCGCTTCGCCAAAACAAGAAGGAGGGCAGCCTTGTACAGCGGGCTGCCCTCAATGTGTTCTCCAACCGAACTTTGTCTTGGAGTGGATGCTGCAAGGTACTCTTGTACCGCTGAAACGGCGGCCTCTTTATATCCACTGGCAGGGGCCAGGCCAGGATCGCCAGGCGTGCCAGCTATTTGGATCAAGGGCGATTGGGATGGCTTCCCTCGCCCTTCTCAGCCTCTGAAGCGCGAGACGCCTACTCCTGGAAGGGGATGCGCAGGGGGAAGCTGACCTCCACGCGCGCTCCGCCTTCGGGCCGGTTCCCAAACGCCACTGTGCCCTCCAGGTCGTATCGGCAAATGTTCGCCACCAGTTCTAGGCCAGTATTGGCGTCCTTACACTGCATAAAGCCCGGTGCGAAACCCGGCCCCTGATCCTCTACCACCAGAAGCGCCCCTTCTCCCCGAACCGAGAAGGACACGTCTATGTCGCCCTTGCCATACTTGAGGGCGTTCGTGATGAGTTCGTTCAACAGGATGGTCAGAGCCGTGGACTGTCGAACCGGAAGCTGCTCGTCCTCTATGTCTACGTTGATGGGCCGCCCGGACGCCCCGAGCCGCAGGTTGGCGATAAGACGGCCCAGGGTGGTGACGGCAGAGAGCGTCCCCGCATTGCCGTGCTTGGACTCATCGGTGAGTAGCTCGTGGATCACTCCCAGCCCGCGCACGTGCTGCGCCAGCCGTCCAAGAGTTTCCGAGCATTGGGAATTCTCTTCGCTCGCCTCCATCACGTCGATGAGCGCGGCACGCGACTGGAGAGTGGTCTTAATCCGGTGGTGCGTCTCCGTCACGAGCGTCCCAAGCCGGGTATTGAGCAGAGCGATCTCTTCCGCCTGCCGCTTCTTTTCCGTGATGTCCCTGTTGGTCTGCAGGATCGCCTCCGGCTCGCCCGCGGCGTCCCGGTAGAGGGCCCACCGGCTCTCCACCACGATCTGCTTGCCATCCCGCGTGGTGTGGACAAGCTCGCCCTCCCACGTCCCGCTGGCAAGAAGCGTCTCCTTCACCTGCTCAAGTGGTAGAGGAAACTGCGTATGGAGCAACTCGGTCGCCACCTGACCCACGGCCTCGCTGTGCGACCAGCCGTACATCTGCTCCGCACTCCGATTCCAGAACAGAATCCGGTGGGAGAGGTCGTGGACGAACATGCTGTCGTGCGCAGCCTGCAGGAGCGCCAGGGCTCGGTCGGCGTCTATCCACCCTCTCCCGTCTCGCTGCGCTACTCCTTGGAGGCCACTCAGTTGGACATTCATAGGGCCGATTACTACCTCGTGTGGAATGAAAGTACAAACGACGTGTCGCGCGACGGACAGGTTCCGTCCGGGCGATCAACAAGGGTAAGAAGGGCTCTCTCCGGCGACAAGCGAGAGCAGGATGCATCGCATCGGGGCAACGGTATGGCAACATGCAGCTTTGTATATCACACTGTGACCCGCCGTGCAAGCGGGCTGCCACTACAGGGTTGACATCGGCGGTACGGAGTTCATAATCTCCGTGTCTCGCCCCAGGTGACCTGCGGGGCGAGCGGCGACTTCTGGATCAGAAAGGTCAGTGACCGCACTCCGCAGCAGCTTCGAGCGGTGTCCCCTGCAAGGAGCTAAACATGGCAACGAACGGACTGTACGTCGCTGTTGACCAGACCGACTCCACCTCTACCCTTCAGCCGGTTCCGGCTCCCAGCGAAGCAGAAGGGGACATGCTCCGGGGTAAGTCTGCCGTGATCGTGGAGGATGAGGGCGTCACCCAGATGCAGGTGAAGCGGATACTCACGCGCGCCGGGCTGAGAGTAGTCGGTGCCGCAATGTCGGGCGAGGAGGCCGTGCGGGTGGTACTTCAGGAGCACCCCGACATCGTCCTGATGGACATCAATATGCCGGGTCAGTTCAATGGACTGGAGGCGACGCGCCGGATTCTGGAGCAGTTCCCTGCGTGCGTGGTGATGCTGACCGCTTACGAGGAGCACCGGCAAGAAGCCGAGAGGATCGGCACGAGCGGGTACGCGGTCAAGCCCATAGACAGCCGCACGCTTATCCCGCAGCTTCAGGCGGCATGGGAGAGATTTAGAAACCGATAACCTTCTTGCTGGGCTGGTGGAACCTTCTCCCTCTCCCTGGCGTTACAGTAATGACCGTGCGTGCAGGCGGGCCATGACCGTTCGCCCGCTGTTGACGGGCTATCCTATGGTGGGAGCCGCCCTCTCTCGCCGGGCGGCTCCCATGCTTCGCTGCCCAACGCCGTCTGCCCGCCACAGGCCTTCTGAACTCTGGAATGCCTTAGACCTGCGCATGGGCCTAATCGAACCGAACTGATGGATGCCCGCACTGCTCTGTCTGGCAAGCGCGCCGTCATAGTAGAAGACGGGGCTCTGACCGCCATGAGCCTGGGCCAGGCGCTCGCCGGGGCAGGGCTGACAGTTACAGGAACAGCCTGGAGCGGTGCAGAGGCCGTGCCGGTGATCCTCCGCGACCGCCCTGAGATCATTATCCTCGACATCAATCTGCGAGGCTCCATGAACGGGATCGAGGTATTGCGCCAGGTGCTGGGGGAGTATGACGCCTGCGTCGTAATTGTCAGTGCCTATCCCGAGTATGAAGAAGCAGCCATGAAGGCCGGGGCCTGTGGGTACGTCCTGAAGCCCGTCACAGGCACGGCGCTCCTACACAAGCTCACGCAGGGATGGGAGAAGTTTCAGTCGCGGCAAGCAGCGTGATGCGCGTCAGGGGGGCTGTCCATCCGTCTTCCTACGAGTTCTCTCCTGGATGCGGAAACCTCGTCCGCCCTCGCCGGCTTTCCAAGACTAACGGCTACTCCGGCATCCATCGCCTGCCGCGCGGTTTCTGAATGCGCCGGTTCCACCAAGACGAGAATGCAGGGCAGCTAGTGCCGGACGATCTGGCGCACCGCCTCGACCCCGTGCAGCTTCTCCTGCGCAGCGGAGAGGAAGAGAATGTCGGGCCTGTCTTTAAGCGTCAGTTCGGCTGCCTCGACGCCGTCGCGCGCCACCCTTGCAATCCGGAGTCCGTGCCGATCGAACTCTCGGCTGGGCTGCCAGACGGACACGGTCGCGTCGCAGATTACCACCGGCTTCCCTATGAGCATCGTAATCAGGGCCGCTTCGGGCAGCCTGGAAAGGGTAAGCGGCTGCCCGTCGCGAGCTACGAGCACAAGGACCACGATGTATGCTCGCACGCATTATTGTCGGTTTGCGATGCAACTGTCTTGAGCCAGGTCATGGATGCCCAGTTGCATCATGAGAGCTGGCTCGCCCGCGACCAGCCGACCCCAGCGGGAGCTCGTCTATGGACGCGGGACGATCGGCCGTGGATCCATGACTTGGGACCATCAATAGGAGTAGCGGTGATGATGGCGGCGCCCACAATGGTGCCGGTAGTAGTGCCGGTAATACCCCCAACCGTAGTAGCGGTAGTAGCGCTCGCGGCGGTGCCGGTCGTTTATGGCATCCTGGTAGCGCTTATAGGCGTAGCCCGTGGCGGCCAACCCGAGAAAAGCGGGGACTTTGTTTCCGCCGCGCGTGAACAGGTACGCCGTGAGCGCACCGAGGGCATACGTGCCGTTGCGGCGACCCTCCTCGCTGGCCAGAGCCGGAGAAGCGGGAACGAGAGAAGACAAGACCAAAACGGCGGCGCAGACAGCGACTAGGCGATACCGTGTGGCAAGCAAGTGATGTACCTCCTTCACAGTTGCGGAATCGGCGTACTGGACGATGCCCGTCTGGAAAGTGGCAGGCGAGCTAATCTCGCCCAAGTGCCTGATCTGTTGAACGACCGCGCGGCCAGGTTGTGACAGCTTTGGGTTCGGAATCTCCGAGAATGGACCGCGGAGTTCCGGCGGAGACAGCAACAACCCGGGTCAGCAGCAGGTACGCGTTTGGTCATCCTCCGGCCAGACCCGTACCTGGATGTGAGAGCCGGCTGTGAGTGTGGGCAGTCTGAGGACTCACGCCATACGTCAGTGGTTATTCTCTTCGTCGTCACGTTGGCGGCGGTGGCGATGCCGATAGCTCGGCCAGTGGCACGGCTGGTAGCCGCTGGACTGGGAGCACCAGGCGTTCGCGTGGAGATTGCATTTCAGCTTCATAGCCATTGCAAGTGTCTGGTTGCGATGGTATAATCTCTCCGGTCACTGGCGAACTTTTCCCACATCTGAAGCCAGCTTTCGAGTAGCCGTACACGCTTGACCGCCTCGTTCATCCCTCGGCCCTGACGCCGCATATCACGGAGGTGTCGTAGTGGGCATCTGTCGAAGCTGCGCCAATCCCATGCCGTCTGCTGCCAGCCGGTGCGCCTACTGCGGCAGGAGGCAGACCACGGTACGGACCTTTGGCATTCTCGTAGCCAGACTTGCATTCGCGGCGCTGTTAGGCGTCGCCATCCTGGAGTGGCAGGGGCTGCACCAGTTCGTCGGAGGACTGCTCGCGGGCATCTTTCACGGATAGGGCCGTACGCCTCCGGCCTGCCGGAACATTCACGCCCCTCTTCTGCCTTGCACCAGCGAAATACCTGAAGCAGGGCCAAGGACCGCTTGGCCCGCTCTGAGGAGACACCCTGATGAGAACTATCCTGTTCGTCTCATGTCCAATCTGTAAGCACCGAGCGAGCCTCCGGGCGGCACACTGTCCTACGTGCCACAGACACACCAGCATCCGTAGGGCTGCCGGGCAGCAGCTCAATCACCTGGTCCTCATCGCGGTTCCCCTCCTGTTCCTTCTGTTGATGCTGCTTAAGCACAGCCTGGCCGCCTCGTGAACAGAACCACCTGGAGCAAGATGCTGCGGTATTGCGCCATCTACGGCCTGGTGGCCGTGGGCGTCCTTCTTCTGACGTTGGTTCTCGCCGCCCTGGCCTGGATGTACATCGATTCTGGCCGTGCACCGGACTGTTGCGCCCGGCGGAGTCAGGCACTTCCGGGGATAAATGCGCACGCAAGAGGTCCCCGTGTGCGGCCCCGGCCCTCCGTGAACGGACCAGCAGGGCCAGCAGGGGAAGTTTAGGGCACCGTCTTCGTATCGGAGGAGGACGCCGTATTCGCTGCCGGAGCGGTTGTTGTGTCGGCGAGGACTGGGCGGCACCGCTGCTCACACCGCGCCATTGAGCAGGTTTCGCGTGAGACGAGCTGGCCGTCTGGACCATAGGCAATGGCTGGCCCGGCATCCGCTGCGCGCGGCAGGATGGTGCCGCCGAGATCGCAGTGGTATTCCGGTACCTGGAGAGCCGCGAGGCAGAGCCGGGCAGAGACCGGAACCGAGCCGATGCGAAGGTGCGGACAGCGTTCCTCGGGCATGGTGGCCTCCCCAGTGGCAGCCAATCAGTGAACACCGAGAGAGCTTCGGAATGTATAGGTCTCCTTCCTCTGTCTTTCGAAGGAATAGGAACGGCAGGGCACATCAAGGTGCCCTGCCGCCGTCGGTGAGACCTTATGTGGTTATACAAGCAGATTATCGGTTTAGGCCGGTGTCTACTGGATTGCCATAGCCCCGGTTGAGAGCCGGCCGGTGCTGGCACCGTGCCAGCTTCGGCGGTGCCCCATCAGGCCGCCTTGGAAAGCCGAGGAGACGCTACGGGCTGCTGCTTGTGCAGGCGCAGGAAGGCGTTGACTGCCGTTGGATCGAACTGACTGCCGCTCTGCTTCACGATCTAGGAGTGTGCGAGCTGAAGTCCCGTCGAGGCTCGGCCGCGTAGCGGCCGGGCTGCAAGCTGCTGTTTCTCTCTGGCAAACATCAGCACGATCGCAACCACCGCCACCAGCAGCAGCCCGTAGACGAGCGCATTGAGGGCCCGGTGCTCGCGGCGCTCGCGCTTGCCCTGGCCTTTCTGTGTAGTCGGCTCCAGCGGCGTGGACACAGGCAGGTTATCGATAGAGAGCGGGACTCGCTCAAAGCTGGTCATCTGGTACATCGGTGGGCTCCAGGAACACCGGCGGCACAGCCCTTGTGAATTGGCAGGGGCACTCCGACCAAGTGCTGGGCTGCCCCTGCCGGCCGACGGTTCCACCAACATGGATGGTGACTGCATGGCAGTGCCCTCTCCCCCAAATGGCCGATTTTCAGAACGCCCCTCCCTGTATCAGCCTACCGTGTCAGGATAGAGTCCCTTTCGCCATCGACCAGAGATTCACGTCGTTAATTCTGCGGGGTCTGTGGAACAACCGAATAGACGGGTGACCGCGACAGTGCGCGTCGTATGAGAGGCGGACGAGATGGGCGACCGAGGTATTGCAAGCAACCGACTGGATTCAGACTCCTCGTATGAGGTCCTTCTGGTCAGTGCCAGCGCAGCGTGGCCAACCATGCTGCCGAGGCTCCTAGAATCCAGCCAACCTGCAGCGTACAGCTACACCAGCACGGCCAGCGTCGAAGAGGCGCTGGACACCGTGACAACCCGAACCTTCGACTTGGTGCTGCTGGACCTGGATCTCACCCAGAGTACCGACGCCACCAAGCTCATCCAGCTCCGGACCCTCGCCCGATCTGCCTCCTTCCTCATGATTAGCGGATCCGAACTGAGCGCCGCCACCACTGAATCTGGCCCGGACTGCTCCAGTGAGGGAACACTCTCCAGAGCCATGCTTGCCCAGATCCTTCAGGTCACTGCCGAGCGGCGCCGGTTGGAGAGGGAACGCGACCGGAACGCCGCCAGGTTCCGTGCCGTGGTAGAGCACGGTTCCGATCTGGTATTCATTTTAGATGAGGGTGGAGCGATCACCTACGCTAACGTGAGCGCCGGGCAGTGGACCGGCATAAGCCCGGGCGAACTGGTCGGCCGGTTCCTCTTCCAAGACCTGGTTCACCCAGACGATCCGGCCGATATCCTCGACGCGGTCAAGCAGGCGGAAGCAGGCTCGGCCACTCTCTCACCGACAGAGATGCGGCTCCGCCATCAGAGCGGCGGGTGGCGATTCGTGCAGATCCGGGCCCACTACCACCAGGAAGAACCGAACGGCGGCGCCTTCGTCATCAACGCCCAGGACGTGACGGACCGCAGGGAAGCCCAGGAGCAGCTCCGGCAGATTGTCACCAGTGTCCAGTGCCTCCTCTGGCACGCCCTGGTGATTGAACGCGACGGGGAGTATCCGTGGGAGCTCTTCATACCGGACGAGGAGGCCGCCTATCGGTTTCTCCCCATCCACAAGGAGCCTGGTCAGTCGTATACCGACGCCTGGTACTGGAGCAAGCTTGAGGACGACCAAGACCAGATGAACCAGGTCAGCATGCAGGCCATCCTCTCCGGGCAGCCCGGTTACTCCCAGGAGTTCCGCTGTAAGAGATCCGATGGGGAGATCCGCTGGCTGCATGAGGAAGCCCGCATCGAGCGCCTCAGTACCGGCCGATGGAGGGTGGTCGGCGTCGTTACGGACGTTACGGAACACAAGCAGTCGCAAGAAGCCTTGCAGGCGAGCGAGGAGCGGCTCCGGCTGGCCCTGGAGGCTGGCGAGATGGGTACGTTCGACGCCAGCCTCGTCACCGGCGAAGAGACTTTTTCCCCGCAGCTTGAGCGAATGAATGGCTTCGAGCCAGGAACCTACGGATCAAGCGGCAAGACCTTTCGTGACCTCATCCACCCCGAAGACAGCGGCTGGGTCAATGCGGAGATTGAGCGGTCGATTGCCGAGCGATCGGGGATGAGCCTGGAATTTCGCATCGTGCGGCCGGACGGCAGTGTCCGCTGGCAGAGTAGTCGTGGCAGGGCGTTCTATGACCCGACGGGCAAACCGGTGCGTGTGCAGGGTGTGGCGCTGGACATCACCGAGCGCAAAGAGGCAGAAGAGCTGAATGAGCGGCAGGTCAAGCGGCTGATTGCGCTGCGCACCATCGATACAGCCATCACCGCCAGCCTGGACCTCCGTCGCACCCTGGACCTGGTGCTCGACCAGGTGAAGGTTCAGCAAGACGCCGACGCGGCCAGTGTCCTGCTGTTGAACCGGCACAGTCACACCCTTGAATATGTCTGCGGCCGCGGCTTCCGCACGCAGAGCTTTTTGAGGAGGCAGCTGCGACTCGGCCAGGGACTGGCCGGCCGGGCGGCCCGCGAGCGCCAGGTGTTTGCCGCATCGTCGCTCACGGAGTTCGCAGAGACTCTCCAGTTCTCCGAGGCTTTCGCCGACGAGGGGTTCGCCTCGTACTATGCGGCGCCGCTCGTGAGCAAGGGCCAGGTTCAGGGTGTGCTGGAGGTGTTCACCCGTAAGCCCCTGAAAGCCGAGGCCGACTGGCTGGACTTCCTGGAGACGCTAGCCGGTCAGGCCGCGATTGCCATCGAAACAGCCAGCCTGTTCGAACAGCTTGAGCGGACCAACACGGACCTGAGCCTGGCCTACGATGCCACCATCGAGGGCTGGTCGAAAGCACTGGACCTGCGGGACAAAGAGACCGAGGGGCACACCCAGCGGGTAACCGAAATGACAGTGAAGCTGGCCCGTTCCGCCGGTATCGCGGAAGCGGAGATCGTCCACATCCGGCGGGGGGCCTTGCTGCACGACATTGGCAAGATGGGCATACCGGATGACATTCTCCTCAAGCCTGGCAAGCTCACGGACGAGGAATGGGTAATTATGAAGAAGCACCCGGTCTTCGCCTATGAGCTGCTCTCGCCTATCTCGTTCCTGCGCCCAGCCTTGGACATCCCCTACTATCACCACGAAAAGTGGGACGGCGGCGGATACCCACACGGGATGAAGGGAGAGCAGATCCCGCTCTCGGCGCGCCTCTTTGCCGTGGTGGACGTGTGGGATGCCTTGAGCTCCGACCGGCCGTACCGAGCCGCGTGGCCAAAGGCGAAGGTGATGGAACACATCCGAGCGGGCTCCGGCAGCCACTTCGACCCGGCCGCCATAGAGGCCTTCATGCGGCTCCTTGAGCAAAGCGGCGGAGCGCTGGACCTGCCCGCGGCAGCGTAACTCGCGTCGCGCTGGGGCAGGCCGCGCGCCACGGTCCCGCCGGACACGACCGCACATGAGAACATCTCATCGACCCGGGTGTTCTCGGTTGGACCGTTCAGAATTCTCCTTCACTCGGACCCGCCCGTGTGTTTGGCCCTCGCTCCGTCTCCGGCTTGCTAAGTGCCGGACGGCACCTCTGTTCGAGCCGCTGCGGCGTACAGGTCTCTCGTGAGACCAGATGTCCGTCCGGTCCGTAGGCAATTGCTGGTCCGCCGTCTACGGCATGAGGCAGCACGGCACCACCGAATTCACACGGGTACTCCGGCACCTGAACCTGCGATAGGCACAGTCGCACTGAGACCTTAACCGGCCGAACCCGCAAATGCGGGCATCGCTCTTCGGCCATAGCTGTCTCCGCAGCAAAGTCATGACGTGTTCACCGAGAGAGCTACGGAGCCCGCTGTGCTATTCCTCCGGACCGTGCAAGCCGCTCCGCTCGCATCAGCTTGGTCGCTCCGTGGGCCGGCAGACGAGGTGGTGTTAGATGTCCTCGTAGGTTATAACGCTGGTCTGGGTTCGGTCCTGGTCGGTGTCAACCACGATGAGCCGCTTGTTCGGCAAGAGGTAGACGCCCTCGACGTTCTCGCCGGCCTTAAGCTGCCGGTTGATGCGGCGCTTGTCCTCCCGTCCCAGGTCGCCCCAATCGCCAGAGACGTAGCGACCGAGCAGGTCCGGCAGAGGCATGCCAGCATCGTGGAGCGCGCGCTTCGCCCGCTTGCTGAGGTGGACCTCGCCGAGCTCAAAGCGGGCCGGGCGGGAGCTCTGGACCTGGACCTTCCCTAAGTTGGTACGGACACGCGCCCGGGCCTCAACGTCACGGCCGTAGTACCCCTCGTAGTTGCGGATGGCGAGCTCCAGAACGGCGGACTGGCTGATGCCAATGCGGTGGGCCATCTTCTTGAGCGTAGAGCGGGCTTCAGCGGTCAGGCGGACGCTGACCGGCCTGCGGTCTGGCTCGCTGGCGGCAATTGACTCTTGCGCCGAACGGAGAGACCCTCGTGGGGAAGTTGAGTGGTCGGTCATGGGGGAGGAATCAGGGGTAGCTTACTTCAGCTTACATCAGCGTATAGCGGTTGTCAGTACAATGTATTACATAACGAGTTGTAGCCACCAAACAGTCCTAATTCTATTCTGACCGGTGCAGCCACACTGCCGTGGTTGCAGAACCATCCCATTCGTCTTGGTCTCTATCTAAGCACCATCCTGACTATCTGGGAGTGTCCTAGCAAGCCTGGATGAAAGTCAGAAGCGTCGCTACGCCGCACGCGTACCACTGGTTGTGGGCACGCTGCTGGTAATAGCGCAGCTTCTCGGCAAATATTGTCGCATACTCAGAATCGGGCGGAGGCGCATTGCATTTGCCCGAGCGTCTCGCTTGACCTAGCTGCCGCCAAATCCCTGCCGCGTCAGGCTGACCCCTGGCACCCGCGCAGCTCCCGGTTCATTGGGAGGAGGGGACAACAAGGACATCGACTCCCATGTTACTCGCATACCACAAACAGGCGTACAGAAGCTCCGGTTCAAACGGCAGCTCTGTGAGACTGAGCTTCACCGTAGTGGGTCCCTGCCGAGCAGCCACAACCACATCGGTTTCAAAGGTCGCTCCCCACCGATACAAGAGATCGCGGTAGTGGCGGCTCATCTTTCTCAGAGCGGGGTGTTTGGCCGGCGTGAGCACGGTCCGCTTCGGCCGCACCGCATCGTCGGCCGCGTCTGTGCCGGGATCGAAGGTATGACCATCGGTCCGCAGCACATCCCGCAGTTGCCGCCTCCAGCGTAAGTCAGAGCGGCTGAGACTGAGATTGCGGCGGAGGCGAGCTACGGCATCGGTGGAGACCACCTTGCCAAGGCGGACGCTGGCTTTTTGGGCGATGTGCTCGTTACTGACCCGCTCGTTCGTGGCCATTTCTCGAATGAGCGTGACGAGTGGGCTGTCGGCGCGGATAGGCATTGCAGAGGCTTAGGTATTGCTGGTTCCAGCTTAACAGGATATCTGCAGAAGTCAACGGTGGTGGCGCTCAGCTTCTAGCGAAGAGAGTCTACTGCGCGACGGTTCCCTTCGGACCAATTCGGCGTAGTTGCATTTGCTCCCGCCCTATGGTATATTGAATATGACCGATGCCCGATTGGATGGTCAATAATGCATTCTGAATATACTCTCATGACTCCACGAAGTGGTATTGAGAGGTCAAATCGGCTTCTCCTCGATACCCTCCACCATACGGCGACCGGCCCGTTTACGGCGGCTGAAGCTGCTGCTCTGCTGTCGGTCAGTCTGCCCCGGGCCCGGCGGCTCCTTTCCTATCTAGCTTCAAGAGGATGGCTTGCACGGGTTCGGCGCGGCTTGTATACGCTTGTGCCCTTGGGCGCGACGGTGCCGGCCCAGTGGCGCGAGGATCCCTGGGTGGTGGCGACGAAAACGTTCGCCCCGTGCTATATCGGTGGCTGGAGCGCTGGCGAGCATTGGGGCCTCACGGAGCAGATCTTCCGGGACATCGTCGTGGTTACCGGCACAGCCGTGCGCGAGCGGCGGGTCACCCTGCAGGGTACGCCGTTTCGGCTCACCTTTCTGAGGCCGTCTATGCACTTCGGCACGCGGCCGGTCTGGCGCGGGCAGGTGAAGGTGCCGGTCTCCGATCCGTCGCGTACCCTCGTAGACATGCTGGACAAGCCGGAACTCGGCGGTGGCATCCGTCATGTGGCGGAGATCCTTGAGACCTACTTCGACGGCGAGCACCGCACCGACCAGCTTCTTCTTGAATATGCGGAGCGACTGGGTAACCGCGCCGTCTTTAAGCGGCTGGGCTACCTCATCGAAGTACTTAAGATTGACGCGCCGGAGGTATCCGCACGCTGCAAGCACCTGCAAAGCTCCGGCATTGCGCTCCTTGATCCCGCTCTGCCTCCCCGAGGTCCCATTGTGAAGCGGTGGAACCTGCGCGCCAACGCCGTAGTCGAACCGCGAGCAGTGTCATGATTAGCAAGGCGGCGCTGGAGGAGCGGGTACGGGAATGGGGCCTGCGCGAAGACGTGGTCGAGAAGGACTATGTCTTGGGCTGGCTGCTTTGGGGAATCGGTACGCACCGGATTCTCTGCGACGCATGGGTATTTAAGGGTGGCACCTGCCTTAAGAAGTGCTATATCGAGACCTACCGGTTTTCCGAGGACCTCGACTTCACGGTCCTGCCCGGCGGGCCGATCCGGGAAGAGCAGTTGCGCCCCATCCTGGACGAGGTGCTGCGCCAGGTGGGCGACGAGTCCGGCATCGACTT